>NZ_JCAXEG010000079.1:0-229 GCF_059758875.1 Streptomyces sp. GQ60 | reverse complement strand
CCTTCATCTTGGCGGCCATGGCGAAGGTGCGGCGGATGGTCTCGCCCGCGCGGCCCATGCCCTGGGCGTCGGAGGAGGTGATGCCGATCGCGCCGAGGTCGTGCAGGACGTCCTCGGCTCCCATCGTGCCCGCGCGGATCCGGTCGCGGGCCATGGCGGCGTCGCCGGGGAGGTCCGGCTTGAGGTCGTGGACGGAGACGATCATCCCGTAGTGCTCGGCCACCGCGTC
>NZ_JCAXEG010000078.1:0-255 GCF_059758875.1 Streptomyces sp. GQ60 | reverse complement strand
TACCGGCAGGCACAGGCGCTGCGCGCCGGAGCGGAAGTGGTCGTCGCCACGCCCGGCCGGCTCAAGGACCTCATCGACCGGGGTGACTGCCGGCTGAACCAGGTCGCGATCACGGTCCTCGACGAGGCGGACCAGATGGCCGACATGGGGTTCATGCCCCAGGTCACCGCCCTGCTGGACCAGGTGCGGCCGGAGGGCCAGCGGATGCTGTTCTCCGCCACCCTGGACCGCAACGTCGACCTGCTGGTCCGCCGC
>NZ_JCAXEG010000077.1:0-255 GCF_059758875.1 Streptomyces sp. GQ60 | reverse complement strand
GGCCGCCAGGCCAACGCCCTGCGCGGCGGCGCCGAAGTCGTGGTCGCCACCCCGGGCCGGCTGAAGGACCTCATCGACCGCGGCGACTGCCGGCTGAACCAGGTCGGGATCACCGTCCTGGACGAGGCCGACCAGATGGCCGACATGGGGTTCATGCCCCAGGTCACCGCACTCCTCGACCAGGTGCGCCCCGAGGGCCAGCGGATGCTGTTCTCCGCCACCCTGGACCGCAACGTCGACCTGCTGGTCCGCCGC
>NZ_JCAXEG010000076.1:0-268 GCF_059758875.1 Streptomyces sp. GQ60 | reverse complement strand
CGAGCTGCTCGCGGACCTCGCGCAGCATGACCAGCGCGGTCAGAGCCGGGTGCGGACCCCCGTCCGGACCGGGCGTCGGAGCGGCCTGCGGTGCCGGTGGTGCTGCTGGTGGCGGTGGCGGTGGTTGCTGCGCGGCGCTCACCGCTCGGCTGATGGTCTCCAGCGCCGCGGCGGCGGCAAGAAGGGGGATCTGCGCGGGTGGATCGGCCTCGTCCATGACGCTCCAGTTCCGTCGTCCACTGGACGACGCCTTGCTTGTCATCGTTTG
>NZ_JCAXEG010000075.1:0-273 GCF_059758875.1 Streptomyces sp. GQ60 | reverse complement strand
CCCCACGCCGGTCGAACGCGTCAAACAGCCTCTTCTCATCCGCACCGACCCTGCTCGCGAACACCGCGATCCCGCAGTCACCTGAGCGCTCTGCTGCCGCTGACACGCGACCTCCGTATTAGGACCACCGAAAAACCCCGAACGGCACACCCGACCTGCCGCATGAAAGGAAACTACGAGCACACCCACACCCACAGCATCCGCAACAAGCTCATTCCAAAGGACACACCCCGCTGACACCCCCACACACAGCTACAACCCCTGATTACCCGG
>NZ_JCAXEG010000074.1:0-273 GCF_059758875.1 Streptomyces sp. GQ60 | reverse complement strand
TAAACGATGACAACCACAGAGTCATCGGAAGGGTGACACATCAGATGTCACCCGGAGGACGACAGGATAGGGGGAGCGCCATGGCAGAAGCCGCCCCGGCTCCGGAGATCAACTTCCTCGCTGCCGCTTCGGCCCTGGAAACCATCAGCCGAGCCGTAAGCGACGCACAACGACCATCGGTGCCGCAGACCGTTCCCACACTCGATACGGATGCGGGGCCGCACCCCGCGCTGGCCGCGCTGGTGATGCTGCGCGAGGTCCGTGAGCAGTTGT
>NZ_JCAXEG010000073.1:0-293 GCF_059758875.1 Streptomyces sp. GQ60 | reverse complement strand
CTCCTTTAGAACCAGGTGAGGGTGAGGGGGAAGGTGGTGGTGGCGGTGGTCGGGGTGGTGTCGGTGGCGGTGGCGGTGATCTGGAGGGTTCCGGTGGCCCAGGGTTTGCCGGTGATGCGGCCGGTGGCGGCGTCGAGGGTGAGGCCCCAGGGGAGTCCGGTGGCGGAGTAGCGGACGGGCGGTTTCCCGCCCGTGGTGGTGAGCTGGATGGTGCAGCTCTGGTTGAACTTGCAGGCCTGCGGGCCGGGGTTGGCCAGCTTCAGCGCCGCCGAGGTCGGAGTCGGGGTGGGGGT
>NZ_JCAXEG010000072.1:0-301 GCF_059758875.1 Streptomyces sp. GQ60 | reverse complement strand
CCCATGCAGGCAGGAGTATTATCCGGTATTAGACCCCGTTTCCAGGGCTTGTCCCAGAGTGAAGGGCAGATTGCCCACGTGTTACTCACCCGTTCGCCACTAATCCACCCCGAAGGGCTTCATCGTTCGACTTGCATGTGTTAAGCACGCCGCCAGCGTTCGTCCTGAGCCAGGATCAAACTCTCCATGAATGTTTACCCGTAATCGGGTGCACACGCACTTAGAGCGGGACAGTCATGTCGGAATAAGACCGACCGTCCACTGCATCCTCGCTGTGTAATTGCCTGCAAGCATCACAGCC
>NZ_JCAXEG010000071.1:0-305 GCF_059758875.1 Streptomyces sp. GQ60 | reverse complement strand
GGTGGCGACCGTCCGTCGTTCCCGCGTCGCGATGACCGTCCTTCCGGTGGCGACCGTCCTTCCGGTGGTGGCTTCCGCCGCGACGACCGTGGTGACCGCCCCTCCGGTGGTGGCTTCCGCGGCAACGACCGTGGCGACCGTCCCTCCTACCCGCGTCGTGACGACCGTCCCTCCGGTGGCGACCGTCCGTCGTACCCGCGCCGTGATGACGACCGTGGTGGGTTCCGCGGCGGTCGTGACGACCGTGGTGGCGACCGTCCGTCGTTCCCGCGTCGCGATGACCGTCCCTCCGGTGGCGACCGTCC
>NZ_JCAXEG010000070.1:0-307 GCF_059758875.1 Streptomyces sp. GQ60 | reverse complement strand
ATCTCCGGTAACCCTCCGGCCGAGCGCGGCGAGGACGGTGCGGATGACGTCCTCGGCGCGTTCGCAGGTGGGGTAGATGCCTTCGGAGCGAACACGTTCCAGCATCTGGTCGAACGTCATGACCGGCTGGTGCGGATTCGCTCGAAGCTGGTCGTACATGGTGCGGATGCCTTTCTCGTCGTGGTTCAGATGGGTGCGTGAAGCGTTGTTCAGGTGGGCTGGGGTGGCCGAAGAGGAGGTCGTAGCCGGGCGGGAGCTGGAGGAGGATCTCCTGGACCAGGAGGTCTCCGGCCGCCGCCGCGACGGT
>NZ_JCAXEG010000007.1:0-415177 GCF_059758875.1 Streptomyces sp. GQ60 | reverse complement strand
CGGCGCAGACAAGCAGCGGACGACGACGGAGATCGCCGCCCGCGACGGCCGCGTGATCATGTTCCTGGACACCAAGCACGCCGTGGACCGCCTCACCCAGGACCTCCTCGACAGCGGGGTCCGCGCCGCGGCCCTGCACGGCGGGAAGTCCCAGCCGCAGCGGACCCGGACCCTGGCCCAGTTCAAGACCGGACACGTCACCGTCCTGGTCGCCACGAACGTGGCCGCCCGCGGAATCCACGTCGACAACCTGGACCTCGTCGTCAACGTGGACCCGCCGACCGACCCCAAGGACTACCTGCACCGCGGCGGCCGCACCGCCCGCGCCGGCGAGTCCGGCAGCGTCGTCACCCTGGTCACCCCCAACCAGCGCCGCGACATGACCCGCCTCATGCAGGCCGCCGGGATCGCTCCGCAGACCACCCAGGTCCGCTCCGGAGACGAGGCCCTCAACCGGATCACCGGCGCCCAAGCACCCTCAGGGATCCCCGTCACCATCACCGCGCCGGTGTCCGAGCGGCCCAGGCGCAGCGGCGGCCCCGCCCGCGGGCGGCGCGGGCCCGTGTCAGCCGCCCGGCGCGCGAGCGCGCGCCAGTCCGCCTTCGACGCGGCGGCCTGACGACCACGTGATCAGAAGACTGACCCATCTCTGCAGGAGGCGCGTTGTGACGCTGGTCCGGATGCAGCCCGGCTGCGCGAGGCCCTCGGCGACGACCGCGGGCCGTTCGCCTCGCCCATGACCCCCATGGCCGAGGCGGAACACGCGGTGAGCTACCGCCGCCTCGACGCCGGGCCCGTGGTCGACGTACAAGGCAGCACCCCCGGCGTCCTCGCCCTTGCCGGCTGACCCGCCTCATCACCGCAGAACCGCCCCCCTCCCCTTCTTCCTGTGAGGCAACATGCGCTGTGTCATCGCCCGCTTCCCGTTCGATCTGACCAAGAGCGGCGTCCTGGAATCGATGAAGGGCATCAAGCCCGAGGAAGTCGTCGGCGACTCCGTGATCATCGGCCGCCGCGTCTACCCCGTGAAGCAGGTAGGCCAGGTCATCACCCGCCAGGATCGCCGCGACTTCAGCGTGGGTGAAGTCCTCCGGGCCATGACCCAGCTCGGCTTCACCTGCCGCGGCATCCCGCGGGCTGCCGCGCCGGCGCGCGTCCTCAGTCCGCTCCAGCACGCATCCGCGATGCTCGGCGTCCCGGTCGCCGTCTGACCGAAGGGGCGGCGCGAGCCGCACCCGTACAGCGTGGAAGGGCCCGACCGGCATGCCGGTCGGGCCCTTCCGCGTCCTGCCGCATCCCCCATGTCCGGCTCTCCCGGCCGATGCCGATTACCTCCCCCTCGGCCGCACAAAAATCTATGGTGGCTGGAGTAGACATTGCATGGTGGTGTGGTTATGGTTTCTCTCGTAGCCCAGAGAGACAGCAGGGCCTGGCAGAGACGAACTGCCGGCAGTAGTACTAGTGGTTCAGGTAGTTGCAGTTCAGCAGTGCGGTGCGGTCGTGGAGTGTCGAAGCCATGGTTGGTGCAGGACGGCGACGGGACTGGCAACCGGACCGGGCGGCCCGCAGTGATCAGGGGCCGCCAAGAGCAGGACCTCAGTTGACGCAGTGGCAGTACCCGTGAATGCAGTACCCGTGAATGCAGTACGCAGTACCCAGCAGTGAAGTCAGTGAGCAGCACCTCGGTGAAGGCGTCGGCTGCGGACGCGCGCACCGGGAGGTTCGGCAGTGGGGTTCTAAGCCAGAGCAAACGCAGGACGGGCGACGGGGCTGGCTGCCGGAGAGCGGCGCGGGACATGGCCGCAGAGCAGTACGCAGTACACGCAGTACCAGCAGTAGGCAGTACACGCAGTAAGCAGTACCGAGTAGGTAAGCAGTTGATCACCGAGGGAAGAACGGAGGGGCCGAGCACCATCAGGATCGCCCGGGGAGAAGTCTGGGCCCGGGTACCGCAGGACATCGATAGCGAGGTGGTCTCCGGTCAAGCAACCGCGATCCCCGCATTCCCGGCAGCATCTCGGCCGGGTCGGCGGAAACACAGGGTCGGCGCAGTAACAGGCCGACAGATGGTGTAGTAGTTCCTTCGGGGCCCTGGTGCCATAGGCACCAGGGCCCCTCCACGCGTTCCACGAGAGAGGTGCAATGACAGCAGACGATTCGTTCGGCCGGCTTGACGACGACGACTACCCCGCCTACACGATGGGCCGGGCCGCAGAAATGCTCGGCACCACGCAGGGCTTCCTCCGTGCACTCGGCGAAGCCCGCCTCATCACCCCGCTCCGATCCGCCGGCGGCCATCGACGCTACTCCCGCTACCAGCTGCGCATCGCCGCGCGCGCACGCGAGCTCGTCGATCAGGGCACCCCCATCGAGTCCGCCTGCCGCATCATCATCCTCGAAGACCAGCTCGAAGAGGCACAGCGCATCAACGCCGAATACCGCCGTGCCGCGGAATCGTCCGCGCCGCCGGCCTCGGCCTGAGGTGATGCGCCCGTCCGGGCCGGCGGCCGTGCGACCTTGAGACGCTCCCCCTGATGACGGTGGCGGGATGCACGCACGACCGCGACCCCCCGCTCCACCGCCCGCCTTCGAGCGTCCTGAGCCGGAGCTCCGCCGTCAGTGGCCCGCCTGCCACCACCGCCGAGAGCGGGAAAGCCCTGTGATGCCCGGAGCAGCGGGGACTCGCGCGATGCCGGACGCCGCCCTCCCGGCGGGGCCGGCTCTGAGTAGACCGAACGGAGGAAGCCCCGGCCGCCGCGCAGTGCGGGTGGCCGGGGCTTCCTGGTTGTTCGGGTGGGGTTAGACGCCGTAGCTGGAGAAGAAGCCGAGGAGGTCGGCGATCACGTGGTTGCTTCCGCCGTGACTGTTGAAGATGCTGACCTTGTTGGTGGCGTCGTTGACCGGGGTGATCACGTGGTTGGGGACCGTGAATCCGGGCAGCGTGTTGAGGCTGCTGGCGCCGGGTCGGGCGGCTCCGAATTCGTACGCGGTCAGGAAGCCGGGGCCGGTGGTGTCGGTCGCCGTGACGTTCAGGACTGCGGAGCTGGCGTTGTACGGCAGGTTCGGGACCGTCATCGTGGTGCCGGGGGCGACCTTCCCGGTCACGCGGGTGTCGGCGAGGCGCTCGGGCACGACCGGCGTGAAGCTGTTCTTGCCGTCCGCGCCGTAGAAGCCCACCGCGTCCACGACCAGATGCGTGGAACCGGTGTTGGTGTAGAGGGTGATGGTGCCGTCAGCGCTGACCGGGACGATGGTCTGGTTCGACTTGTCCTTGCCCGGTTCCACGTTCAGGTTCGACGTCGTCGGACGCTTGCTCGGGTTCGGGTACGCGATGACGTGCGCCGGCGCGGTCGCACCGGTGCCGGTCAGGTTCAGCGCGACGGCCTTGGCGTTGGTCGGGATGCCCTTCAGACCGGCGACCTTCACCGTGCGGGTCTTGCCACCGCCCAGCGCTCCGCCCGAGGTGCGCGTGTCCGCGAGACGGCTCGGCGCGATCGAGGAGAACTTCGACCCTTCCCACGGCTGGTAGTAGCCGACGAAGTCCACGATCAGCGAGGCCTTGCCCGAGTTGAGCTGGGCCTGGACCTTGCCGTCGGCACCCAGCGGCACCGTCACCATGTTGGCCGAGGTCGAGCCCGCGCGGATGTTCAGGTTCGAGGTCGTCGGACGCGGCTGACCAGAAGGCCATACCGTGAGGTGGGTGTCCTCCGTGGCATCGGTGACGGTCACGTTGAGGACCGCAGACGACATCCCCCCGGAGAGGGTGTGGCCGGGCACGGCGCGGCCGGCCGGCATGACCACCGGGGTGGCGACACCGCCCCGGACGGGCGTCTTGGTGGTACGGGTGTCGAGCAGCCGGAACGGCTCGGTGGCGGCGAAGTTCGACCTGATGTATTCGACGCGCACGTCGCGGCTACCCGTGGACTTCGCGCCCTTGATGTCCTGCACGGTGAGCGTCACCTTGTACGTGCCGGGCGCCTTGTACACGTGCTCGAAGACGTGCTCACCCGTGCTCTGCGCCGTGGCGCCGTCGCCGAAGTCGATGTCCATGCTCTCGATCGGCCACGGCGCCGGGAGGTCATGGGTGTTGAATTCGAACGTCAGAGGACGGACGACTCGGTCCGGGCTGGTCGAGTCCGGAAAGACCGGAGAATCCCGGAACCCCGCCCGCAGCTCCTTTGGGCCCGTCCTGTGCGATGCCAGCCCCGAGACCTCCCGGCCGGCGGCGTTGGTCACCGTCACCTTCAAGCCGTAGCTGTCGGGCATGGTGAAGACGTGCTCCACGGTGTTCTCGTGGGTGACGACCGGGGCGGTGCCATCACTGAATTCGAAGCGGTACGTGAGCGGCAGCGGGTCCGACCAGGCGCTGCTCGCCCTGGCCGTCAGCTTCACCTTGGTGCCGACCGGCGCCCACGCGGGGTCGGCAGCGAGCTGGACGCCGCTGAACTCGTCCTGGGTCTCGTACGCACCGCGGTCGATGAATCCGCCGCCCTTGCCGGTGTCGGCAACGCGCGGGTCGTCCGCGGTCGCCTTCCCGTGGAAGTCGACGGGAAGCACGCCCGGCGCGGTCGGGTCACCCGAGTCGATGGTCGGCGAGCCGTCATGCGGACCGACGGCACTGGGGTCCGCGGCCAGGATGTCGTGCGCGCCCTGTCCCGTGGCGGCCGTGAACGCCGCCGCGGTCTGGTAGGCGGTGCCGCCCCACTTGTAGGACACCCTGTTGAGCACGGGGCCGGTGATCAGGTTGTAGTCGGCACGGGTACCCGCCGCCGCACTCGCCGATACCTCGATGTTGGTGAGCGGGTAAGCCGGCTTGCAGGAACTGCCGGCCTGTTCGGTGAAGAGCACGTTGTTGAACAGCGCGGAACCGGTCGAGGCGCCACCGACCGAGACGGTCGTCGTACAGGCCGTGGTGAACGTGTTGTTGGTGACGACGGTTCCCGGAGCGTCCACGACCTCCAGGGTCGTCTCCCGCTCGCTGCCGATGGTGTTGCGGCCGAGCACGGTGCCCCGGGCGCCGCCTTCGATGCGGGCACCGGTGCGGAGGGTGCTCCGGACAACGCGCACGCCCGTGCTTCCCTCGCCGACCACGAGGCCGGGGGCGTCACGCAGCGAGACCTGGAGCCGGTCCAGCTCGACATCCTTCGAGGCTCTGACCTGGACGCCGCCCCAGCTCCCCAGCCCGCGGACCACCACGTGGGAGGCGCCGGTGATCTTCAGGCCCTTTCCGTACTTCAGGGACGCCTGCGCGGAGTCCGTGTCGCTGGTGAACGTGACCGGCTTGCCCGGCTCACCGGAGCGGTCGACGGTGACGTTCTCGTCATACGTCGCGGGCTTGATCCGCACGGTCTGGCCCGGCTGAACGACCCTCGCCGCCGCCGAGATGCTGCAGTACGGGACCGCCTGGGAACCGGTTCCGGTGTCGGAGCAGTTGGAGTTGGCGGCATTGTTGACGTAGAGACTGGCCGGAGTCTCGGCGGCGGCAACGGCCGGTGTTCCGAGAATGGTGACGAGGCCCGCGGTGAGCAGGACCGTCGCACGAGTAGGACGCACGCGCAAGTTCCTTCGGAGAGGACACGATGGGATGCCTCTGGGCGCGGCGCCGCACAACGGTTGCTCGGCCGTCCCCCCCTTGGCAACGGTCGGGCGCACATGCGGTCCCAGAGTTCTCCGATCATCATCACACTGCCGTAAGCCTGCTGTCACCCGCGATCTACCGGAGTGTGTCCTTCACGTTCGCGACGGGGCGGCGAGCTGCGCGGGACCACCAGACCGGCTTCGTAGGCGAGGATCACGAGCTGGGCGCGGTCGCGGGCGCGGAGCTTGGTCATGGCCCGGTTGACGTGGGTCTTCGCGGTCAGCGGGCTGATCACCATGCGCGCCGCGATCTCGTCGTTGGACAGGCCGTGCGCGACCAGGGCGACGGCCTCCCGTTCCCGGCCGGTGAGGCCCTCCAGCACGGCGCGCGTGTCGGTGGGGAGCGGCTGGGTGACGTACCGGTCGATCAGCTTGCGGGTGATCGAGGGTGCGAGGAGGGCGTCGCCGCGCGCCGCCACGCGGACGGCGTGCAGGAAGTCCTCCGGCAGGACGTCCTTGACGAGGAATCCGGCCGCCCCCGCGGACAGGGCGTCGAAGACGTACTCGTCCAGGCCGTAGTTGGTGAGGATGACGACGTGGACGCCGGTCAGCGCCGGGTCGGCCGCGATGCGCCGGGTCGTTTCGATGCCGTCGAGCACCGGCATCTGGATGTCGACGAGTGCGACGTCGGGCAGGTGCTCCCTGGCGAGCGCCAGGCCCTCCTGGCCGTTGGCTGCTTCGGCCACGACCTCGATGTCGTCTTCGAGGTCGAGGAACGCGCGGAATCCGCTGCGGATCAGCGGCTGGTCGTCGACGAGCAGGACACGGATCACGAGGCGCGCTCCACGGGGAGTTCGGCCCGGACGGTGAAGCCGCCCCCTTCGCGCGGCGCCGCCCGGAGGCGGCCGCCGAGCGCGGTGACGCGCTCGCGCATCCCGAGCAGTCCGATGCCGGGCACGGGGGTGGTGTCCGGCCCGGCCTTGCCGTCGTCGTCGACCTGGAGGGCGACGGCGTCCGGGCGGTATTCGATGCGGACCGATGCCGTGGTGGCGTCCGCGTGACGGGCGATGTTGGTGAGGGACTCCTGGACGATCCGGTAGAGGGTGCGGCCCACCGCGGCCGGTACGTCGTGCCGCCCGCCCTGGATCGTCAGTGTCGCCCGCACGCCGGTCTTGCCGGCCCGTTCCACCAGTTCGGGGATGTGGTCGAGGCCGTGCGGCGGAGTGGTGTCGTCGTCGCGCAGGGCCTCCAGGGTCGCGCGGAGCTCCCGGGAGGCCTCCCGGCCGGCCTCCCGGATGGCCAACAGGGCCTCCGGGACCGGTTCGCCTCGCTTGTGGGCCACATGGACGGCGGCTTCGGACTGCACCTTGATGACCGAGATCTGATGGGTGAGCGAATCGTGCAGCTCCCGCGCGATGTGCAGCCGCTCCTCGTCGGCGCGGCGCCGCGCGGTCTCCTCCCGGGTGCGTTCGGCTTCGTCGGCCCGCTGCTCGGCCTGCCGGAGGGCTTCGCCGGCGGCGCCGGCGGCGATGAGCCAGGCGATTTCGAGGGCGCCTCGGGCCTGCGCGAACGCTTCGCCCGTGTCGTGCAGGCCCGAGGCGAGTGCCGCGACGGGGAGGGAGGCGAGGACGGCCACGCTCGCCACCACCGTGACGGTGCGGTGTCCCGCCCGCACGGCCGCGTACACCGCGAAGAGGAACGCGACGGCGGCCACGTCGAAGCCCGCGGCCTGGTAGCCCACCGCGCAGAGCCCGGTGACGGCGAGGACGGCGACCGGGGCCCGGCGGCCCGCGGCCAGCGCCAGGCCGCCGGCCGGCAGCAGCACGTAGCCGAACAGGCCGGGACCCGTGGCGGGGTGCGGCCCCGACAGACCGGTGACCAGCAGCGCGGCCGCCACGCCTACGGCGATCAGCCAGTCCCTGACACCGGCCCGAACGCGGAACCGTCCTTTGTCCATGCGCGCACCGTAGCCCGGGGCGGCCGCGGGCGGATCCCGCTCGTGGACGAGCGGCCGGCTACCACGGGCGCAGTAGCTCGGCGGCACCTGCCGCGATCGCGGTAGCGCGAAGTGTCCGCGCCTGCGGGACGACCTGCCGGGGCGGGGCCGACATGCTCGAACCACGTCCAGTCGTGGGAAGAGAAGGAGCACCTCGATGTCCGCTCGTAGCCTGGCGCACGCCTCGGTCCAGCCGCTCGCCGCCGGTGTCACCGACTTCAGCCTGGGGAGGCTCGGAGCCGCCACCGGCGGCCTGTTGGGGCTGGCCGCCGTCGTGATCGCCGTGCTGGCGCTGACCCGCCCCACCGGTCGCTTCGCCGCCGCCAACGGTTCGCTCGGGGCCGTGACGGCCGTGGTGGCGGGGCTGATCGCCACCGCCGTCGGCGGGCTGGTCGCGGCGACCGCCGCCGGTGGTCTCGGCACCGGCAACGGGCTGGGCGGGGCCTACGTGGCCCTGCTGCTCGGCCTGGCCGGCACGGGCCTCGGCGGGCTCGCCCTGACCCGGTCCCGGTCCCGCGCCTTGCACTGACGGGCCGTCGCGGCGCCACTGGTTCCACATGTGGCGCCATAAATGACTCGCAGTGGTGCCACGCATGTGCCATCATGGCACCACGCCAGTGCGCCCTGCGGCCCGCAGCCCGCAGCGCACGGCACACGTGCGTTCCACAGGGCACCAGCGGAGGGGTCGGATCATGGAGACAGTGCAGAGCCGGAAGCAGGCGGCATCCGGCGCCCTCACCTCCTTCGCCCGCTTCGTGGTCTGCGGCGGCGGGGTCGGGATCGCCTCCAGCTTCGCCGTCGCGGCCCTCGCCTCCTGGATTCCCTGGGCCCTGGCCAACGCTCTGATCACCACGGTGTCCACGCTCCTCGCCACCGAGCTGCACGCCCGCTTCACCTTCGGGGCGGGCGGGCGCGCGAGCCGGCGCCAGCACGCGCAGTCGGCGGGATCGGCGGTGGCCGCGTACGCGGTGACCTGCGCGGCGGTACTCGCCCTGCGGCAGCTGGAGGCCTCGCCCAGCGCCGCGCGCGAGCAGGTCGTCTACCTGACCGCCTCGGCGCTCACCGGCGTCGCGCGGTTCGCCGTGCTGCGCCTGGTGGTCTTCGCCCGGAACCGCTCGAAGAGCGCGGCCGCCGGCATCCGCACCGACCGGCCCGTCCCCGCCACCGTGGTCCGCGCCTCGGCCCCGGCCGGCCCCGCGGACCTCTGCCGCGCGGCCTGAACCCGTACCGCGGCCGGTCGGGCAGCCGTCAGGCGGTCAGGGCGTGACGATCGGGAAGGCCGGGTCGGGCTTCGTCACGTAGGAGTACAGGCGGCTGGGGAGCGCCGGGGATCCCGATGTGGAGATGCCGTCCGGGGCACCATCAGACCCGATTGGGTGCATTCCGGGACGTTCTGCACCCCGGGCGGACGAACCTAGGACGCGCCGACCCGGAGGAGGTCCAGCCGGGCGGCCGTGTCCGTGCCGGGCGGGGGCGTCAGGAGCAGGAGGCGCTGGCCGCCCTCCGGGGCGAGCAGGACCTGGCAGTCGAGGTCCACGGGGCCGACGACCGGGTGGATCACCCGCATGCGGCTGCGGCGGCGGACGGCGACCTCGTGCAGCTCCCACAGGGCGGCGAACTCCCCGCTGGCCTCCCGCAGGCGTTCCACCAGACGGGTGGCCGCCGGGTCCGAGGAGCGCCGTCCGACGGCCGCCCGCAGGTCCGCCACGTGGAGGTGGCTGTACTGCTCGTGCTCCCCGGCCGGGTACGCGTCCCGCGCGGCCGGGTCCGCGAACCAGCGCCAGACGACGTTGCGGCCGTGCTCGGACACCGTGCACACGCCGCCCAGGAGGTTGCGGGCCATCTCGTTCTGGGCCAGTACGTCGCCCAGGTCGCTCAGGACCTGCGCCGGCGTTCCGGGCAACGCGTCCAGCAGGTGCAGCAGGCCGGCGCTGACCTGGTCGCCGCCGGCGACCCGCGCGGCGGGCGGGCGGTGCCCGGCGAGCAGGTGCAGGTGGTCGCGCGCGTCGTCGCCGAGGCGCAGGGCGCGGGCGAGCGCGGACAGGATCTGCGGTGAGGGCTGCGGGCCGCGGGCCTGCTCCAGCCGGATGTAGTAGTCGGCCGACATGCCCGCGAGCCGGGCCACTTCCTCACGCCGCAGCCCGGGGGTGCGCCGGCGGGGCCCGGCCGTGAGGCCCGCGTCCTCGGGGCTCAGGCGCTCGCGCGAGCGGCGGAGGAAGTCGGCCAGTTCAGGGCGGTCGATCGTCATGTGGATCATCCTGCCGGACCCCTCCGGCGCGATGCGTCCCGCGACGTATCCAGGGATCGGCGGTCCCGGGTTCGAGGAGGCTCTCCCGCCCCCGGCGGCGCGGCGGCAGTGTGGGCGGAGCCGGAGGGGAGACGCCCCCGGCGCCCGACGCACCAGGAGGAGCAGCCATGCCCACGACCCTCACCAACGCCACCGGAGTCCCCGTCAGCGCCACCGTGCACGTCGCCGACGCCGAGGTCTCCTACGGCCGCACCGGCACGGGCCCCGTGCTCGTCCTCGTCCACGGCACCGGCTCCGGCGGCTCCGCCGTGAACTGGGGGCAGACCGTGCCCCGTTTCACCGGCGACCACACGGTGATCACCCCCGACCTCTCCGGCAGCGACCGCACCACGGACGACGGCGGGCCGCTGACCGTGGAGGGGCTGGCCGCGCAGGTCATCGCCGTCATCGAGGACGCGGGCACCGGGCCGGTGGACCTGCTCGGCTTCTCCATGGGAGCGCCGGTGTCCGCCGCCGTCGCCGCGCTCCGCCCCGACCTCGTGCGCCGGCTGATCCTGGTCGCCGGCTGGGCCCACACCGACGGGGACGAGTACCTGCGCAACCTCTTCACCCTGTGGAAGCTGCTCGGCGCCTCCGACCCGGCCGCCTTCGGCCGCTCCGTCGCCATGACGGGCTTCAGCCGGGGCTTCCTCAACGCGATCGGCCGCGAGCAGGTGGAGCTCCTGATCCCGAACATGCCGCCCACCCCCGGCACCCTGCGGCACGTGGACCTCGACACCCGCGTCGACATCCGCGGCCTGCTGCCGCTCGTCGAGGCCGAGACGCTCGTCATCGGGGCCACCCTGGACATCACCGTCCCGGTGGAGAACAGCCGTGAACTGCACGCCGCGATCGCGCACAGCACGTACGCCGAGATCGAGGCCGGGCACGTCGCGTTCTTCGAGAAGGAGGACGAGTTCGTCGAGCTGGTCAGCCGTTTCACCCGCGCGGGCCGGGCGTAGGACCGCCGCGATCCGGGCGCGGCGGCGGCGGTCAGCGCAGGTCGAGCCGCATCAGGACGCGGGGGTGACCGGCCAGCACCGAGGTGGTGTCGGCGGCGTGGGTGAACCCGGCACGTTCGAAGTTCTTCCGGATCCCGGCGTACGCCATCGTCAGGTCGACCTTGGCGCCCTCGTTGTCGAGCGGGTACGCCTCGACCGCCGGCGCTCCGTGGGACCGGGCGAACTCGACCGCACCGGCGATGAGGGCGTGTGAGACCCCCTTCTTACGATGGCCGGGGCGTACGCGGACGCACCACAGCGACCAGACCGGCAGGTCGTCGACGTACGGGATCTTGCGGCTGTGGGCGAAGGAGGTGTCCGAGCGCGGTGCCACGGCGGCCCAGCCGACGGGCTCGTCACCGTCGTAGGCGAGCACTCCCGGAGGGACCCCGGCCCGGCACAGTCCGGCGACGTACTCACCGCGGGCCGGTCCACGGATCTCGTTGTTGAGCTTGGACGGGATCCGGTAGCTCAGGCACCAGCAGACGTTGGCCCCGGGCGACTTCGGGCCGAGCAGGGCGCGGACGTCCTCGAAGACCGAAGCCGGGCGAACTTCAATGGCCATCCCCCCACGATGTCACGGCGGGGTCGATCCCGTGAGGGTGTCGACCAGGGCCTGGGCGAGGACGGTCGCGGCGCCGATCCTCGTGTCCTCCCGCTCGTCGCCGGTGACCTTGCCGATCACCGCGTCGCGCACCGCCTGCGAGATGTCCAGGTCCCCGAACGACTCGGGGAAGGACAGCGCCATCAGGCACACGCCCACGTTCGCGGAGAGGATCGACCGTCCGGCCAGCGCCGGGGCCGTCCGCAGCCGCCCGGCGGCGCGGCACCGCTCCACGGCCGTCAGGAGCAGGGCCTGCGCCTCCCCGATGGCTTGCGGCTTGGCCGCTCCCGCCGGGGTGAACATCAGCCGGTAGAGGTGGGGGTTGCCGAGCGCGAACGCCACGTGGCTGTCCCAGGCCGTGCGCAGGTCCGCCACCGGATCGCCGGTCTGCGGATTGCGCCTCTTGTTGGCGAGGAAGCGCTCGAAGCCGAGGTCGGCCACCGCGGTGAGCAGCCCCTCCTTGTCGCCGAACTGGCGGTAGATCTCGGGCATGCCGACCTTGGCCCGGTCGCAGATGGCCCGGGTGGAGATCGCCGCCGCGTCCTTGGTGGCGAGCAGCTCCGCGGTGGCTTCCAGAATGCGCTCTCGGGCCGTTGACATGGCTTCGATGGTAGCAGCGCTAACAACTCCGACCTGGGCGTCATGGCGTGCAGCGACTCGACATCCCGGCCATTCGTAATCAGCGCTTACGACCTGTGTTAGCGTTGCAAACATCTACCCGTAAGCGTCGGCCGGGAGTGCCCACGCAGACGCGAGGGAGCCGCCGCGATGGAGACGTCATGGAGACCTGTGGACACCGGTTGGACCTCGATTCCGCGCCCCTGGGGCCCGTCGCGCGGCCGATCGTGATCGTGCTCTTCGAGGGCGTGGACCTGCTGGACGTCACCGGGCCTCCGGAGGTGTTCTCCCTGGTCCCGCGGGAGACGGACGACGCGGCCGGCTACCGGGTCGCCCTGGCCGCGCGGACGCTCGACCCCGTCACCACCTCCGCGGGGGTGCGCATCCTGCCGGACCTGACCTTCCACGAGGCCGCCGCGCGGAGCATCGACACGCTCCTGGTGCCCGGCGCGGTCGAGCTCGACGCCGACCGCCGCGTCCGCGCCCTCACCGATCCGGAGGTCGTCGACTGGGTGCGGACGCTCGCCGCGCGCTCGCGCCGGGTGGCCTCCGTCTGCGTGGGGGCGCACCTCCTGGCCGCGGCCGGGCTGCTCGACGGCAAGCGGGCCACCACCCACTGGTCCACCGCGGAACAGCTCGCCGCCGACCACCCGGCGGTCGAGGTGGACGCCGACCCGGTCTTCATCCGGGAGGGCGAGGTGTGGACCGGCGCCGGGATCAGCGCCTGCCTGGACCTCTCCCTCGCCCTGGTGGCCGAGGACTTCGGCGAGGCCGTCGCCCTGCGCGTGGCCCGGCAGCTGGTGATGTACCTGAAGCGGCCGAGCGGGCAGAGCCAGTTCAGCGTCCCGCTGGAGCCCGTCTCCGCGACGCGGCGCGGCGAGGACCTGCGGCACTTCATCGGGCGGCACCTCGGCGACCGGCTCAGCCTGGCCGACATCGCCGCTTACGCGCACGTCGGCGAGCGGCAGTTGGCCCGGATCTTCAAGTCCGAGCTGGGCATGACCCCGGCCGCCTACGTCGAGTCGGCCCGCGTGGAGCTGGCGCGCAACCGGCTCGAGGCCACCGATGCCACGGTCGCACGGATCGCCTCCACCTGTGGGTTCGGCACCGCCGACACCCTCGTCCGGGCGTTCCGCCGCACGCTGGGCACCACGCCGACGGAGTACCGGCTCCGCTTCCGCACCGCTGCGGGCTGAGCCGACACGTTGCTACGCGGCCCCGCGCGCGGCCGGGTCGAGGGAGTCGACGTCCTCCATGAAGCTGAGCATCCGGGCGTTGACCAGCTCGGGGTGGTCGATCTGCGGGCCGTGCCCGGTCGCGGAGACGATCTCGGCGCGGGCGCCGGGGATCACCCGCGGCACCCGCTCCAGCTGGCGCTTCGGGTGCACGAGCAGGCTCCGCTTTCCCATGATCAGGTAGAACGGCGTGCGGATCGAGCCCAGTTCCGCGTCCGACAGCGGCCGCGGGGCGGGGCGCCGGATCCGGAAGGCGCGGACGCCCGCCTGGATCCACGTCCGCAGTTCCGGGACGACCAGGACCGGCTGCTCCAGCCACTTGGCCAGGCGCGGCCGCAGCGCCTTGGGGGCGTAGGTCGCGAAGAGGCTGGCGAAGATCCACACGAAGAAGCGCAGGCCCACCTTCTCCAGGCCGCCCGGGTCCAGGGCGGTGACGGAGGCGAGGCGGCCGGGGCGCAGGTGCGCCTGGTTGATGACCAGCCAGCCGCCGTAGGAGGAGCCGACGAGGTGGACCCGGTCGAGGCCGAGGGCGTCGAGCGCCTCGTCCATCCACTGGGCCGCGCGCTCGGGCTGCCACATCGGCTCGCGCTGGACGCTGCGGCCCGGGTCGCCGGGGGTGTCGAGCGCGTAGACGGGCCGGTCGGCGCCGAGGGCCGCGGTGTTGGGGTACCACTGGGCCGAGCAGCCGCCCGAGCCGTGGATCAGGACGACGGGCGTACGGGCCTCCGCCGCCGGGTCCGCGGGGCCGTACCGGTAGACGTGCGTGGTCCCGAAGCTCGTCTCCACGTCCGTCTCCGAACGGGCGGGGGCACCCATCGCGTAGAGCGCGTCGCAGGCGGCGAAGTAGCGGTCGCGCAGCTCGTCGCTCACGTAGCGGCCGATGTCGCGGCGTACACGGGGCTTGTTGTCGGGCACGGGGGCACCTCCTGGAGGATCGAGGATCCGTTCTTTCGTGATACGACCGTACCACGATGTTGATACGGCGGTACCATGAAAACGAGCCGCGGGATCATCACCGACGGGCACCGACGGGCGGAGACACCAGAACATGCCGAAACGCGTGGACCACGAGGAACGGCGCGCCCAGATCGCCGAGGCACTCATCCGCGTCGCCGGACGGCGCGGGCTGCACGCGGTCGGCATGCGCGACGTGGCAGCCGAGGCGGGGGTCTCCCTGCGCCTCGTCCAGTACTACTTCCAGACCAAGGAGAAGCTGCTCTTCTACGGGCTCCAGCACCTGACCGACCGCTTCACCGCGCGGGTGGCCGCGCGGCTCGCCGCCGCCGGCCCCGATCCCGGCCCGCGCACCACGATCGAGGCGCTGCTGCTGGCCTCCCTGCCGACGGACGAGGAGAGCCGCACCTTCCACCTCCTCTACAGCTCGTACTCGATCCTGTCCGTGACCGACGAGGCGCTCGCCGCCCAGCCCTTCATCGACAACCCCGACGCCGCCGAGAACGCGGTGGCCGAGCTGATCGGCCGGGCCCAGGAATCCGGCCTGGCCGACCCGGACGCCGACGCGCGCACGGAGGCGATCAGCCTGCTCGCCATGGCGGCGACCATGGGCACCGGCATCCTGGTCGGCCAGCGGAGCCCCGAGTCGGCCGTCGCGGTGCTGCGCCACCACCTGGACCGGATCTTCAGGCCGGGCACGAGGAGTCCCGCGGCGGACGCTCCCCCGTCGTGAGGTACGCGGTGACCGTGCGGTCGGAGCAGGCGTTGCCCTGGCCCGGGTACACCCCGTGGCCGCCGTGGTCGACGGTGAGCAGGCGGGCGCGCGAGCCGAGGGCCTCGCGCATCTTCAGGGAGGCGGCGTACGGGGTCGCCGGGTCGCGGAGGTTCTGGACCATCAGGATGTTCGAGGGACCCCGGTCGGTGATGCGGGTGGGGCGTTCGGCGGGGGCGTCCTTCCAGAAGGCGCACGGGGTGATGTTCGCCGGCATCCCGGCCGTCAGGGGGTGCGCGGCGCGGTCCGCGGCCACCGCCCGCTCGTACCCGGAGACGTTCTTCGGCCAGGCCACGTCGTTGCAGATGACCCCCACCATCAGCGACGCGTCCGTGTCGGGCAGCACTCCGGCGAGCTCCCTGGGCAGCTCCGGGACGGCCGCGGGGTCCTGGGCCGCGCGGACGAGCCGGGCGAAGGCGGGGAACTGGGCGTCGCCGTAGAGGGCCGCCTGCAGGGCCTGGCGCAGCATCGTGCCGGTCAGCGGCAGCCCGGGTACGTCCGACGGCTTGGGGGCACGGTCCAGTTCCGCGGCCAGCGCCAGGAACAACGGGCGTACGTGGTCCGGGTGTTCGGCGAGCCGCAGCCCCTCCCCCGCCCGCGCCGGGTCCGCCGCCCAGGCCGCGAAGTCGGGGAAGCGGTCGTCGGCGCCCTGCGCCATGTTCGCGAGCCAGCCGCGCGCGACCCGCTTCGGGTCGGGGTCCCCACTGCTGTCCAGCACCAGGCGGTCGGTGCGCTCCGGGAACTTCTGCGCGTACACCGCCGTCACGTAGGCCCCGTAGGAGACGGCCCAGACCGACAGCTTCCGCTCGCCGAGGGCCTCCCGGAAGCGGTCCATGTCGCGCGCCTGGTTGGCGGTGGTGAAACTGCGCAGCACCGGGCCGCCGTTCGCGGCGCAGGCCTCGGCCACCCGGCGGGAGCGCTCGGCGTTCTCCGCGATCCCCCCGTCGGGACCGGGCCAGGAGCGCAGGGTCGTCAGCCGCCGGTCGGCCGCGTCCAGGCCGCACTCGGCGGTGACGCTGCCGCCGACTCCGCGCGGGTCGAGCGCGACGATGTCGTACGCGCCGGCCAACTGGCCTGCCAGCGCGGCCCCCTTCTGCGACAGCCGCTGCACGCCCGAGCCGCCCGGCCCGCCGGGGACGACGGCCAGCGTCCCGCGCCGGGCGGCGGGACGGGTGCTGGGCAGCCGGGACACCGCGAGCTCGACCTGCGGGCCCGCCGGGTCGGCGTAGTCGAGGGGGACGGACAGCTTCGCGCACTGCTGGCCGTCGAGGTGGCCCGTGTGGGTGCACGCCGTCCAGTCCAGGGCGGGCGCGGTGCCGCGGGCCGTGGTGGTGCCGCGGGCCGTGGTGGTGTCGGTCGCCGTGGCGGTGGTGGCCGTGGCGGCGGCGGTGCCGGTCAGCGTGGCCGCCACGGCCGTGGCGCAGAGGGCGACGAGTGCGGCCTTGCCGCGGTAAGTGGTCATGCAACGAGGATGGTTGAGCATCGGCCGCCACCCCATCCGGCAGCCGGGACAGCCGTTCGGGGGCTAGCCCCCGGGCTGCCGTCGGGCCGCCGTGCCGGACCCCCGTCAGGCCACCACGACCGCCACCGCCGCCGCACCCATCAGTACGGCGGCGGTGTGGATGGCCGCATGGCCGTAGTCACCCGACCAGAGGTGGCGGGCCAGGCCGCCGATGGCGGTCAGGCCCGCGATGATGCCGACCTGCGCGAGCAGGGTGACGGTGATGAAGGGGCTCAGCAGCAGGATCACGGAGTTGAGCCAGAACGGGGCGGCGCCCGTCCAGCCCCGCCACTCCCGCAGTTCCCGCCACTGCTGCCCGTACGGGCGGTGCGGGCGGAGCGGCCGGTGCGGCCCCTCCCGGCGGCCTTTGGGTCTTCGGTGGCCTCCGAGCCCTCGGGTCGCCGTCGTCACCGCGCCGTCACCAGCCTCTCAGTTACTTGCCCGCAAGACGTCAACTCGCAGGCTGTACAGCCTCCTTGGGCGTTCGGGTGGGGACAAGGGCCCGTTCGGCAAGAAATCCGAAAGCCAGGCCGAAAGTGGTCCACATCGCTGCCTGGATGGCGAGCGAGGCGAGCCGGAACTGCCAGACGAGCGCCGCCGGGAAGTCCGCCGGCACCTCGTTGACGCCGGGCAGGAACGCGTACGCGATGCCGACGGCGGCCACGAAGGCGAGCGAGGCGGTGACCGAGGCGTTCCAGTTGCCCAGGCTCGGTGCGAGGCGCCGGCCGAGGATCAGCGCGGCCGCCGCGAGCAGCAGGCCGAGCGCGAGCATCAGGACGTAGAGGGTGGTCCGCTGGACCGTGGTCTCGGGGTCCCCGACGGCCGGCGGATTGGCGGGGTACTTGAAGAACGGCACCAGGGTGACGGTGACGAACAGACCGCCGGACACCAGCAGCGCCGTGGCCCGGGGGCCGAAGCGGCCGATCCGGCCCAGGGCGTAGCAGAAGACGAGCGCGGCGATGCCGCCGAGCGCGATCCCGTAGAGCAGGGTTCCGGTGCCCAGACCGGCCGTGGCCTGGAGGGCCCGGCTGACCGGGGCGGCCTCGCCGCCGTGGTCGTGGGCTCCGGCTTCCTCGAGGGCGATCGCCGCGTCGACCTGCGATTCACCCAGGAAGTACGCGACGAGGAACGCGGCGACCCCGGCCAGCAGGCCGGCGAGCATGCCCCTGACGAGGAGCACGCGGGGGGAAATGGGGTTCATGAAGTTTTCGGTCCCTTGCGGATCGGTGGATCAGTGGCAGGGGAAGCCGAGGAGGTGGCGGCCGTCGTGCATCCACTCGTGCACGGTGTCGCCTTCGAAGATCGCGGTGGCGCCCTGCTCGGCGCCGACGAGGTAGAGCAGGACCAGCATCAGGACGCCGGCGAACAGCGCCCAAGGGGCCAGGGTGGAGAGCGAGATGGGTGCGACGGCCAGCGGGGCGGCAGTCGTGGGCACGGCGGAGTCGGCCATGGCAGGAACCTCCAGAGGGAACACGCGTCCCGGTCAGTGGTGCTTGCGACGACGGTGGCGGGTCTGACTTTCCTCCCCCTCCGGGAGGATTCACAGTGGCGCGACCGTGCCGGATTCTCAACCGGACTTCCGTCATACCGTCGTCTTGTCGTCCGATACCGTACCGCTCTTTATGGCGGCCTTACAGCGTCCCCGCAAGAGGGTTCCGTTTCGACCGCCGTCCCGCCGGGCGGAGGTGTCAGCCGATGGCGTCAGCCGATGGCGTCGACCACCTCGCCCAGGTCGACGAACTTGAAGCCGGTCGCCTCGCGGTCGCCGTCACCCGGGGTTTCCCGGCCGTCCTGGACGACGAGCAGGCCGCGGGGGTAGCGCGCGCCGAGAGGGGCGTTGAGGGCGGCGGCGCCGTCGCAGACCTCGGAGCCGTCAAGGGTGGCGGAGGCCGCGGTGATGCGGAAGGCGCCCTCGAACTCGTTGTGGTCGTCGCGCTCGCGGTCATAGGCGACGAAGCTGTCGTCGCCCTGGCTGGAGGCGAGCAGGTAGCCGTCGCCGTCGGCTTCGGTGACCAGGGTCAGGCCTTCGACGTCGGCCGTCAGCCGCTTGCCGCCGTAGCCGGGATCGGCGCCGGGCGCGCACTCCTCGGTCTCCTCGTCGTAGGTGCCGGGCACTCCGTACTCGCGCACCTTGTCGATCAGCTTCGGCGTGCCGGTGAGGCCCGCGTCGATGCGCCAGATCCCGACGTCCTCCTGCCCCGCGTACAGGGTGCCGTCCGCGGGGTCGACGACCATGCCCTCGACCTGCGGCAGCTCGCCCGGCTCGGCGCAGGGCGTCCACGCGGCGCCGTTGGGCAGGCGGAAGGAGGACGGCAGGTCGAGCGTGCGCACCTGGCGGTAGTCGACCGTGCCGGCGGGGGTGGCGACCAGCTCCAGCAGGGCGATCCGGGTGCGGTTGCGCTGGCTGACCACCGCGTAGGACCGGCCGGTCTTCCGGTCCGTCCAGGTGGCCAGGCCGTACGCGGTCTTCTGCTCGTTGATCTCCGCCTGGTCGGCGGAGAAGACCGGGCGCGCCGCCGGGTCGGTGACGTCGACCAGGGGGCCGCCGGGGCGGTTGCGGTCGATCCGGTAGATCCGCAGCCGGTCGTTGCCCCGGTCGCTGACCACCGCGACATCGGCGCGCCCGCCGCCCAGGCGCAGGCCGTTGACCAGGTCGACGTTGTTGAAGCGGCCGGGTGCGTCGTCGGCGCCCGGCCCGGCCGGGGCGGGCAGCGACTGCACCTGCCGGGCCTCCAGGTCGTAGACCCGCAGACCGCCCTGTTTGGCGGTCGCGATCACCAAGCTGCGGCCCGGGTCGGCGGCGTTGCGCCAGATCGACGGGTCATCCGCGTTGGCGTCGCCACCGGCCTCGTCGTCGTACAGCGGCGCGGTCTCGGCCTGGGGCCGGATGCCGCTGCTCGAGGAAGCTTGTGCCGGAAGCGCGACGGACGCGGCGAGTGCGGTGCACAGCACGAGCGCGGTGGCGCGGGCGGCCGAACGTAGGCTCAATGTTCTTCCTTTACAAGGGATTTGCCCTGAAGGAACGACGCTCGCCGGGTCGCTTGTCATGACCGCGCCCGACAGGTGGCCGATGGTTGAACGCGATGCGAAAGCCCGGGACAATCAGACGGTGCACCCCACCGTCGCACGAGTCCGGCTCGTGACACCCCCGCTGGACGCGGCGGCGCGCCTGCACCGCTTCCCGTACGCGGATCCGTGCCCGGGGCACGAGGAACTGCGCGGCCAGGATCACGGAGCCTGGGCCGGGCGGCCCATGGACGACGTGGCCCGGGAGGACCCCGAGGGGCTGCGACGGTGGATGACCGACACCTCGTACGCGCCTGCGGGCGGCGGGGAGTCGGTGGAGGCGCTGATCACCCGGGTCGGCGCACACCTGGGCACCCTGGCGCCGGGTACGCACCGGGTGGTGGTCGGGCAGGGCGTCGTACGGGCGGCCGTGGTGTGGGCCCTGGAGCTGCCCGCGGCTGCCTTCTGGCGGCTCGACGTGCGGCCGGAGTCGGTCACCACGCTCACGGGGCGTTCCGGGCGGTGGAACCTGCTCGTGGGCCGGCCGGCGGATCCGCCGGGCAGCGCCTGACGCACCGCCTCATTCACCGCCTCATTCACCGCCTCCTCCGCCACCTCCACCACCGCCGCCTCCGTCCCCTCCGCCGCCTCCGTGGCCCCCGTGGCCTCCGCCACCTCCGTGGCCCCCGTGGCCTCCGCCGTCGGAGTGCGTGCCCGTATGCCAGCCGGGACCGGAGTCGACGTCCACGCGCGAGAACCTGCGCCCCGACGTCGGGCCCTGACCGCTGCTCCTCGGCGTCGGACCGGGGCGGGATGGAGCCGCCTGCGGGCGGCCGACCGGGCGCCGCACCGTTGGCTCCCTGAGCATGGCGCTTTCGACGAAGACGTACGCCGGCATGCGCGGGTCGCGCTCGGCCCGCTGGAGGTGTCGCCGGCCCGCACGGGTCGCCCGACGGTCCGCGCCCTCCACCAGGCCCCATGTGGCCAGCCCACGGGCGATCTCCTCGACCTCCCGGGAGCGTTGCAGGCCGGCGCGTACGGCGTCGATGCTCTTGGTGCGGCCGCAGAACGCGAACACGGCACGCTCGACCGCATGCCCGGGCAGCTCCCCGTCCACCGTGCGCACCTGCGCGGCGTGCACCACGAGCAGCCCGCGCCGGTTCAACGCGATGACCGCGCTGTCCACCACCCGCCGCGCCCCGCCCGCCAGGAACGCGACGTCATACACGTCCAGAGTCCGCGTCTCGCCCGAGCCCCTGACGATCCACCGGAACACCCACCCCATGTCAGACCCGCCCCCGCTCCGGCCCACTTCACCTGTCGGCAGTGTCACCTGACGGCGCAGCGCCCAACCCTCTTCCCGCCATCTCAGAGCAACACTTGAGCTTCACGGGCGCAGGGCGGGACCGACCGGGGCCTGCCGGACCGGGCGTACCGGGCGAGCCGGGCCTGCCGGACGCGTCCGGACCGTGAACGCGGAGCGGCCCGGACCCCGCGACGCGGTCCGGGCCGAAATTCCGTGGGTGGAGCGGGCGTTAGGCCACGATCCAGTCGCTCGTCGCGATGACCGGCTGGACGCCGTCGCGGTGCACCGTGCCCTCGATGAGGCCGTACATGCGGTCGGCCGCGAAGTAGACCTCGTTGTCGTTCTTGAGGCCGAAGGGCTCCAGGTCGACGAGGAAGTGGTGCTTGTTGGGGAGGTTGAGGCGCACCTCGTTGACCTTGGGGCAGTTGTCGAGCACGCGCTCGGCCATCTGGTTCAGGGTCTGCTGCAGGGAGTACGAGTAGGTCTCCGCGAAGGCTTCCAGCATGTTCTTGCGGACCTTCTTGTACGACTGGTCCCAGTCGTACCCGGCGTCGTCGGCGGCGAGCGCCGAGTGCGCCCAGCGCGCGGTGACCTTGGTCGCCAGGATGCGGTCGTACGCCTCCTGCAGCGTCGTGTACTTGTCCTTGATGAAGCCGTGGAACTCGGAGTTGGTCGAGTTCATCACGGTCAGGTCCTTCAGACCCGAGATCACCTGGAGACCGGTGGTCTCGCTGTACGTGATCTGCGCGGTGCGCACCTCGGTGCCCTTGAGGGCGAAGGAGTGCTGCTCCTTGCGCGTCGGAACCGGGATCCGCTCCCAGGCGTACTCCTCGACGCGGATCTGCGCCTCGCGGATCGGGGCCTGGGAGGAGACGAAGTGCTTGGCGAGCAGGATGCCAAACGCCTCGGGGGAGGCGACGCCGTGCTCCTTGGAGAAGGCGTACACCGTGTTCTTGGTGGTGTCCGTGGGCAGGCAGTTGGCATTGTCACCGGTGAGGTGGACGTCGCGGAACTCGCCCCGCAGCGCTACGGAGACGTTGAGGTCGCGGATCTCGTGCCAGGAACCGTCGCTGCCCTTGCGGGTGACCTTGACGATGCGGTTCTCGGCCTTGCCGTACTGGTTCTGGGCGAGGATGTGCTTGCTCATGCGCTGTCTTCCTTCGGGTACTCGGGAACACGGAGTCCGGTCGTCTGGATCCCGTACGCCCGGCGTCCGGCGGACGCGCAGCCCGCCCCCCGCCGTTCGGTCACGCCGATTCCTCGCGTGGACCGCCCCGGGACTGACGTGCATCCCGGTCCGTAGGTGCCTGTTGATTCCAGCACGTCCACATGCCGTTCGTAAGGGAGCGGATCCTCCGAGAACAGGCACCCACGGCTTGGGCAACCGTACGATCTGCGCAGGTCAGACCGTGTGCGCGTCGGCCACCGTCAGGGCCTCGTCGATGATCCGCAGCCCCTTCTCCACGTCCTCGGCCGACACGTTGCAGGGCGGCGCGACGTGGATCCGGTTCCCGGCGAGCAGCGGCCACAGCCCGGCCTTCTTCAGGGCCGCCCCGAACTCGGCCATCGGCGCGTTGTCGGCCCCGGCGGCGTTGTACGGAACCAGCGGCTCGCGCGTCTCCTCGTTCCGTACGAGCTCCAGAGCCCAGAACGTGCCCAGACCCCGGACCTCCCCGACCGACGGGTGGCGCTCCGCGATGGCGGCCAGGCCCGGCCCGAGCAGCTCCGCACCGGTGCGGGCGGACTGCTCGACGACGCCCTCCTCCTCCATGACGTTGATCGTCGCGACGGCGGCGGCGCAGGCCAGTACGTGCCCGGAGTACGTCAGCCCGCCCGGGTAGGGCCGGCGGGCGAAGGTCTCCGCGATGGCGGCCGAGATGGCGACCCCGCCGAGGGGTACGTATCCGCTGGTCACGCCCTTGGCGAAGCAGATGAGGTCGGGGGTGACGTCCCAGTGCTCGGAAGCGAACCACTTACCCGTGCGGCCGAAGCCGACCATGATCTCGTCGAGGATGAAGACGATGCCGAAGCGGTCGCAGAGCGCGCGGACGCCGGCCAGGTAGCCGTCGGGGTGCACGAGCACGCCGGGGGCGCCGCCGACGGTCTCCAGGATGATCGCGGCGATGGACTGCGGGCCCTCGAAGACGATGGTGTCTTCCAGGTGGCGCAGCGCGCGCTCGCACTCCTCGGCGGGGTTGGCCGCGTAGAAGGGCGAGCGGTAGGCGAAGGGGCCCCAGAAGTGCACGACGCCGGCGGTGGCGGTGTCGTTGCCGAAGCGGCGCGCGTCCCCGGTGAGGTTGATCGCGGTGGAGGTGGCGCCGTGGTACGAGCGGTACGCGGAGAGCACCTTGGGGCGGCCGGTGTGCACCCGGGCCATGCGGACGGCGTTCTCCACCGCCTCGGCGCCCGCGTTGGTGAAGAAGATCTTGTCCAGGTCGCCCGGGGTGCGCTCGGCGATGAGCCGGGCGGCCTCGGAGCGCACGTCGACGGCGAAGCCTGGGGCGACGGTGCAGAGCTTCCCGGCCTGCCCGGCGATGGCCGCGGCCACCTTCGGGTGCTGGTAGCCGATGTTCGTGTAGACGAGGGCGCTGGAGAAGTCGAGGAAGCGGTTGCCGTCGTAGTCCCAGAAGTAGGAACCCTCGGCACCGGCCACGGCGAGCGGGTCGATGAGCTCTTGGGCCGACCAGGAGTGGAAGACGTGACTGCGGTCGTCGGCCTTCACGGTGGCCTGTGCGGTGGCCTGTGCGGCGGCCTGTGCGGAGGTGGCCGGTGTGGCGGCGTCGCGTGCGTCGGCTTCTGCGTTCATATTCCGAGGGTAGTTGTCCACGATGTGGAATCCGGTGGGGAGGGGCCGGGGCGGCCGGGGCGGTGTCGGAGCCGCGCCGGCACCGCGTCCGAGCCGGGTCAGACGACGTGCCGGCCGCCGTCGACGGTGAGCACGTCGCCGGTCGTGTAGGCGGCGTCGACCAGGTAGAGCGCTGCATCGGCCACGTCCTCCGGGGTGCCCACGCGGCGCAGCGGGGTGTTCTCCGTGATCCACTCCCGCGAGCTCTCCCAGACCTGGTCCTCGCCTTCGTACCAGGGGGTGTCGATCAGGCCGGGTGCGATCGCGTTCACCCGGACGGCGGGTCCGAGATGGGAGGCCAGCAGCCGGGTCATGTGGTTGACCGCGGCCTTGCTGACGGCGTACGGGATCGAGCTGCCGAGCGCGCGGGTCGCGGAGACCGACGAGATGTTGATGATCGAGCCCGCCCCGGATTCCCGCAGGTGGGGCGTGGCGGCGGTGATCAGCTGCCAGGTGCCGATGACGTTGACCTCGAAGATCTCGCGCCAGGCGTCGGCGTCGGCCGCGTCCAGGTCTCCCAGGGGTATGAACCGGGTGACGCCCGCGTTGTTGACCAGGACGTCGAGCCGTCCGTACGTGTCGATCGCCGTCCGAACGATCCGCCGCGCGTCGTCGGCGTCCGCGACGTCGCCCCGTACGTAGACCGCGTCGGGGAGTTCGGCGGCGAGCGCCTTGCCCGCGCTCTCGCTGCGCGCCGAGTTCAGGACCACGCGGATGCCGGCCGCGGCCAGCCTGCGGGCGATGCCCGCGCCGATGCCGGAGGAGGAACCGGTGATCAGGGCGACACGACTCTCGGACATGGCATTCCTCCTGGCAGGGATTCGCTTCGCTTGCCGCTTGCCGCTTGCCGCTTTGCGCAGGCGGACGGCCGGAGCATAACGCGGGATACCACATGTCGGAAATAGATTTCCGGTATACGGAATCTTGCCTCTTACCTCTCGACCCAATATCGCCACATACCGGGCACATCAACACATATCCACTCACTCCGAGCGAACGGCACGTCCCCGCGCGTTAGAGACCCGTCAAGGCCGCGCCGACGGGCGTATGGGGCCCGTCAAGGAAGCCTGTGAGGAGCCGAAAAGGCGTTCCACTCAGAGGTGTCCGAAAAACGCCCGCCCTCGAACCCTCCGGGAGCTCACGATGGCCGATCTGGCCTTCGTCGTCACCACGATCGCGGTCTTCGCGCTGGTGGTCCTCGTCGCCAAGGGGGTGGCCAAGCTGTGAACGCCGAAAACGTCATCGGCCTGCTGGTCGCCGTCGCGCTGTTGGGTTACCTCGTCGTCGCCCTCGTCTTCCCGGAGAGGTTCTAGCGTCGATGAGTCCCGTCCTCGCCGGGGTGCTCCAGCTGCTCGCGCTCGTCGCGGCCCTGGCCCTCGCCCATCGCCCCCTGGGCGATCACATGGCCCGCGCCTACTCCTCGAAGAAGCACTACGCCCCCGAGAAGTGGATCTACAAGGCGGTCGGCGCCGACCCGGACGCCGAGATGCGCTGGCCGGCGTACCTGCGCTCGGTCCTCGCCTTCTCGGCGGTGAGCGTCCTCTTCCTCTACCTGCTCCAGCGCCTGCAGGGCCACCTGCCCGGCTCGCTCGGCTTCGTCTCCATCAAGCCGGACCAGGCCTTCAACACGGCCGCCTCCTTCGTGTCGAACACGAACTGGCAGTCGTACGCCGGTGAGCAGGCCATGGGACCGCTCGTCCAGACCGGCGGCCTGGCGGTGCAGAACTTCCTGTCCGCCGCCGTGGGCATGGCCGTGGCGGTGGCCCTCGTACGGGGCTTCGCGCGCTCCCGCACCGGCGAGCTCGGCAACTTCTGGTCCGATCTGGTGCGCGGCACCGTGCGCATCCTGCTCCCGCTCGCGGTGATCGCCGCGGTCGTGCTGGTGGCCTGCGGGGTCATCCAGAACTTCTCCGGCATCCACGGGGTCGGACAGTTCACGGGAGGGAACCAGCAGTGGAACGGCGGGGCGGTCGCCTCGCAGGAGGCCATCAAGGAGCTGGGCACCAACGGCGGCGGCTACTTCAACGCCAACTCCGCCCACCCCTTCGAGAACCCGACCCCCTTCTCGAACCTCTTCGAGATCTTCCTGATCCTCCTCGTCCCCTTCTCCCTCACCCGCACCTTCGGCCGGATGATCGGCTCGGTCCGCCAGGGCTACGCGATCCTCGCCACGATGGTCACCATCTGGCTCGGCTTCACCGCCCTCATGATGTGGACGGAATTCGGCCACCACGGCCCGGCGCTCCAGGCCGCGGGCGGTGCGATGGAGGGCAAGGAGGCCCGCTTCGGGATCGGCGCCTCCGCGATCTTCTCGGTCGCCACGACGCTGACCTCGACCGGCTCCGTCAACTCCTTCCACTCCTCCTACACCGGTCTCGGCGGCGGCATCCAGCTCCTGGGCATGCAGCTCGGCGAGATCGCGCCCGGCGGCGTCGGCTCCGGGCTCTACGGCATGCTGATCATGGCGATCATCGCGGTGTTCATCGCCGGCCTGATGGTCGGCCGCACCCCCGAGTACCTCGGCAAGAAGATCGGCACCCGCCAGATCAAGTTCGCCGCCTGCTACATCCTCATCACCCCGGCCCTGGTCCTCGGCTTCACGGCCCTGGCGATGGCCCTGCCCACCCCCGGGCACTCGATGTCCAACGGCGGCGCGCACGGCTTCTCCGAGGTCCTCTACGCCTACACCTCGGCCGGCAACAACAACGGCTCGGCCTTCGCCGGCCTGAACGCCAACACCCAGTGGTTCAACACGACCACCGGTCTGGCGATGCTGCTCGGCCGCTTCCTGCCCATGGTCTTCGTCCTGGCCCTGGCGGGCTCGCT
Source organism: Streptomyces sp. GQ60 (assembly GCF_059758875.1). Classification (NCBI taxonomy): domain Bacteria; kingdom Bacillati; phylum Actinomycetota; class Actinomycetes; order Kitasatosporales; family Streptomycetaceae; genus Streptomyces; species Streptomyces sp. GQ60. Next base: position 388,649 of record NZ_JCAXEG010000007.1, on the reverse strand, counting down.
CGCCGAACAGCAGCCGGTCCCGGCGACGGCGGGCACCCTGCGCACCGAGAAGCCGCTGTTCACCTTCCTGCTCGTCGGCACGATCGTCATCGTCACGGGCCTCACCTACTTCCCGGCCCTGGCGCTGGGCCCGCTCGCCGAAGGGCTCGCCTCATGAGCACCGTCACCCCCACCGTCACCCCCACCCGAGCCCCGCACGGGGACCTGCCCAGCGGTCACAAGCCCGAGAAGGCCAAGATCGGCGGCGGGATCTTCGACCCGAAGCAGCTGCTGAAGTCCTTCCCGGACGCGGTGCGCAAGCTCGACCCCCGCGTGATGGTCAAGTCGCCGGTCATGTTCGTGGTGCTGATCGGTTCCGTACTGACCACCGCGCTGGCGATCTCCGACCCGGGCAACCTCTTCGGCTGGGCGATCACCGCCTGGCTGTGGCTGACCACGATCTTCGCCAACCTCGCGGAGGCGGTGGCCGAGGGCCGGGGCAAGGCCCAGGCCGACACCCTGCGCAAGGCCAAGACCGACACCGTCGCCCGTCGCCTGAACGGCGCCGTCGAGGAGCAGGTGCCGGGCACGGATCTGCGTATCGGCGACCTGGTCGTGTGCGAGGCCGGGGACGTCATCCCCGGCGACGGTGACGTCGTCGAAGGCGTCGCGTCCGTGGACGAGTCGGCGATCACGGGTGAATCGGCCCCGGTCATCCGCGAGTCGGGCGGCGACCGCAGCGCCGTCACCGGTGGCACCAAGGTGCTCTCCGACCGGATCGTCATCAAGATCACCACGAAGCCCGGCGAGACCTTCATCGACCGGATGATCAACCTGGTCGAGGGCGCTTCCCGGCAGAAGACCCCCAACGAGATCGCGCTCAACATCCTGCTGGCCTCGCTGACCATCGTCTTCCTGCTGGCCGTGGTCACCCTCCAGCCGTTCGCGAAGTACGCGGGCGCCGAGCAGTCGATGATCGTGCTGACCGCGCTGCTGGTCTGCCTCATCCCGACCACCATCGGCGCCCTGCTCTCCGCCATCGGCATCGCGGGCATGGACCGCCTGGTCCAGCGCAACGTCCTGGCCATGTCGGGACGCGCGGTGGAAGCCGCGGGCGACGTCTCGACCCTGCTCCTCGACAAGACCGGCACCATCACCCTCGGCAACCGGCAGGCCTCCGAGTTCGTCCCCGTCACCGGCGCCAACGCCGCCGAGCTGGCCGATGCCGCCCAGCTGTCCTCGCTGGCCGACGAGACCCCCGAGGGGCGCTCCATCGTGGTCCTGGCGAAGGAGAAGTACGGCCTGCGCGAACGCCACCAGGGCGAACTGACCGGCGCCGAATGGATCCCCTTCACCGCACAGACCCGCATGTCGGGCGTCGACGTGGACGGCCGCAAGGTCCGCAAGGGCGCCGCCAACTCGATCACCGCCTGGGTCGGCGAACAGGGCGGTACGGTCGCCCCCGACGCGGGAGCCGAGGTCGACGCGATCTCCGGCGCCGGCGGTACCCCGCTGCTCGTCGCGGTGGAGGACGAGAAGGGTGCCCGCGTCCTCGGTGTCATCCACCTCAAGGACGTGGTCAAGGAGGGCATGCGCGAACGCTTCGACGAGCTGCGGCGCATGGGCATCAAGACCATCATGATCACCGGCGACAACCCGCTGACCGCCAAGGCCATCGCCGAAGAGGCGGGCGTCGACGACTTCCTCGCCGAGGCCACCCCCGAGGACAAGATGGCCCTCATCAAGCGGGAACAGGCCGGCGGGAAGCTCGTCGCCATGACCGGCGACGGCACCAACGACGCCCCGGCCCTCGCCCAGGCCGACGTCGGTGTCGCCATGAACACCGGCACCTCGGCCGCCAAGGAGGCCGGGAACATGGTCGACCTGGACTCCAACCCCACCAAGCTCATCGAAATCGTGGAGATCGGCAAGCAGTTGCTGATCACCCGGGGCGCGCTGACCACCTTCTCCATCGCCAACGACGTCGCCAAGTACTTCGCGATCATCCCGGCGATGTTCGCGGCGGTCTACCCGGGCCTGGACAAGCTCAACATCATGGGCCTGCACTCCCCCGACTCCGCGATCCTCTCGGCCGTCATCTTCAACGCGCTGGTCATCATCGCCCTGGTCCCGCTCGCCCTGAAGGGCGTCCAGTACCGGCCCACCAGCGCCGACAAGATGCTCCGGCGCAACCTGACCCTCTACGGACTCGGCGGCCTCGTCGCCCCGTTCATCGGCATCAAGCTCATCGACATGGCCGTCTCCCTCATCTCCGGCCTGCGCTGAACCAGGGCTCCGCTGATTTTAGGGCTCCGCTGATTTTAGGGCTCCGCTGATTTTAGGAACGTGTTGATCCCCATGAACAACTCCGTAGGCAACACCGGCCGCCTGCTCGGGGCCGGGCTGCGCGCCCTCCTCGTCCTCACCGTGCTGTGCGGGGTCCTCTACCCGCTCGCGATCACCGGCATCGCCCAGGCGGCCTTCGGCCACCAGGCCAACGGCTCCGAGATCAAGGACGCGAGCGGCAAGGTCGTCGGCTCCTCCCTGATCGGCCAGTCGTACGGGGACGACCTGCGCTGGTTCCAGGGCCGCCCGGCGGCGGGACTCGCCGAGAACACCGTCAACACCCAGTACGGGCTGCTGGTCTCCGGCGCCACCAACAAGGCGGCGGACAGTCCGGAGCTGCTCAAGTCGGTGCGGGAGGCGAAGGCCGAGATCCTGCTCGACAACACCGTGCCGGGCTACGCCCCGCGGCTCGCCCAGATCCCGGCGGACGCGGTGACCTCCTCCGGCTCCGGCCTGGACCCGGACATCTCCCCGGCGTACGCGGAGCTCCAGACGGCCCGCGTCGCACAGCGCAACGGGCTCCCGGTGGCGGAGGTCGCGAAGCTGGTGAAGGCCCACACCGAGGGCCGCACCCTCGGCTTCATGGGCGAGCCGCGCGTCAACGTCCTGGAGCTGAACACGGCCCTGCGGGACCTGAAGCGCTGACGGTGCCGGCCACTGACGCGCGGCCAGACCACGCCGGGGCCGGGCGTGTGCACGAGGAGGTTCTCCGACTCCAGGAGCACCGCGACCGCGGGGCGGTTCAGGCTCCGCAAGACGCGCCGGGCGAGGGACTTCAGGGAGGGGGCGGTGGCCGACATGGTGCTCCTTCGCTGGTGCTGGACCGGTTGCGGGGCGGGGCTTTGCTCCCCCTTTGAAGAGTGACCTCCGGACCCCTCGTCCCGCCTCGCCTTTCGGCCGGTCCCGGCTCGCTCCGGCTCGCCCCGACGGGGGGGGCAGCGGCTGTGATCCACGCCTCTCCCTTCGGAAGGATCTTGCGTTGGCCATACCCAATCTTGCAGTGTTGCTACTCAGCCGAAGTAGATTCGGCTCAGGTGGGGTGAGGGGGAATCTCATGTACGAGATGTTCGACGAGCGGTTCCGGACCGGACGGTGCATGAACGGGGACGACGGGCTGGAAGTCCTGTACACCGGCTGCCGCGGGCCGAGGGACCCGTCTACGTACCCGCGTGGCGCCAGGTCGTCTGGAGCGACATCCCCAACGACCGGATGCTGCGGTGGGACGAGGAGACCGGGGCCGTCGCCGTCTTCCGGCGCGGGGCCGGGCACAGCAACGGAAACACCCTCGACCGGCAGGGCCGGCTGATCACCTGCGAGCAGGGAAACCGCCGGGTGACGCGCACCGAGCACGACGGCACGCTCACGGTGCTGGCCGACCGCTGGCAGGGCAAGCGGCTGAACAGCCCGAACGACGCCGCCGTCAGGTCCGACGGCTCGATCTGGTTCTCCGACCCGGACTTCGGCATCACCAGCGACTACGAGGGCTACGTCGCCGAGAGCGAGATCGGCTCCAACAACGTCTACCGCATCGATCCCGGCACCGGTGAAGTGCGCCTGGCCGCCGACTGCTTCGAGGCCCCGAACGGCCTCGTCTTCTCCCCCGACGAGCAGCGGCTCTTCGTCTCCGACACCCGCGGCGGCCGCATCCGCGTCTTCGACGTGTACGAGGACGGCACCCTCTCGGACGGCAAGGTGTTCGCGGAGGCGGCGGCCCGCCCGGGGGCCCGCTTCGACAACCTCCGGTTCGACGACGGCGGCCGGCTCTGGGCGGCCGCCATGAGCGACGGCGTGCACTGCTACGACCCCGACGGCACCCTGATCGGGCGGCTCGACGTGCCCGAAGCGGTGTCCAACATCGCCTGGGGCGGGGCCAAGCGCAACCGGCTCTTCATCACCGCCGAGACCAGCCTCTACTCGGCGGTCATGGGAGTCACCGGCACCCACCCGACCGGACCGGGGCGCAGGCCCTGGCTGGACGGCCCCGGCCGTCCCTGAAATCCCGGTGCCCGGCGCCGGACTCCGCTGGCACACTCCCCGCATGGACGACGCCACCGGCGCGGATGAAACCCGCCACTCCGTACGCGAGATGACCGAGGCCGACATCGACGCCGTCGCAGCCCTGCGCGTGAGCGGCTGGCGCCACGCCTACGCCGGGCTGATGCCGCAGTCGTACCTGGACGGCCTGAGCGCCGCCGAGTACGCGGAGCAGCGCCGCGCCGCCTTCGCCGACCCCGCGGACCCCGCGACCAACCTCGTGGCCGAGGGCCCCGGCGGCGCGGTCCTCGGCTGGGCCGCCTTCGGCCCCGCGCAGGGGGGCGAGGGCGAGCTGTACGCCCTGTACGCACGCCCCGACGTCATCGGCACCGGTGTCGGCCGCGCCCTGCTGAACGAGGTACTGCGCCGGGCGCCCTACCCCGCGGTGCGGCTGTGGGTGCTCGAAGGCAATGCCCGGGCACGCCGGTTCTACGAGCGCGCCGGCTTCCGCCCCGACGGCGGTGTCCAGGTCGACGAGGCGGACGGCTTCCCGGTGCCCGAACTCCGCTACCGGCGGACCGCCGCCCCGCACTGAGCGGCCGCGGGGGCCGCCGTACCGTCCGGGGGACGCCGTACGCGCGGGGGACGCCGTACGTCCGGGGACGCCGTACGTCCGGGGACGCCGTACGCCCGAGGCCCGCCGTACCGCCCCGGAGGCCCTGCCGTGCCGCCGCGGGCGTCACGGCAGCCGTTCCGCCAGCGCCCGGGCCATCGCGATGGTCGGGACCGCCTCCCGCGTCCGCCGGTACGGGGTCAGGTCGCGCAGCAGCCGGCCGAGGGCCTCGCGCACCGCGCGCGACTGCACCGCCGGGGCCGCCGTGAGGAACGCCCGCCAGTGCTCGCACGCCCGGGTGAGGTGGCCCAGGCGCAGCAGGGTCTCGGCGAGGGCGGCGTGGGTGAGCGCGGTGGCCCGGTGCTGGCCGGCCGCGCGACCGCGCAGGGACCGCTCCAACGCGTCGGCCGCGGCCGGGAACTCGCCGAGGGCGAGGTGCGTCCGGGCCCGGGCGAAGTCGAGATCGGCCCGGGCGTACGAATCGAAGGGGCCGTCGGGCGGCTTCACCGCGTGCCGCCCGTGCAACCGGTCGGCGGCGGCCAGATCCGCGGCGGCGGGCGCCCGTTGACCGGCATGGGCGTGCGCGGCCGCGCGCTGCACCAGGAGGAACGCCAGCGTGCCGGGCTCCCCGTCGGCGGGTGCGGTCTCCACCGCCGTCCTGGCGAGCCGCACCGCGTGCGCGGGCTGCCCGAGCCGGCCGGCGTGCGCGCTCATCGCGCGCAGGGTGATGGCGTACATCCGCCGGTCCCCGGCCTGCCGGGCCAGCCCGAGGGCGATGCCGTGGTACTCCTGCGCGAGCCCGTGGTACCCGGAGTCGGCCGTCATCTCCCCGAGCAGGTGCGCCAATTGGGCGTAGCCGCGCCATACGTCCGCCGCCCCGCACCCCGGCCCCGCCACCGCCCGCCCGGGGGCCGCCAGTCCGGGGGCCGCCAGTCCGGGGGCCCACCGTCCGGTGGCCCGGCCGCGGACGGCGAGCCCCGGGCCCTGGTGGCGGGCCGCGAAGGCGCCCGCGTCCTGGGCCAGCCAGGCCGCCAGGGCCGCGCGGGTGTGGACGCCGCCGTGGGTGAGGTAGAGCCCCGAGAAACTCGCCGCGAGGGCCCTCAACTGCTCGGCGTGCGCCGCGAGGTGGCGCCGCGCGGCAAGCTCCGCTATGCCGGCACCCGCAGCCGTAGGCATGCGCGTACCCGTGGCCGTGGCCGTGCGCGCATCCGCACCCCCACCCGCTGCCGCACCCGCACCCCCGGCGGCCTCGCCCGGGCCGCCCTCCGCCGGCTGCGGGTCCCACACCGGAGTCGGCACCGGCACCGGCTGGTACGGGCTGCGCAGCAGCGGCGCCCTGCTGTGCGGGTCCACGTCCGCCCTGGCCTGCAGCGCCAGCCGGAGCAGCCCCTCGGCCCCGACTTCGGCCGCCGCCCCCGGACCGGGCCCGGGCCGTACGCCCGGCCCCTCCGCGCCGCCCGCCCCGAGCCCCGCCTCCGCGACCGTGACCAGCCGCCCGCACCGCTCCGTCAGCGCCGCCGCTATCAGCTCGGGCACGGGTCGGCGCGGCCGGGTGCCCGACAGCCAGTGCGCGACGGCGGTCCGGTCGTAGCGCAGGGCCAGCCCGTGCAGGGTCCCGAGCGCGTTGACGGCCCGCGCCAGTTCCGCTCCGCTCCACCCGGCCTCGGCCAGCAGGTCCCCCAGCCGGGCGTTGGCCACCCGCCGCCCGCTCACGCGGCCCGCCCCGGGAGAGATCCCGTATTCAACGCTTTCACCACTGCGCCCCCCGCATTGCCTTCTCCCCGTCCGCTCCCTGGTGTTCGCTGGAGCCGTCCCCATCGGATTCCACGGACCGGAGAAGCATGTCTGCCTCGGAAACGGCCAATCCCCCCGCCCCCGCCGCGTACGCGTACCCGTTCCCCTATCGGATTTCCGGCGTCGGCGCCCAGATCGGCGAGGTCATCTCCGTCGAGGAATGGGCCCGGCTCGCGCACATCCCGCACCGCAAGCGGGCCGGCGAGGAAATCAGCGGCTCCGATATCGAGCGCATACTCGGGGTCACCTCCAAGAGCTGGGACCGGGAGCGCTTCGCCTCGCTCGACACCGTCGTCGACGTCGCCCGCGCCGCCCTGCGCTCCGCCCTCGCCGAACCCGAGGACATCGACGCCGTCTTCGTCGCCACGTGCACCCCGTACGAGATCATGCTCGACCAGGACGCCTTCAACCTGCTGCGCCGCCTGCGCATCCCGGACAGCGTGCCACCCCTCCAGCTCGGCGCGGGCTGCGGCGGGCTCTCCCGTGTCGCCGCGCACCTGGCCCGGACGGGGGCCCGCCGCGCCCTGGTGATTTCGTACAACGCCGCGAGCCCCATCGGAATCGACGAGAACGGCATCATCTCCCAGTACAGCGGCGCCGATGGAGAGCATCCTTTCGCGCACACTCTGTGGTGTTCCGGGGCGTTGTTCTCCGATGCCGCTACCGCGCTCGTATTCGAGCGGGACGAAAGCTTCGAGGGCGGCCTCGGTTTCTATTCGCGCGACTCCCACGATTTCGGGGGCGATCCCGGATTCAGCGATCCGCTCATCCATTACCCGGGCGGCGGCGCCGCCCACCCGCCGGGCTTTCCCGGAGCTGCCGAACTCTCCGCATTCGGACTCAACGGACCGGAACTGGCCCGCTATTACTCGCGTGGCATGCTGCTGAACCAGGAGACCATGGACGCCCACCGCCCCGGCTTCGTGGACGAGGTCCGGCGGATCTACACGCACCAGGCCGGCCCGGCCCTGGTCGAGAACTACCACCAGCTCGCCGGGCTGGACACCCACAAGGCCCCCGCGCACGCCCGCGAGCTCGGCAACCTGGTCACCTCCGCCACCCCGGTGCTCTTCTACACCGACGTGGTGAACGGCCTGGTCGGCGCGGGCGACACGGTGTGCTTCTCCGTCATCGGCGCAGGTCCCGAGCGCGGTGCCTTCCTCACCCGGGTGGCGATCCCGGGCGAGGTCACCGTCACCACACCGCTGCCCCCCGTCCCGGCCGCCGCCGAGACCACCGGGGCCACCCAGGCCGCCCGGCCCGTCCAGTCCGCCCGACCCACCGAGCCCGACCGGTCGGTCCAGGCCGCCCGACCCACCGAGCCCGCCCGGGCCGTCCAGGCCGCCCCGGCACCCGGAGCCCCCGGAAGCACCGCCACCGCGTAGACGCACGCGCCCCACCCCTTCGAAACGAGTCCGCCGTGCACATCGCCCTCGCCGGGGCCGCCAGCCCCACCGGCATCCGGCTCGCCGCCGAGCTGCTCGGCCGCGGCCACCACCTGACCCTGCTCACCGCCACCGACGTACGGCAGAGCAGGCTGCTGCTGGCCCGTCAGCTCGCGCTGATCGGGCTCTATCCCGAGTACGTGGACCTCTTCGCGGCCCGCCTCGACGCGCGCCGGGGCGCGGAGGTCCTGGCCGGGGCGGCGTCCGCCCCGGCCGGCGCGCCCACCGGCCGTTTCGACGCCGTGTGGTGCGTGGAGCAACCCGCCGCCACCGCGGCCGCGCTGCTGCCGCTCGCCTCCGGAGGGGAGGGGCGTACGGCGTTCCACCTGGTCACCGTCGGGGAATCGGGTCCCGCCGGGCGCACGGTCGCCGCCGCGGCCGTACGGGACGGGTTCCCGGCCGGGGTGCACTGCCTGGCCCCGACCGTCAGCGACCTGGCCGACCACGCGGAGCTGCCCCGGCCGGCCTTCACCCGGCTCGCGGTCGCCGAGTCCGTACGGGCGGCCCCGGCGGGGGCTTCGGGGTTCGGGGCCCCGGCAGTGATCAGCCTGCTGCCCCTGGCCCCCGCCGCCCGCGCCCTGGCGGAGGCCGCCGGGGAAACGGGCTGGTCGGGGCTGCGCCGCATCGGCTGGGTGCACGCCCACCCCACCGAGGCCTCGGAGCTGACCCGGGCGGTCGGCCCGGAGCTGGCTCCGGGCCTGCTGCGGCGCCTGTCGGGGCTCCAGCCCGCGGCCGCCACCACCGAAGTGGACGCCCCGCCGCTCGGCACCGGGTACCTCACCCGGGCTGCGGCGCCCGTCCTGCCTCCCGTCCGGAGGCCCGCCCGGACACCGGAGCGGGTGTGAGCGCGGCGGGGCGACCCTGGCGGGAGCGGCGCGTGGTGGACGGCCTGGCGGACGCCCTGCGGGAGGCGGCTTCGGAACGCTTCCTGGGCAGCGGGCGGACACCGACGACGCCCGCGTCGGTGGCGGGAACGGCAGGCGCAGGGGCAGCGGCGTCCGAGGCGGACCGGGTCGGACCGTCCGGCGGGTCCGGCAGGCTCGGGAAGTAATGGGGCGCCATGACCAGGGCATATGCGTATGGATCATTCATGGTTCCAGGACAAGCCGCCCGGCCCACGCCCGCAACTCAAGCCGACGACTCGTCACATCGTCCCGCTCGACAGGTTTTCGCATGTGGCAGAACGTGCCGCCGATCCGACACGCCCAAGGCCCGCCCTTGACGTTCTCACCCGTTCGGCCGCACGCCCCCCACGGCAGGTCCGCACCCGGCCCACCGGCCTCCATCTGCGAAGACACGCCCCGCGGAGGACGTCACGGCAGTGACGTGCCGTCAGTTCGACGCGTGGGGCTCCCCACCGGGGGGCGGAGCGGGGTCCACTGCTCTCGGGACCGGCCGCCCGAGCCGGACCAGGAGGGATTCCCCATGCCCCGCGCCAAGTGGGTGGCCGGCGTACTGACGGTGGCTCTGCTGTGCACCGGCCTAGGGGTGTTGCACACCACCGAAGGCGGCCGGCCGTCCGCCCCGACCGCAGGCGACGCCCTGCCCTCGCGGGTCCTGGGGCTGTCCGGCCCGCGCCGTCTGGCCCGGCAGTTGGAGCACTCCGGCGGACACGCCACCGGCAAGGGCTCCCGGCGGCCCGGGCGGTCGACGGCCGCGACCCTTCCGGCCTGGCGGCCGCTGCGGCTGGTCATCCCGGGCCTCGGAACGGACCTACCGCTCACGGGCGGTACCCCGCCGGACGGCCTGGAGGGACGGCAGGGCACGGGGGACTCGGAGCCCGGGGCCGCCGACGCCAAGCCCCCCGTCACGGACAGCGCCACCTGGGACTCCTCGGGCCCGGCACCGGGCTCGACCGGCACCGCCGCGGTCTCCGGAGACCTTCCCCGGCTCGGCGAACTCCGGCGCGGGCAGACGATCGAGATCCCGCGCGTCGACCGGCGTACGGCGGTGTTCACCGTGTACCGGGTCTCCCCCACCGGGATCGCCGAGCGGGGCGTGCCCTCCGGACGGGCCCAACTCCGGCTGACCAGCGGCGAAACGACCGTCCTGGCCCGCCTCACCGGCCACCGCCGCACCCCCCGCTGACCGGCGGCGGCACCCGAAAGACGGACACCGCCTGCGGCCACCTGACGGCCGTGGGGGGTGTCTTCGTCCCCCGGTCGGGGGACGCTGCGGTCCCGTTGGAGAGTCCGCCCGCGTGTCGGGGCACACCCTCCGCATGAGCGGTATCCGGCGTGCGCAGACGGCATCGGACAGGGCCCTGAAGACGGCCCTGACGGTGCTCTGCGCCGTGCTGCTGTGCCTGTTCGGCTTCGGCGGATCCGGTCCGTCCGGCGGGACGGCCGAAGGTGCCCGCTCCGCGCCCAGCGCCCCGGCCGAGCCCGCCGAGTCACCGGCCGATCCGGCCGGCGATCCCGAAGTACGGGCAGCGGTACGGGTTCCCACGCGCGGGGTCCCCGGCGTACGGGGACCGCGGCGGCCCGTGTTTCACGTGAAACCTCCCCGGTCCGGCCCCACGGCACCGGACCCGCGCCCGGCGGGGATCGGCGCACCGCCGGCATCCCTGCGGGCGGTACGGGGCGTGGTGCTGCGCTGCTGACCGGACCGGGAGGCCGAGCAGCAACACCGCGCGCCCCGCACAGCCGACTCACCGGGCACACCCGGCTCACCCGGCACTCCCCATGCCCTTGGCGCGCGTCCCCCACCCCCCCGAAACACCGTGAGGTTCCGCCATGCCCTTCGACCCGTACCTCGCCCTGAACGCCATGCTCCGCGCCGAGGCCGCCCGCTTCTCCCCGCCGGCCCCGCCCGTACGCCAGCAGGAACCCGAGCCCGCCAAGACCGCCCAGACCGCCGCGGAACCCCCGGCCGGGGACGACACGGCCGCGTAGGACGTCGCGCAGGGGCATCACGACATGAGGAGGCACCGGTTCCCGCGCCCTCGGCAACGGAGAGTGGTCACGTGAGGTTCGACCACGGAGCGCGGGAACCGGCGCCTCATCCAGTCTCATCCACCCGACCGCCCACGAACATCGGTCTTCCGTCCCGACTACCCGGCCGAAAGTACTGTTCAGCCGAGTTCCGCACCTTGCTTCGCGGGCCGCCCGGCCCGCCTACGAGGCGTGGCGCGTGTGGTAGCGGTAGTAGGCCGCCGCGCCGACGCCCGCGCCGACGAGCAGGCCCAGGCCCGAGCTCTTCAGGATCGACTCCCCGGCCAGGCTGTAGAGGTAGCCGAACGAGATGCCTGCGAAGATCCCGTACGCCGCCGCGTGCGGCTCCTGCGCCAGCTGCGGGCCGATCCGGGCGAGGGCCACCAGGCAGGCGGCGAAGATCGCGCCGCACAGGATCCCGTAGAAGACGTTGCCCGCGTCGACGGGCCCCATCTGACGTTGCATGAAGGCGGCGTAGACGCCGTAGACCAGTCCCATGAGCAGGGGTCGCACCAGGGCGGACCTGCTCGTGTGGGCCGTCGTACGGGACGCCGGCTGCCGGTGCCCCCGGGGGGCGGTGGGTGCCGCATGTGCCATGACGGGCTCCTCTCTCCCATCCTCCAGGGCACACCCGCAACCCGGGACCGGCAACCGGAGCAGTCGGCGGCCTAGGCGCGCACCGCCACCGCGTCGATCTCGAAGAGCATGTCCGGCAGGGCGAGCGCGGCCACGCCGATCAGCGTCTGGGCGGGCAGTTCGGTGCCCCAGGCGGCGTGCAGGTGCTTGAGCAGCACCTCCAGCTTCCGCTGGTCGTGTCCGACGACGTACGTCCCGATGCGGACCACGTCACCCAGGCCCAGGCCCACCGCCTCCAGGGCGGTGCGGAGGTTGGCGAAGGCCTGCCCGACCTGGTCGTCGAACACGTCGGAGACCACGTGACCGGCCGGATCGGAGCCGTACTGGCCGGCTATGAACACCTGCTGTCCGGGCGCGGAGACGACGTGGCTGTAGCCGTAGACGGTGGGGTCGTGGAGTTCTGCCGGGTTGGTGATGCTGCGCGTCATTCCAAGCTCCTGGGTCAGTTGTCCAGAGGGTGTCTAGCGGGCGGCGGCGAGCCAGGCGCGGAGCCGCTCGGGGGCTTCGGGGGCCTGCCGTTCGGCCTGCTGCCGGATCTCGTCGAGGGTCTGGGCGGCCAGCGCCCGGCGCCAGGCCAGCTCGGCCCGGCCCATCGCGTGGGCGATGGCGCAGTCGGCCGCGGGCGGCTCCTCGCCGCCGCCGGGGCCCTGCCGCCGGATCTCCGCACACCGGAAGGCCTCGTCCGGCCCTTCGACGGCGGCGACCACGTCCATCAGCGAGATGGAGTCGAGCGGCCGCGCCAGGCGGAAGCCGCCCCGCGGACCGGGGGTGGAGGTGACGATGCCCGCCCGTGCCAGGGCCTGGAGCTGCTTGTTGAGGTATGCGGCGGGCAGCTCGTGCCAGGCCGCCAGCCGGGCCGCCGAGACCGCCCGGCCGTCACCGCTCCAGGCCAGGTTGAGGCAGCTGTGCAGGGCCCATTCGACGCCCTCACTCATCTTCATAATCTGGATATTAGATGTCCAGATTAGAAGGGCCAAGGCGGACGCGCCCGGTCCGCACCACCCGGCCGCAGCAACCCGGCTCGCGCCGCGCGCCCGGCCCCCTTTCCCTGGTGACGTGCGGACCTTCCTCTCGGCGGTACTCATCGCGCTCGTGGCCCTGCTGGTGCCCGCGAGCGCCGTCGCGTACTGGGCCGATCACGAACTCGGCAGCGCCGACCGCTACACCGCGGCCATGTCCCCGCTCGCCTCGGATCCCGCCGTGCAGAACCTCGTCGTCACCCAGGCCGGCCGGGCCCTCTCCGGGCAGATCGACGCCGGCCCCTTCCAGGGCGGGGTCGACGCCCTGCTCGGCGAGGCCCTGCACTCCTTCGTCGGCACCCCGGCCTACCGAACCGCCTGGGACGCCGCGAACCGCGCCGCCCACGGAGCCTTCCTCCAGGCACTCACCACCGGCGACGGCAACGCCGTGACCATCGACCTCGCGCCCGTGATCGCCCGGGTCAAGGGCGATCTCGTCGACAACGGCGTGCCGTTCGCCGACCGCATCCCCGAGACCCGCCTCTCGGTGAAGGTCATGGAGTACGACAACCTCGGTGCGCTCCGGAAGGGTTTCCGCATGCTCCAGATCGCCGGGGTCTGGCTCCCCGTGCTCACCGTGGTGCTGGCCGCGGCCGCTATCGCCGTCGCCGTCCGGCGCCGCCGGGCCGTGCTGGCCACCGGGCTGGGGCTGGCCGTCGGCGCCGCCCTGCTGTGGGCGGCCGTGGTGCTGTGCCGCCGCCTCACCCTGGACGACCTGCCGGCCGACATCGACCGGGCGGCCGCCGAAGCGGTGTACGACGCGCTCACCGCGTTCCTGCGGACCACCACCTGGGTGGTGCTGGCCGTCGGACTGGCCGTCGCCCTGGCCGCCTGGCTGACGGGCCGACTGCGCCGCACCCCATAAGCTCGGAACGGCGGATTGGCACGCAAATCCGTAGAACATCCCGTAGAACAGCACAGAAGAACCGATTCACGAGCGGCGGCACGGAAGCGGGAATGAGCACCGAACGCACCGAAGACATACGGTCCGGGCGGGCCGGGCAGGCGGCCGGACGGTTCAGTCCGCTGGCCCCGCCCGCCTGGCTGCTGAAGGGGCTGCGGCCGAGTTCCGCACCGATCCCCTGGGCCGCCGCGCTGCGCGCGGCCGTCGCCCTGGCCCTGCCGCTGGCCGTCGGCTTCGCCGTCGACGAGCCCGAGTACGGCGCGCTCGTCTCGATGGGCGCCCTGTCCGGGGTCATCGGCGACACCGCGGACGCCTACCGGATGCGGATCCTGAACATCGCCGTGCCCCAGCTCTTCGGGGCCGTGGGCGTCGCCCTGGGCACCCTGGTCTTCGGGCACGGCTGGGTCGCGGTCGGCGTCCTCACCCTGATCGCCCTGGTCTCCGGGATGATCTCCTCCATCGGCACGGTGGCCTCCGTCTCCGGGCTGCTGCTCCTGCTGAACGCCGTCGTCGGGGCCGGCCTGCCCATGCCCCGGCCCTGGTGGACGGCTCCGCTGCTGCTGAGCGCCGGCGGCCTGTTCGTCCTCCTGCTGACCCTGCTGGGCTGGCCGCTGCGCGGCCGGCGGCCGGAGCGGGCCTCGGTGGCCGCCGCGTACCGGGCCCTGGCCGACACCCTGGAGGCGGCGGGCGGACCGGGACCCGCGTACGAGGAGCGCCGCCAGCAGGTCACGCAGGCCCTCAACCACGCCTACGACCTGGTGCTGGGCCGCCGGGCCCGGGTACACGGCCGCAGTCCCTCGCTCGTGCGGATGCTGGCCCAGTTGAACGTGCTGATCCCGCTGGTCGAGGCCGCGCCCGCCGCCCACCTGCGCCGCAGGCCCCTCTCCCCCGCGATCCCGGCGGCCGTACGGGAACTGGCGGCGGCCGTCGAGGAGGGCCGCACGGGGACCCCCGTGCTGGACCTGCCCGCGCCCGACAGCCAGTCCGAGCGGGCCATCGACGCGGCCCTGCGGCACGCGGCCACCATCGTGCTGATGGCCGAGCCGGATCCGTACAACGTCGACGACCGGCTCGGCCGGCCCGCCGCGCTCCGCGTCCGGGCCCGCCGGGCGGTGCGCGACATGATGTTCTCCGAGGCCTCGTGGCGGTACGGGCTGCGGCTCGCGCTGTGCATCGGGCTGGCGCAGTCCCTCGTATCGGTGGTGGAGATCGAGCGCTCCTACTGGGTCGCGCTGACCGTCACCTTCGTCCTCAAGCCCGACTTCGGCTCGGTGTTCTCCCGGGCCGTGCTGCGCGCGCTGGGCACCGCGGGCGGACTCGTCGTCGCGGCCGCCGTGCTCTCGGAGGTGCCGCGGGGGTGGTGGGACGTGCCGGTGATGGTGGTCCTGGCGGCCCTCATCCCCGTCTTCTCCGTGAAGGGGTACGCCTTCCAGACCGCGGCGATCACCCCGGTCATCCTGCTCCTGTCCGACCTGCTCAACCACCAGGGCTTCGACCTGGTCCGGCCCCGGCTGCTCGACAGCCTGATCGGCTGCGCCATCACCCTGATCGCGGGGTACCTGCTGTGGCCCGAGAGCTGGCACACCCGGATCGGCGACCGGCTCGCCGACGCGGTGGACGACGCCGCCCGGTACGTGGAGCGCGCCTTCGGCTCCGCCCCCGACACCGATGCGGGCCAACGGGCGGGCCGCACCGCCCGGCTCCAGGCCCGCCGGCGCATCTACCGGGACCTGTCGGGCGTGCGCAGCGAGTTCCAGCGGGCGCTGACCGAGCCGCCGCCGACCGGGGAGCGGGCCGCCGCGTGGTGGCCGCTGGTGGTCGCCGTCGAGCGGATCGTCGACGCGACGACGGCCGCGCGGGTCCGGGTCAACCACGGCGCGGAGCCCCCGGGACCTCACGAGGTCGAGGCGATCGCCGAAGACCTCCGCGCCCTGGCCCACGGCGTCCGCCGCGTCCACACCCCCACCCAGCTCCGCCCCGCACCACCCCCCGAGGTCGACGAAACCTCCGTCCTCGCCCCGGTCCGCCAAGAACTCACGGCAGCCCGAGCCATCGCGGACCCGACCCGCGGCTCCCGGTGAGCCACGTCCGGCCCCACCGGCGGAGCCCGGCGCCGCGCCGTCCCCCCAATGGCCCCGCCCCCGGGCCACCCCGCTCACGGCGGGAGAGCATCAGCACATGAGGTCCTTCCGCCGGCGCAGCCGGGCCCTCCTCCTGGCGGCCGCCCTGTCGGCAGCCGCGGGCTGCGCCGACGTGGAGGGCCTCCAGAGCGACGGCGACCTCGGCACGGCCCGCGCCCCCCGCACTCTGTGGAAGGACATCCGCCCCGACCCCCCGGCCCCCGGCCAGCAGCCCGGCACGGCCACCGCCGTCCCGGGCCTGGCCAAGGTCCCCGAGCTGTCCATGCGGGGCGTGAACGCCGTGGACGTCGTACGGGCCGACATCACCGCCGCCACCACCGCGGACGCCGGCACGGGCCGGCTCGTCGACCCCCGCGCGATCCAGCGCATGGCGCTCTGTACACAGGCTGTGGACGGCGGCCCCGACTGCCCCGTCCGGCCCGCGGTCCTCGCCGATGTGACGGGCAACGGCAGGGCGGAGCTGATCACCGCCCTGGACATCGACGGCCGGGTCAGCGAACTGCGCGTCTACACCGTCCGGGACGACGGGACGATCGCCCGCATCCTGTCCCGGCGCGGGGTCCTGGAGGGCGTGGAGGTCGCCGCCGAGCACCTGGCGGTCCGCGAGCCGACCTCGAACCCGAAGAAGGTCTCCATCTCCGACTACGTGTGGGACCCGGAGGCCGGGATCATGAACCTCGACCAGCTCACCCTCGACGAGTGCCCGAACCAGGGCGACGCCTCCCCCTGCCCGGCCCCGGGCACGGGCGCCGGCACGGGCTGAGGGGGCCGGGACCACGATGGGCCGGACGAGCAGCCTGCGCTGGAAGATCGCCATGACCACCACGGCGGTGTGCTGCGCCGTCGCGGCCGTGCTCGGCATCCTCGTGCACAACGTGGTCGCCCGCCAGCTCGTCGGCGAGGTCCGCAAGGACGTGGACCGCGAGCTGGACTACGCCCTGAGCCAGTACGAATACGGCACCGCGCACGGGGACGGGAACAGCGCCCTCGACCCGCCCGGCCTCCCGGCCCCGCTGCGCGAGCTGGTCGCGCGCGGGCTGACCGGCAGCATGACCGGCACCCAGGACGGCAAACCCGTCATGTGGGCGGCCGGGCCCGCCGACGGCAAGGCCCTCGCCGTCTGGGTCCCCTACGAGAGCACCCGCACCCGGCTCCGGGAGACCGACGCCGCCATCCTGGTCTCCGCCGTCCTCGCCGCCGGGCTGGTGGCCCTCGCCGGTCTCTTCCTCGCCAACCGCATCAGCCGCAGGCTCGCCACCACGGCCGCCGTGGCCCGCCGGATCAGCGCCGGGGACCTCGACGCGCGGGTCGGATTCCCGGCCGGTGCGGAAGGGCCCCGACCGCGCTCCCGCGACGAGGTACGGGACGTGGCACAGGCCCTCGACTCGATGGCAGCCTCGCTCCAGGCCCGGCTGGAGGCGGAGAAGCGGTTCACGGCGGACGTCGCGCACGAGCTGCGCACCCCCCTCACGGGGTCCCTGGCCGCGGCCGCGCTGCTGCCGGAGGGCCGGCCCAAGGAGATGATCAACGACCGGCTCAACGCCCTGCACCTGCTCACCGAGGACCTGCTGGAGATCTCCCGGCTGGACTCCGGCGTCGAACGGGCCGACCTGGCCCGGGTGGAACTCGGCCGCGCGGTGGAGCGGGCGGCGGCGGGCACCCGACTGCCCGTCGCGGTACGGATCGAGCGGGACGCGGTGGTGCTCACCGACCGGCGCCGGCTAGACCGGATCCTGGCCAACCTGCTGGTCAACGCCCACAAGCACGGGCGGCCGCCGATCGAAGTGACCGTCACCGGACCGCTGGTGACCGTACGGGACCACGGACCCGGCTTTCCGGCCGAGTTGATCGAGCAGGGGCCGCGGCGCTTCCGCACCGGGGATCCGGGGCGCGGGCGTGGCCACGGGCTGGGCCTGACCATCGCCGCCGGGCAGGCGGAGGTGCTGGAGATCGACCTGCGCTTCTCCAACGCCCCCGACGGGGGCGCGGTGACCACGCTCCTGCTGCCGGTCGGGCGCCTGCCGGACGTCAGTTGAGCGGCGCCGGCCGATGTTTCACGTGAAACACGCACGCGCATCGGCCGGCGCCCACCGGCTCAACTCACCTCGGCGCGGTTGCCAGACGTCAGACTCCGATGTTCTTGCCGTCCTTGCGCCAGACCGACACGACCGCCGGGCGGACGAGCTTGCCGGGACCGTCGGGCCACGCCGACTTCGGGTTCTCGACGGAGGCCCCGTCGATCTCGCCCGGGTGCTGGACGGCGACCAGGACGCGCTTGTCCTGGATGATCGGGCCGCAGGTCTCGGCGCCGCTCGGAACGGTCAGGAACTGCTTGAGCTCACCGCGGCGCTCACCGGCGGTCGCGACGCCGAACAGGCCGTCGTGGGAGCCGAGCTGGTTGCCGTCCGTGGAGATCCACAGGTTGCCGTGCGGGTCGAACGCCACGTTGTCCGGGCAGGAGATCGGACTGACCTTGTCCTTCGGGAAGCCCGCGAAGTAGGTCGACGGGTCGTTCGGGTCACCGGCGACGAGGAAGAGCCGCCAGGCGAAACCATCGCCCGCCGGGTCGTCGAAGTTCTCGGCGAGCTCCAGCACCTGGCCGTGCTTGTTGCCGTTGCGCGGGTTGGCCTCGTCGGCCGGGGCCTTGCCCGCCGCGCCGCGGTCCTTGTTGTTGGTCAGCGCGATGTAGACGCGGCCGGTCCGCGGGGACGGCTCGACGTCCTCGGGGCGGTCCATCTTGGTGGCGCCCACCTTGTCGGCGGCCTGGCGCGTGAAGACGTAGACCTCCTCGGCGGTCATGCCCTCCACGTGCGAGACGTTGCCGGTGGCCAGCTTGATCCACACGCCGGAGCCGTCGAACTCGCCGTCGTCGGGCAGCTTGCCCGAGCCGTCGATCCGACCGGCCGGTGAGTCGCCGGTGAGCTTGGCGACGTAGAGGGTTCCCTCGTCGAGGAGCGTGAGGTTGTGCTCCTTGGCGGCGCGCGAGCCGCCCTTCTTCATCTGCTTCGACGAGACGAACTTGTAGAAGTAGTCGAAGCGCTCGTCATCGCCCATGTAGACGACGGGGCGGCCGTCCTCGGTCAGGCGGGGCTGCGCGGCCTCGTGCTTGAAGCGGCCGAGCGCGGTGCGCTTGCGCGGGGTGGAGTCCGGGTCGTACGGGTCCAGCTCGACGACCCAGCCGTGGCGGTGGGACTCGTTGGGCTCCTGCGTGACGTCGAAGCGCTTGTCGAACCGCTCCCACTTGCGCTCGGAGGCCGCGCCCGAGATGCCGTAGCGCTTGAGGCGCGCGGCCTGGACGGGGTCGGTGACGCCGGCGCCGTTGGCGAAGTACTGGTTGAAGTTCTCCTCGCCGGACAGGATCGTGCCCCACGGGGTGGTGCCGCCGGCGCAGTTGTTGAGCGTGCCGAGCACCTTGGTGCCGGTGGCGTCTACGGAGGTCTTCAGCAGGGCGCCGCCCGCGGCCGGACCGGTCAGCCGGAACTCGCTCGTGGCGGTGAGCCGGCGGTTGAGCCGGTGGCGGTTGACTGCGGTCAGCTTGCCGCTGCGGTGGTCCTCCTGGACCACGACCACGGACAGGCCGTGCGCGGCCCAGGCGATCTCGACCTGCTCGCGGGTCGGGTTGGCCGCGTCGTACGCCTTGAACATGAGCTGCTCGTCGGTGTACTCGTGGTTGGCCACGAGCAGCTGCTGGCGCTCGTAGGCGCCACCGAGCGGGAGCAGGCTCAGGAAGTCGTTGTTGTAACCGAACTGACCGGCTTGGGCGGCTGCGGTCTGCTTGTCCGGGTTGAAGCCCGGTGCGCCCTTCAGGATCGGGTCGCCCCAGCGGATGACCACGTTCTGCTCGTGGCCCTCGGGGACGGTGACCTGGTCGGCGGTGTTCGGCGCGACCGGCTTGAAGCGCAGACCGCGGGCACCCTCGGCGTTGACCCCGGCGGCGCCGGCGCGCTGCGCCTCGACCGTGGGGTCCGCGGAGGCGGAGGAGCCGTTGCCGCTCAGCGTGACGGCGGTACCGGCGGCCGAGGCGACCGTGACGACGGCGGCCGAGCGGAGCATCGCGCGGCGGGAGTAGGCGCGGGCTATGACATCGCCGGCGTACTCGTTGTCGCTGGTGTTCGGCACCTCGTGGAAGCAGGCGTCGCCGCAGCGGTAGCGGCAGGTGAGAGCGGAACGGCCGCCCCCGTGAGAAGTGCCGATGAGCGGCAGGAGCTTGCGCACGAGTGTCCTCCGTAGATGCACGGTCCCCGACAACGTGTCGGAACAATCCGTCGGTGACGCTATGGGCGGGTTGCGCCGAAGCGGCGGCCGCTGGGTGAACGCCCGGTGAATCCGGCACGTCGGGGCGGAAGTTCGGGGGCGGAACGGGTGTGTTTGAGCAGTGGGCGCCACGAAAGGTGCCCCTCCCGAAGTTCCAGCCAAGGGGCCGATAACCTTACGTGTCCACTCTGGGCAGGGATCTACCGCGCAGCACGGACAAATGACGTACACACTCATGCGAAAGGCCTGGCCCATGGGTATTCGGAGCTTGTTGCGCAAGGTGTTCGGACGGACCTCTGAATCGGTTCCGGAGACGACCGGCACCACTTCGGCGGCCCTCCCGAGCCAGACCGAACGCACCCCCCTGGACGCGGCGGCCGAGCTGGTCGCCGCCTCCTTCGACAACCCCACTGTTCCCCCGCAGTCCACCCCCCGGGACCTCGAACCGGGCACGGTGCTCACCGCCCCGGCCCCGGCCCCCAACCCGGACCCCACGGTCCCGGAGGCCCGCCGGTCCCCCACCGGGGGTTCCCCGGCAGCCCCCGCGGCGCCGTCCGCCACGACGCCCCCGGCCACCACCGAAGCGGAGCCCGTAGCCGCCGAAGCGGAACCGGCCGCCGAGCAGAAGCCCCCGGTCGCCGAAACCGAGCCCGTGGCCGAGACTGCGGCCGAGGCCGTGGTCGAGGCCGAGCCCAAGGCCGTGGTCGAGGCTGAGGCTGAGGCCGAGAACGTGGTCGAGCCCAAGGCCGCAGCCGAGGTCGTAGTCGAGGACGAGCCCGACGCCGCAGCCGAGGTCGTGGTTGAGCCCAAGGCCGCAGCCGAGGCCTTGGTCGAGGCCGAACAGGCCGCCGAGGCAACGCCGGAGCCCCTTCCGGCCGAGGCGGACGCGACCGCGCCCGCGGCCGCGCCCGCAGCCGAGGTGGCGGAGGCCGAAGCCGAGTCCTTCACCGCTCCGGCGGACGAGGCCGAAGCAGCCGCCGCCGTCGCCCCGGCGGAGCCGGCCGAAGCCGAGCCCCTCGCCGCCGAGGCCGAACCGGCCCTGGCCGCAGCACCCGAGGAGGAGCCCGCCGCCGAGGCGCCCACCGAGCCGCAGGCCGACGTAGCCGCCCCGGAAGCGGACACCGAGACGGAGCCGGAGCCGCAGGCCGCCCACGAGCCCGTGGCGGCCGACGCCGAGGCGCCGCAGGCGCAGGACACCGCCGAGGCGGAGCCTGTCGCGGCCGAGACCGAGGCTGAGGCCGAGCCCGAGGCTGAGGCCGAGCCCGAGGCCGAGCTCCTCACCGCCGATGCCGCCGCAGGCGGCCCCGCGCACACCCTCGCCGCCCTCAAGCGGCAAGCGCCCCCGCTCGCGGCCGCGTACAAGGCCGCCGGACAGGCCCTGCGCACCAAGGGCAAGACCGGTGCCCGCGCCAGCGTGTTCCTCGTGCTCGACCGGTCGGGCTCGATGCGCCCGTTCTACAAGGACGGCAGCGTCCAGCACCTCGCCGACCACGCCCTCGCCCTCGCCGCGCACCTCGACGAGAACGCCACCGTCCACACGGTCTTCTTCTCCACGGACGTGGACGGCACCGCCGACCTCACCCTCGACGGCCACGACGAGGCCTGGGTCGAGGCCCGCCACGCCGAGCTCGGCCGCATGGGCCGCACGAGCTACCACGTCGCCGTCGAGGCCGTCGTGGAGCGCTACCAGAAGGACGGCGGCGAGGGTCCGGCCCTGGTCGTGTTCCAGACGGACGGCGCGCCCGACAACGTCCGCCCCGCCCGCCAGGCGATCGCCGACGCCGCCACCGCGGCCCCCGGCATCCACTGGCAGTTCGTCGCCTTCGGCGAGCACGACGCCAAGGCCTTCGACTTCCTGCGCAAGCTGGACGCCGACAACGCCGGCTTCTTCCACGCCGGCCCCGCGCCGGCCGAACTGACCTCGGCGGCCCTCCTCAAGGGCTTGCTGGAGAAGTTCTAGGGGCGCTAGCCCCCCGGCCCGTCGTTCACCCCCGAGGGGAGGACAGGCCGGGGGACCGGACCTCCAGGAGGCGGCCCTCCGCGACGAAGCCGACCGTGCCGCCGACGTGCACGCCGAAGCCATCGACGGGTCCGTGGGCGGCGACCGTCGTCTCACCGGTCCGTCCGGTGAAGCGGCCGCTGCCGGCCATGTGAAGCCAGCGGCCGGCCGCCGCCGTCCCTGGCCGGCCCGGCGCGCGGCCTGGGCACCCCGTGGGAGCGGCGCCGCGGTCCGGGAGAGGGTCCGGCCCGGCCACCCGGCCACCCGGCCACCCGGGCCCACCGGACGACGCCGAAGGGCGTGGGTTCCCTACGGAACCCACGCCCTTCGGCATGCGTACGACAGCCCCGGCGGGCCCGGGCGGAGCGGAGCCCCGCGGCCGGACCCGCCCGCGCCGGCCTACTGGTGCGGCTTGACCGACTTCTCGACCGGCTCCGTGGACTTGGTCTCCACCGGCTTGCGCAGCGCGATGTTCAGCTCGCGCAGGCGGGACTCCTCCAGGATGGTGGGCGCGCCCATCATCAGGTCCTGCGCGTTGCCGTTGAGCGGGAAGGCGATGGTCTCGCGGATGTTCGGCTCGTCGGCGAGCAGCATGACGATGCGGTCCACGCCCGGGGCGATGCCGCCGTGCGGCGGGGCGCCGAGGCGGAAGGCGCGCAGCATGCCCGCGAACTCGCGCTCGACGGTCTCGGCCTCGTAACCGGCGATCTCGAAGGCCTTCAGCATGACCTCGGGCTCGTGGTTGCGGATGGCGCCGGAGGACAGCTCGATGCCGTTGCAGACGATGTCGTACTGCCACGCCAGGATGTCGAGCGGGTCCTTCTCCTCCAGGTCCTTCATGCCGCCCTGCGGCATGGAGAACGGGTTGTGGGAGAAGTCGATCTTGCCGGTCTCCTCGTCCGCCTCGAACATCGGGAAGTCGACGATCCAGCAGAAGCGGAAGACGTTCTCCTCGAACTGCCCGGCCCGCTTGGAGGCCTCGACGCGGACGCCCGCCATGATCTTGGAGACCTCGTCGAACTCGCCCGCGCCGAAGAACACGGCGTGACCGGCGGCCAGACCGAGGCGCTCGGTGAGGACCTTGACGTTCTCCTCGGTGAGGAACTTGGCGATCGGGCCGGTCAGCGCGCCGTCCTCGCCCACGCGGACCCAGGCCAGGCCCTTGGCGCCCAGCGAGATCGCGTACTCGCCGAGGCCGTCGAAGAACTTGCGCGGCTGGGCGGCGGTGTCCGGGACGGCCAGGGCGCGCACGTGCTTGCCGGCGAACGCCTTGAACTCCGAGCCCTCGAACACGTCGGTGATGTCGACGAGCTCCAGCTTGGACCGCAGGTCGGGCTTGTCGTTGCCGTACTTCATCATCGACTCGCGGAACGGGATCCGCGGGAACGGCGAGGTGACCGCGCGGCCCTTGCCGAACTCGGTGAAGATCTCCGTCATGAGCCGCTCGATCGGCTGGAAGACGTCCTCCTGCTCGACGAAGGACATCTCGACGTCGAGCTGGTAGAACTCGCCCGGCGAGCGGTCGGCGCGGGCGTCCTCGTCGCGGAAGCAGGGCGCGATCTGGAAGTACCGGTCGAAGCCGGAGATCATCAGCAGCTGCTTGAACTGCTGCGGCGCCTGCGGGAGCGCGTAGAACTTGCCCGGGTTCAGGCGGGACGGGACGACGAAGTCACGGGCGCCCTCGGGAGAGGTCGCGGTGAGGATCGGGGTCGCCATCTCGTTGAAGCCGAGCGCCACCATCTTGGAGCGGATGGAGGCGATGACGGCCGAGCGCAGCATGATGTTGCGGTGCATGCGCTCGCGGCGCAGGTCGAGGAAGCGGTACTCCAGGCGGCGCTCCTCGTTCACCCCGTCGTCGGTGTTGATGGTGAAGGGCAGCGGGGCGGCGGCGCCGAGCACCTCGACCGCGGTGACCTCGACCTCGATGTCGCCGGTGGCGAGCTCGGGGTTGACGTTGTCCGCGCCGCGGGAGACGACCTTGCCGTCGATGCGGACGACCGTCTCCTTGGTGACGCTGCTGAGCGCCTCGTTCGCGGCCGTGCCGGGACGGGCGACGAGCTGCGTGATGCCGTAGTGGTCACGCAGGTCGATGAAGAGGATGCCGCCCAGGTCTCGACGATTGTGCAGCCAGCCGCTCAGCCGGACGTCGGAGGCGACGTCGGAGGCACGAAGCTCGCCGCACGTGTGGGACCTGTACCGATGCATCAGTCATCCAGTTCTACGTGATACCAGGGTGGATTCAACCGTCCCAAGGTTACCGTCCGGCGCGCGACCCCGTGCGGGCCCGCTCGCCCGGGGTGGTGAACAGGCACGTCAGGTGGATGACCTGTAAAGATGACCAGGTGCGCACAGAGGACGTCCTGGCCGCCATCGCGACCGGTTTGTGGCGATGGGACAACGCGTCCGGGACGGTCACCCTCGACAGCGAGGCCGCCCGGCTGCTCGGGCTGCCCGCCGAGCCCGTCGCGCTTCCCGAGGTCGCCGTGCGCTCCCGCTTCCACCCGGTGGACTGGAACGAGATCAACGGCATCGTGAACCTCGCGGTCGCCGAGGGCACCCTCGCCGAGGCCCGGCTGCGGATCATGGACGAGGACGGCCGCGTGCTGCGCACCGTGCGCAGCCGCTCGAAGCCGCTGGAGAACCGCGCCCCGGACGGCCGCCTCGACTACGAGCTGATCGGCACCATCCAGGAGATAGCCGAGGCCCAGCCCGGCACCACGGCCGCGCACACCCCCATCACCGGCGACTGGCGCCGCTCGCGCGAGGCGTTCCTGCTCGACGCCGGGCGGGCGCTGGCCGAGGCCCGCTCCACCGCCGAGGTGCTGCGGGTGGCGGCCTCGCTGTCCATGCCCGGGTTCATCCCCGACGGGCTGGCCGTCTTCGGCGTGTCCGGCGACCGGCTGTCGATCATCGGGCACCACGGGCACGATCCGGGGGACGAGGGCCCCTTCGCGGACATGCCGCTGCTGACCGACTACCCGGCCGCGGAGGTCGTCCGCACCGGGCGGGCGATCTACCTGCCCAGCCCGGAGGACTACAAGCGGCGCTTTCCGGCCACCTGGCCGCTCGCCCGGCGCTTCGGCCGGATCTCCTGGGCCTTCCTGCCGCTGATCGTCGCGGGACGGACCATGGGCGCCTGGATGGCCGCGTTCAAGCACCCGGTGTCCTTCTCCCCCGACGAGCGCTCCGTCCTGACGACGGTGGCCCGGATGCTCGCGCAGGCGCTCCAGCGCGCCGGGGTGGCCGAATCCGAGCGGGAGCTCACCACCGGCCTCCAGCGCTCGATGATGCCCCAGCTCGGCCCCGAGATCCCCGGGATGACCATCGCCGCGCGGTACGTGCCGACCGGCGGCGGGCTCCAGGTCGGCGGCGACTGGTACGACATGATCCCGCTGCCGTCGGGACGGTTCGCGCTGGTCATCGGCGACGTCCAGGGCCACGACGTCCGGGCCGCCGGGCTCATGGGCCAGCTCCGGATCGCGGTGCGCGCGTACGCCTCCGAGGGCCACCGGCCCGACGCGGTGCTCTCGCGCGCCTCCCGCTTCCTGGCGGGTCTGTGCTCGGAGCAGGACACGGGGTCGGACACGGGCCCGGGCACCGGCGGGGGCGGCGCGGACTCCGACTTCCAGAGCCCGCGCTTCGCGACCTGCCTCTACGTGGAATGCGATCCGCAGACCGGCCTGCTGGAGGTGGCCCGCGCCGGGCACCCCGACCCGGCGGTGCGGATGGCCGACGGCACGGTCCTGATGCGGCCCACGGCGGGCGGGCTGCCGCTCGGCATCGTGCCGGACACCGACTACCCGACGACCCGGTTCACCCTGGAACCCGGCGAGACGATGATGCTCTGCACCGACGGGCTCATCGAGACGGGCGGGCACGACCTCGACACGGGCTGGGCCCGGCTGCGGGCCATCCTGGAGTCCCAGCCCCCCGCCTCCGAGGACCCGGAGCCCCGGCACCTGGAACGGCTGGCAGACCTGCTGGTCCAGGCCGTGCACGGCCCGTCCTCGCACCACACCACCGGCCCGCTGGCCGACCGGCGCGAGGACGACATCGCCGTCGTCCTGCTCTGCCGCGAGGGCGAGGGCTGCGGCTGCGAGACCCCGCTGCTGCACCCCTCGCGCCCGGCCCGGCGCACCATGACGACCGTCGCCCAGGCGGAGCCGGAGCGGGTCGCGGGGGTCCGCCAGCAGATCCGGGAGCTGCTGCACGACTGGGCCGACCCCGAGCAGGTCGACGCGGCGGTGCTGATGGTCTCCGAGATGCTGACGAACGTACTGGTCCACACGGACGGGGACGCGCTGCTGATCGCCGAGGCCGTGGGCGAACTCGGCTCGCGCCGGCTGCGGGTGGAGGTCGCGGACGCCTCCGACGAGCTGCCGCACAAGCGGCATCCGGGAGAGATGGCGTCGAGCGGGCGGGGCGTCCTGCTGCTGGAGATGCTGGCGGACGACTGGGGCGTCGACCCGCGCGGCGAGGGCAAGTCCACGTGGTTCGTACTGAACGAACGTTCCAAACCCGAACCCGACCCGCTGGACTGACCTTCGGGTGGCGGCCCCGGGCCGTGTTTGGATGAGCCGTGCCGACAACTCCCCTGCTGCCCGAGCCCGTACGCCGCCTCGCCGCCTGGTGCGTCGTCGTCCTCCTCGCCACCGCCGTCCTCGCCCTCGTCGTATGGCTGTGCACCGTCTTCCGGGCGGTGGTCACGCCCGTGCTGCTCGCCGTCCTCGGCACGGCCCTGCTCGGGCCGATGCACGGGCGGCTGGTCCGCATGAAGGTCAACCGCTCGCTCGCCGCGGCCCTCACCTGCCTGACCGTGGCCGCCGTGGTCGGCGGGGCCGGCTACATCGTCGTCCTCGCGCTCATCGAGACCGGCGACCAGATCATCGACTCCCTGCGGAAGGCCGGCACGGACCTCGCGCAGCACTTCGGGGCGCTCGGCACCTCCCTGGAGGACGTGGCCAAGAACTCCAAGGACCTGCTCACCAAGTTCGGCGGAACGGCCGCCTCGGGCGTGGTCACCGGTCTCAGCGTGGTCGCGACGATGATGGCGACGGCCCTGCTGGCCATGGTGCTGATCTTCTTCTTCCTCCGCGACTCCGACCGGGCCGTGGGCACCCTGCGCTCGATGGTGCCGACCCGCTCGGGCGACCTGATGGAGGCGATGGGGCGGCGCGCGTACGGGGCCGTAGAGGGCTTCATGCGCGGGACCACCTTCGTGGCCTTGGTCGACGCCCTGCTGATCGGCGCGGGCCTGCTGATCCTGCAGGTCCCGGGCGCCGTGGGGCTGGCCGCCCTGGTGTTCGTGACCGCCTACATCCCCTACCTCGGCGCCTTCCTCTCCGGCGCCGTGGCGGTCCTGGTCGCCCTCGCCGACCGCGGCTGGGTGATCGGCCTGTGGGCGCTGGGCGTGGTGCTGGCCGTCCAGATGATCGAGGGGTACATCCTCCAGCCCATGGTGCAGAGCCGCACCGTGCAGATGCACCCGGCGGTGGTCATGGTGGCGATCACGGCCGGAGCGAGCGTCGCCGGCATCCTCGGGATGCTGCTGGCCGTACCGCTGACCGCGGCCTTCTTCGGGGTCGTCTCGGAGCTGCGCTCCCGCTACACGGCGGAGGCCGCCTGATCGGGCGGCCCGATCGGGCCGCCCGATCAATACGTGGTCCCCATCGCGGCGCGGACCTCGGCCAGGGTGGTCTCGGCGACCTCGCCCGCGCGCTCGTTGCCGCGCCGAAGGACGTCCCGTACGTGGCCGCGGTCGGCCGCCAGCTCCGTACGGCGCGCCCGCATCGGGGCCAGGTATTCGTTGACGGCCTCGGTGACGACCTTCTTCAGCTGGGCCGCGCCGCCGTCGCCGATCTCCTCCGCGACCGACTCCGGGTCGCGGCCCTGGCACAGCGCGGCGAGCAGCACGAGGCTGGAGACCTCGGGGCGGCCGGCCGGGTCGTAGCCGATGCGGCGGACCGCGTCGGTCTTGGCGCCCTTCAGGAGGCGCGCCGTCTCGTCGGCGGTGGCCGACAGGGTGATCGCGTTGCCCCGGGACTTGCTCATCTTGGTGCCGTCCGTGCCGAGCAGCAGCGGCGCGGCGGACAGCAGGGCCTCCGGCTCGGGGAAGACCGGCCCGTTCGCCCCGTAGCGCTCGTTGAATCGGCGGGCGATGGTGCGGGTGACCTCCAGGTGCGGGAGCTGGTCCTGGCCCACGGGCACCACGCCGGCCTTGCAGAAGAGGATGTCGGCGGCCTGGTGCACCGGATAGGTGAACATCAGCCCGCTCACCGAGGCCTGCCGGGAGTGCGCGATCTCGTCCTTGACGGTCGGGTTGCGGCCCAGTTCCGCCACCGACACCAGGGACAGGAAGGGCAGCAGCAGCTGGTTGAGGGCGGGCAGCGCGCTGTGCGCGAAGACCGTGGACCGTGCGGGGTCGATCCCGGCGGCCAGGTAGTCGAGGACGAGCTCCTCGACGTGCTCGCCGAGGTGTTCGGCCACGTCCCGGTCGGTGAGCACCTGGTAGTCGGCCACGATCACGAAGGTGTCCACGCCCAGGTCCTGGAGCCGTACCCGGCCCTGCAGGGTCCCGAAGTAGTGCCCCAGGTGCAGCCGCCCGGTCGGCCGGTCCCCGGTCAGCACCCTGAACCGCCCCGGATCGGCGCCGATCCGCTCCTCCAGCTCGGCGCTGCGCCGACGCGCCGCCGTCAGGTCGTACGTACTCACGGTCTGCTCCTGACTCTCCGCGCGGGACCGGAAGAATCCAGGTATAGCCGAAGAAAAGGGGCAGTTGCTCGCGCACCTGCCACAAAGGGGAAACCGGCGGGCCGATTGCCGACCAAAGGCCCGGCGGCACATAGGGCCGAGGGTCCCGGAACTCGGCCCGCAGCCCCACAGCCCCGCAGACCGCAGGCGTCAGCACTCAGCCGCCGAAGGCCTGGGCGTACGAGGAGACCAGGCGCGACAGGTGCCGGCCCGCCAGGAGGAGCGGGGTGCGGCTCTGCGTGACCTGGGAGGTCATCTCGGCGCCCTCCAGGGTGTTGATCACGGTGACCGCCAGCTCGCGCGCCTCCGCCTCCGGGTGGCCGCAGGCCAGGAGCTTCGCGGCGACCAGCGCCTGCCAGCTCGCGAAGGCCTGGGCGCAGGCCGCCTGGAGCTCCGGCAGCCGGCCGACCGATTCGAGCGCCGTGGTCGTCACGGGGCAGCCGTCGCGCCAGTCGGATGCTTCGAGCGCCTCGGCGAGCAGCTCCGCGACGGCCTCCATGGCGCGTGCCGCATCCGCGTGCGCGGACAGCCCGGAGCGGAGCAGCTCGGCGAACTCCTCGTCGCCGAAGTGGATCGCGGCGACCGCGAGCTCCTGCTTGCCGCCGGGGAAGAAGTGGTACAGCGAGCCGAGGGTGGCCTGCGCCTCGCGGACGAGCTGCTTGACCGGCGTGTTCTCGTACCCGCCGCGCTGGAGGAGGCGCGAGGCGGTACGGACCAGCCGCTCCCGCGTTCCGATTCCGTCTGCCGTCTTCGTTGCTGTCGCCATGGGCGGAACCCTACCCCGGATCTAGATAGAGCGTTCGCTCTAGTCCGTGCTACGTTCGTTCCGAGCGCTAGATAGAGCGTTCGTTCTAGAACTGTGGACATCGACCGAGGAGAGCTCTGCCATGCACGCCATGCACCAGGTCACGAACCCCATCTCGAACCAGGCCCCGCACCAGGTCTCCGTCATCGGACTCGGCCCCATGGGCCGGGCCATGGCCGCCGCCTACCTGGACGCCGGGTACGAGGTCACCGTCTGGAACCGCAGCCCCGGCAAGGACACCGATCTCGTGGCGCGCGGTGCGCGGCGGGCCGACAGCGCCGCCGACGCGGTCGCCGCGAGCGGGCTGACCGTGCTCAGCCTCATCGACGTCGACGCCATGTACACGGCCCTCG
This sequence comes from Streptomyces sp. GQ60, assembly GCF_059758875.1. Lineage (NCBI taxonomy): Bacteria > Bacillati > Actinomycetota > Actinomycetes > Kitasatosporales > Streptomycetaceae > Streptomyces > Streptomyces sp. GQ60. The sequence goes on along the minus strand of NZ_JCAXEG010000007.1, from coordinate 358,704 downwards.
GCGACGCCGACCTCGGCGGCCGGGTCCTGGCCAACCTGTCCTCCGACGTACCCGACAAGGCCCGGGCGGCTGCCCGCTGGGCGCAGGAGCGCGGGGCCTCGTACCTCACGGGCGGGGTCAACGTCCCGCCCACCGGCATCGGCCAGGAGGGCTCGTCCGCCTTCATCAGCGGGCCCGAGGACGTCTACGCCGCCCACCGCGCGGCACTCGACGTGCTCGCCGCCACCGACTACCGGGGCGCCGACGCCGGTTACGCGCAGCTCCACTACCAGCTCAACATGATCATGTTCTGGACCGCGTACACCGGCTGGTACCAGGCCCTCGCCGTGGCCAAGGCCAACGGCCTGACGGCCGCGGACATCGTGCCGTACGCCGGCTACACGGGCGACACCATGCGCGGCTTCTACGAGGGCTCCGCCCCTCTGATCGACGCGGACGCGCACGAGGGCACGTACGAGCGCCTCGCCATGTGCGCGGCGAGCGTGGAGCACATCCTCCACACCGCCGCCGACTCCGGTGTGGACACCGGCATCCTGACCGCGCACGCCGACCTGTACCGCCGCGGAGTCGCCGCGGGCTTCGGCGCCGACAGCAGCTCGCGGCTGATCCAGCTGCTGGGGGCGGGCGCCTGAGGGGCCGGCGGCCTGAGGGCGGGCGCCCTCCGGGCCTAGCCCGCGGCGACTTCGAACGCGATGGTCTTGCTTCCCGTCTGACCCCATTCGGTGCTGATGTCGGCCTGCAGCGTGTAGCTGCCGACCTCCCTGAGGCTGTCGTCGAAGGCGAAGAGGGTGATGCTCGGCGGCCGGCAACGGCCGCTGCGGTGGAGCTTGACCACCTCGCCGCCGCGTTTGAGCGTCCACTGCACGTAGCAGCTGGTGTCCAGGCGGCCCGTCGCGTCGTAGACCTCGGTGTTGGCGCCGGGCGTGGACCGGGTCCGATAGACGTTCGGCGCGATCTTGCCGCTCGACCCCATCACGATGCGAACGGTCAAAGGGCCGGTGTGCTGCGGGGACGGACGCGGAGCAGGCGCGGAGGGTGGGTTCACCGGCTGCGAGCTCTTGAACCCGGACCCGGGCTGCCGCTCCGGCGCGGTCGGCTCGTCGGACCCGGACGGTTCCGTCTCCCGCGCGGGAGACGGCACGCGCGTGGCGCTGCCGGTATCGGGCGACGCCGGGCCCGCCCCTGCGGGCGAATGCCGACGCCGCGTCGTGCCGGCTCGACCGCCGCCGTGCCCGCCCCGCCCGGCGCGCCAACGGCGTCCGGCCGGTCCGGGCTCGCGCCCGGCCGGCCGGTGACGTACTCGGATCGAGGTCCGAACCCCGGGCCTACGCCTCGGTGTCGGCCTCGCCCGTGCCGCGGTGGCCGAGGCCGGTGCGGGCGGTGGTCGGGATGCGGCCCAGCCGGCCCGCCTGGAAGTCGTCGAACGCCTGCTGCAGCTCGTGCTTGCTGTTCATCACGAACGGCCCGTAGTGCGCCATCGGCTCCCGGATCGGCTGCCCGCCGAGCAGGACGATCTCCAGCGCCGGGGCGTTGGCGTCCTGGCCCTCGTCGGCCCGCAGGGTGAGCGAGCCGCCCTCTCCGAAGACCACGGTCTGCCCGGTGTGCACCGGCCGCCGGTCCTCCCCGACCGAGCCGCGGCCGGCCATGACGTACGCCAGGGCGTTGAAGTCCTCGCGCCACGGGAGGGTGATCTGCGCGCCGGGTGCGACCGTCGCGTGGATCATCGTGATCGGGGTGTGGGTGATGCCGGGGCCCTGGTGGCCGTCCAGCTCACCGGCGATCACGCGGAGCAGGGCGCCGCCGTCCGGGGTGGAGAGCAGCTGGACCTGGCCGCCGCCGATGTCCTGGTAGCGCGGGGGCATCATCTTGTCGGAGGCGGGGAGGTTCACCCACAGCTGGAGGCCGTGGAAGAGCCCGCCGGACACGACGAGCGACTCCGGCGGGGCCTCGATGTGCAGCAAGCCGCTGCCCGCGGTCATCCACTGGGTGTCGCCGCCGTTGATGACTCCGCCGCCGCCGTTGCTGTCCTGGTGGACGAAGGTTCCGTCGATCAGGTAGGTGACGGTCTCGAAGCCGCGGTGGGGGTGCCACGGGGTGCCCTTGGGCTCGCCCGGGGCGTACTCCACCTCGCCCATCTGGTCCATCATGATGAACGGGTCGAGGTACTGGTAGTTGATCCCGGCGAACGCACGGCGCACCGGGAATCCCTCACCCTCGAAGCCACCCGGGGCGGTCGTGACGGCCAGCACCTTGCGGGCGGTCGTCTCCTGGGCCGGCTCCCCGACGCGCGGGAGCGTCAACGGGTTCTCCACAGTCACTGCAGGCATGGTCGGAACCTCCTTCTGGCGTCGAGTTTAGTTGAAACCCGAACTTTCTGCCACCCGCCAGAACACCGCGCCCCCCGCCGTCATTCCCGCCCCCGCCCGGCCCCGGTCACGGCTCGCTCCGGGACGGCCCGTCGCGGAACGCAAGCGGCCCCGGGGGGAATCCCCCGGGGCCGCCAGCCGTGCCGTGCCGTGGATCAGGTGTTGCAGGCCGGGTTGGCGTCGCGGCACAGGTGGGCCGTGGCGGCCTGGGCCGGAGCCGCGGCGAGGACGCCGACGCCCATGGCCAGGGCCGCCGTGGCCAGGACCGCGGCCGCCTTGACGCGGAGCGCCTTGCGCGTGGTTCGAGTCATCGCTGTCTCCTCATGTCGTGTCGTGCGAGCGTGGCGCGGGAGCGGGCCCGGCGGCTAGCAGGGGTCGATGGAGGCGACCGGGCCCCAGTCGACGGCGGGGTTCTGGGAGTAGGCGCCTGCGGTGTAGAGAGTGCCGCCGCCGACCATGCCGAACCGCGCACGTGTGCCCGAGGTCTGGTTGTTGATCCACGAGCCGGTCCCGTACCACGGCATGGCCCGGACGTCATTGCACTGCCAGGTCATGATCGGCGTACCGACGAAGTTGGCCTGCGGATAGGCGCAGAAGTACTCGTACGGGCAGGCCACGGCCGCCTCGGCCGGGGACGCCGCCAGGACCCCCGTGCCCAGCGCCATCACCCCCGTGGCCGCCACTGCCGCGAGCTTCGTGCGTAAGGACGTACGTGCCATTGCGGTCTCCCCTGGTCAGTAGGAGCGGGCTTTCCCCCGCAGCACTGATACTCGGGACCCCCGGCCCGCGCCGCGATCCTTTCGGGTACCGCCGAAACCTGCGTTCAGCCGCCGCTGTGCAGCAGGTCCACGCCCAGCGCCGTCGCGGAGTGCAGGACCGCCTTGCCGTCCCGGGCCGTGGTGATCAGGCCGGCCGCGCGCAGGGTGCGGGTGTGCTCCGAGACCGACGGGAGGCTGATGTCGAGGTCCCGGGCCAGCTCGGAGGTGGTCCGCTGCTCGATCAGCAGCTGGAGCACGGCCGCCCGGGTCCGCCCGAGCAGCGCGTCCAGCGCGCCCTCCGCCCGGTCCGGGGAGACCAGGGGCAGGGGGGTCAGCGCCGGGTAGAGGAGTACGTACGTCCCGTCCGGGTGGTCGTCCAGCAGCGGGCGGCCCGTCCAGAACGGCGACGGCATCAGCACCAGCCCGCGCCCGCCGAGCCGGACCTCGTAGTCCGGCGGCCGGCCCACCTCGAAGGCCAGGCCCGACCAGTCGGCCGCCGGGTGCGTGCTGGCCAGGCAGGCCTTGATCCCGTGCGCGGCCAGCAGCCGGGTCCGCCAGGCCACGTCCGCCTGGAAGGACTGCCGGATGCGCGGCCACTGCGGGGCGATGAGCACGTCGTACGCGGACCGGATCGCGGAGTCGAGCTGGTTCCAGGCCTCCCGGTCCTGGCGCCACAGGGCACGCAGCCAGCTCGGGGACCCGGGCGCGCGGACGGCGGCGCGGGCCAGCCCCTCCGGCGTGAGGAAGGGGACCCGGTCCCGGATGACGGTGAGGCCCTCCTCCAGGCTGCGCGCGTACGGCTCCACGAAGTGCGGGTTGTCACCGTCGGGGCGCAGCAGGTCGAACAGCGGCCGCACCCGCCCGGGCAGCTCCCGCGCGGCCAGGCTCCGCCAACGGCCGAAAACCGCCTGCTGGTCCGTACGCTGCGCGGCGACGAGCGCGAGGGCCAGCTCCACCAGGGGCAGCGGTTCGCTCGCGAAGGTGACGTTGAGCAGGTCCTCGGCCTCGAAGTGCACGCGCAGCATGGCAACCCCCCTAGCGGCACAGCCCTGTGTGCCTGCCTAGCCGTACATGCGGCGCATGGCGAAGTCGACCATCTGCTCGACCGCCTTCGCGTCGAAGACCATCCGGTGGTCGCCCTCCATGTCGAGGACGAAGCCGTAGCCGGTGGGCAGCAGGTCGATCACCTCGGCGCCGGTGATCACGAAGTACTTGGACTCCTTGCCGGCGTACCGGCGCAGCTCCTTGAGCGTGGTGAACATCGGGATGACCGGCTGCTGCGTGTTGTGCAGCGCGAGGAATCCCGGGGTGTCGCCGCGCGGGCAGTAGACCTTCGAGGAGGCGAAGATCTGCTGGAAGTCCTCGGCGGACAGCGACCCGGTCGTGAAGGCGCGTACCGCGTCCGCGAGGGAGGGCGGCGAGGGCTCGGGGTACAGCGGCTGCTGAGGCTGCTGCTGCGCGTAGCCCTGCTGGGGCTGCTGCTGGGCGTAGCCGCCCTGCTGCCCCGCGCTCACGTTCTGGTCGTAGCCGTACATGGCCCGAAGCCTACCGAGGCGGTGGCCCGCGGGTGCGTCGAGTTCCGGTCAGTGGACCGAAGTGGGCCTCTCGCCCCGCGAAGGGAGGCCCCACCCTCGGCCGCGCAGCCCGGAAGGGAGCGCTCCTGATCAGCCCGCCCGCCTGGACTCTGTGCCCCATGGGGGTGGTGCTGTAGCCAGGTGGCTGCGCTCAAGGCGCCGTGCATGGCTGCCACTTCCGTAATCTTCGGCTGCGGCTTCGATCATCTTCAGGGACGCCTCGGGCGGTAGCGCGGACGCCCGGAGGCGGTCGTACGCCTTCTGGTACTGCACCACAACGCTTGGGTCGTCGATCATCTGTCCGCTGTACATGCTCTCCATGTACACGACCGGCGGAGCATCGCTGAAACTCATGAAATGGGTCGCACCCATCATGAAAGGGTGCGCACCGGCATTGCACGGCAGGATCTGCGGAATGTATCGGCGCCGTCGGGCCACAGCAGCCACATGGGCCAGCTGCTCCGCCATCGCCTCGTCCCCACCGACCGGCTGCCGAAGGAGCGATTCGTGGATGACGACCCAGGACGCGGGCCCATCGGCATCCTCATAGACCCACGCTCGGTCACGCCTCGCAGCGACCAGCCGGGCGACTCGCTCCTCACCTGCTAGCGGTTCGGCAGCGTGGACCAGCTCCCTGATGTACGGCTCCAGCTGCAAGGGCCCCGGGAGGACCATGGGGTTCCACTCCTCGATCTCCTCCGCACGCGACTCCAACTCCAGGGCTTCCGCGAAGTACGGCGCCACGGCATCGCTTCGCGCCTTCCGCACGTCCTCGCAGCGGCGCGTAAGGAACCCGTCTGCGCCCAGGATCCGGTCGAGGTGTTGGGCCAGGTCCAACGGGATCCGTCGATTGCCCCGCTCGATCTCGCTCAGGTAGCTGACCCCGTAGTAGCTGCCCGCGACGGCCTCTCGGAGGGTGAGCCCCGCAGCTTCGCGCCGCCAGCGCAACTCCGCGCCGTAGAAGGCCGGCACGCTCGCCGAACCGTCAATGTCCTTGCCTGCGGCCATCGTCGGAACCTGCTTTCCACACTTCGCACTGTGGACCGGAAACGCTTCCCACGCTACGCGGACCCACGCCAGCCTGTGAGCAGTTCGTCACCCCCAGCTGCGAAGGAATCCGCATGAGCGACCATCCCCAAGACCGTGAGGCGACCACCGCCCTGGACAACCTCCGAGCCGCACTCGCAGGACACGGCATCACCCTCCCCTCCCTCGACCTCCACCTCCTCTCCTACGCCGGGCGGTACGACTCCCCACCCCTCATCGCCCTCGGCAACTGCAACCCGGCCACCGCGCAGCGCCTCGCCGAAGCCCTGGCGGGCACCCCGTGAACAGCGACCTCACGATGCGCCTCCTCGTCACCCCCGGCGCCATCCCCCTGGCCCGCCAAGCGGTACGCGAGCACCTGGGGAGCCACACCGTGGAGCTCTGCGTCAGCGAGCTGCTGACCAACGCCCTCGCCCACCTGGGCAACGGCACGCCCGTGACGCTGCGGATCACCGGAAGGGCAGCCCGTATGCGGGTCGAGCTCACCGACCCCGATCCGCGCGCATGGCCCGTACTGCGGCAGGCAACGGAAGGCGACGAATCCGGTCGCGGCCTGGCCCTGCTCGACGCGCTGGCGCTGCGATGGGGGGGTCGTCCAGGGGCCCCGGAGCAAGACCGTCTGGTGCGAGTTCGAACTTGACCCTGGTCACAGTCGCCACCGAAGGGTTGCCGTTATTACCCACGGGTAGCATTATTAGGTTACCGATTGGTATGCACGACGAACCACTCTCACCGAGCCTTAACGGAGCCGTCGCCATGGGGCACTACAAGTCGAATCTCCGCGACATCGAGTTCAACCTCTTCGAGGTGCTCGGCCGCGACAACGTGTACGGCACCGGCCCGTTCGGTGAGATGGACACCGAGACCGCCAAGACGATCCTCAGCGAGATCGCCAAGCTCTCGGAGAACGAGCTGGCCGCCTCCTTCGAGGACGCCGACCGCAACCCGCCGGTCTTCGACCCGGCGACGAACACCGCGCCCGTCCCGGCGTCCTTCAAGAAGAGCTACAAGGCCTTCATGGACTCCGAGTACTGGCGCCTGGGCCTGCCCGAGGAGATCGGCGGCACCACCTCGCCCCGCTCCCTGATCTGGGCCTTCGCCGAGACGATCCTGGGCGCGAACCCGGCCGTGTGGATGTACTCCTCCGGCCCGGCGTTCGCCGGCGTCCTCTTCGAAGAGGGCAACGAGGTACAGAAGAAGATCGCCGCGCTCGCGGTCGAGAAGCGCTGGGGCTCCACCATGGTGCTCACCGAGCCGGACGCCGGCTCGGACGTCGGCGCCGGCCGCACCAAGGCGGTCCAGCAGGACGACGGCTCCTGGCACATCGAGGGCGTGAAGCGCTTCATCACGTCCGGCGAGCACGACATGGAGGAGAACATCCTCCACTACGTCCTCGCGCGCCCCGAGGGCCACGGCCCGGGCACGAAGGGCCTCTCCCTCTTCCTGGTCCCGAAGTTCCACTTCGACTGGGAGACCGGCGAGCTGGGCGAGCGCAACGGCGTCTACGCGACGAACGTCGAGCACAAGATGGGCCTCAAGGCCTCCAACACGTGCGAGATGACCTTCGGCGACCAGCACCCCGCCAAGGGCTGGCTGATCGGTGACAAGCACGACGGCATCCGCCAGATGTTCATGATCATCGAGTTCGCCCGGATGATGGTCGGCACGAAGGCCATCGCGACCCTGTCGACCGGCTACCTGAACGCGCTGGAGTACGCCAAGGAGCGCGTGCAGGGTCCGGACCTGGCCGAGTTCATGGACAAGGCGGCCCCCAAGGTCACCATCACGCACCACCCCGACGTGCGCCGCTCGCTCATGACGCAGAAGGCGTACGCCGAGGGCATGCGCGCCCTGGTCCTGTACACCGCCTCGATCCAGGACGAGATCCAGCTCAAGCAGGCCGCCGGCGAAGACACCGCGTCCCTGGTCGGGCTGAACGACCTGCTCCTGCCGATCGTGAAGGGCTACGGCTCCGAGAAGTCCTACGAGCAGCTCGCGCAGTCGCTCCAGACCTTCGGCGGCTCGGGCTACCTGCAGGAATACCCGATCGAGCAGTACATCCGCGACGCCAAGATCGACACCCTCTACGAGGGCACCACGGCCATCCAGGGCCAGGACTTCTTCTTCCGGAAGATCGTCCGCGACCAGGGTGCCGCCCTGAACGTCCTCTCCGAGACGTTCAAGAAGTTCCTGGCCGAGGGCCCCGGCGGCGAGGACCTCGCCCCGGCCCGCGACGCGCTCGCCAAGGCGGCCGTCGACCTGGAGGCCATCGTCGGCCAGATGATCGTCGACCTCACCGCCACCGGCGAGGACGTCAAGAACATCTACAAGGTCGGCCAGAACACCACCCGGCTGCTGATGGCCTCCGGTGACGTGGTCGTCGGCTACCTGCTCCTCAAGGGCGCGGCCGTGGCCGCCGAGAAGCTGCCGACCGCCTCCGCCAAGGACGTGCCGTTCTACACCGGCAAGATCGCGGCGGCGAAGTTCTTCGCCTCCCAGATCCTGCCGGGCGTCTCGGTGGCCCGCGCGCTCGCCGAGGCCGTCGACAACACCCTGATGGAGCTCGACGAGGCCGCCTTCTAGGCCCGTCACTCCTCCCGCAGCTGTACGCGGTGTACGTACGCGCAAACGGCCGGGTCCTCCGCACGGGGGCCCGGCCGTCGGCGTGCGCGCGGGAGGCGGTGCGCGCCGGCTCTTCCAGGGCCCCGTACCGCCTGTGGGCTGCGGGGTTCCCGGGATGTGGGTGGTTCGTGGGACGCTCGTGGGTATGAGTCCACAGGAGCAGCAGCGCGGCAGCAGGGGGTATTCGGTCCCGACCGGGCGCCCCTATGCCCTCAAGGAGCTGCAGTCCGCCGTGGGCAGCCTCGGAGACCACCTCAAGGAGCTCTACGAGGGCGCCCACCCCACCGAGTACGAATCGGTGGCCGACGCCCTCTACACCGCCTTCCAGACCGCCGCCGGGCTCGCCCCCGCCAAGAGCTACACCGGCTGTCCGGAGCACCCCAACGGCGCCCTCGACCCCGAGGCGCCCGACGGCTGGGGGCGCTGCCTGATCTGCAACGACCGGCGCCGCCTCGGACTGCGCGCGCAGGGTGCCCGGGCCGCGTCCGCCGCCCCGCCCGCCGGGGAGCAGCGCCGCCTCGGGTACCCCGTGCCCGAGCCCCCGTACACCCTCCAGGCGCTGCAGAGCCGCCTGCGCACGGTCGAGGAGCGGCGCTTCCACCTGAGCCTCTCCTCGCCGCCCGACGACTTCGTCGCGATGGCCGACGACCTGCACCGCGCCTTCATCGTGGCCCGCGAGCTGTCCCGGCCGCGCAACGCCTCGGGCTGCTCCGAGCACCCCGGCGCACCCATCGATCCCGACGCCCCTCCCGGTGAGGCCTGTATCTTCTGCGCCGGACGCAAGAGGCGCGCGCAGCGCTCCGCGCAGACCCCGGAGATGCTCCCGCGCATTCGCCGGGGCGAGCGCAGACAGTTGCAGCGCCGCTTCGACCGTCCGCCGGGCTGACCAGGCTCCGGGCGCCCGGGCCATCGCCCGCGGCCCCGTCCTCCGGTTATCCGCCGCAGTCCGGCCATGACGAACACGACCGTCGTTAAGGTGAACCACATGAGCTCTCCCGCCGCCCGCTTCGACCGCGGCCACACCGACGACCTGATGACCTTCCTGGCGGCGAGTCCGTCGCAGTACCACGCCGTGGCCAACGCGGCCGAGCGGCTGGAGAAGGCGGGATTCAGGCAGTTGGCCGAGACCGACGCGTGGGACGCGAGCACGGGAGGCAAGTTCGTACTCCGCGGGGGCGCGATCATCGCCTGGTACGTGCCCGAAGGCGCGGCCGCGCACACCCCGTTCCGGATCATCGGCGCGCACACCGACTCCCCCAACCTCCGGGTCAAGCCGCTGCCCGACACCGGCACCCAGGGCTGGCGGCAGATCGCCGTGGAGATCTACGGCGGCACCCTGCTCAACACCTGGCTCGACCGCGACCTGGGCCTGGCCGGACGGCTGACCCTGCTCGACGGCACCGAACGGCTCGTCAACATCGACCGTGCGCTGATGCGCGTACCCCAACTCGCCGTGCACCTGGACCGGTCGGTGAACACCGACGGGCTCAAGCTGGACAAGCAGCGGCACATGCAGCCGATCTGGGGTCTCGGCGACGTCCACGAAGGCGACCTGATCGCCTTCCTGGAGGACGAGGAGGGCCTCGACCGCGGCTCGGTCGCCGGCTGGGACCTGATGGTCCATTCGATCGAGCCCCCGGCCTACCTGGGCCGCGACCGCGAACTCCTCGCGGGCCCCCGCATGGACAACCTGCTGTCGGTCCACGCGGGCGTCGCCGCCCTGGCCGCGGCCTCCACCGCCGCCCACCTCGACCACATCCCCGTCCTGGCCGCCTTCGACCACGAGGAGAACGGCTCGCAGTCGGACACCGGCGCGGACGGGCCCCTGCTGGGCAACGTGCTGGAACGTTCAGTCTTCTCGCGCGGCGGCACCTACGAGGACCGCGCGCGGGCCTTCGCCGGCGCGATCTGCCTCTCCTCGGACACCGGCCACGCCGTGCACCCCAACTACGCGGAGCGGCACGACCCGTCGCACCACCCGCGCGCCAACGGCGGCCCGATCCTGAAGGTCAACGTCAACCAGCGCTACGCGACCGACGGCAGCGGCCGGGCCGTGTTCGTGAACGCCTGCGAGCGCGCCGGCGTCCCGTGGCAGACCTTCGTCTCCAACAACTCGATGCCGTGCGGCACGACGATCGGCCCGATCACCGCCGCGCGCCACGGCATCCAGACCGTCGACATCGGCGTGGCGATCCTCTCCATGCACAGCGCCCGCGAACTGTGCGGCGCGGACGACCCGTACCTCCTGGCCAACGTGATGCAGGCGTTCCTGGAGAACTGAGCGTCCGTCACCACGCGTTCGTGACCGTGCCCGCCGGGGCATCTCCCCCGGCGGGCACGGTCATGCCGCGTCTCAGTCGTCCATCCCCGCCAGCACCAGCGGCAGCCGGGTCGCGCCCCCGGCGGTGATGCTCACCGGCACGCCCCAGTCCTGCTGGTGGACGTGGCAGGCGGGGTACTCGTTCTCCGGGTCGTCGTCGCAGGATGCGGCCATCGCGGAGACGTGCAGGACGCCCCCGGTCAGCTCCGGGTTCAGCGCGAGCTCCCGGAACAGGTCGGTCCCGGCCCCCTCGCCGCCCGTCAGCAGCTCGGGCGGCGTCGAGGAAACCAGCAGCCGGGTGGAGGGCCCGTAGCGGGTGTCGAGCTTCTGCCCGGACGGCGCCTGGAAGACGACGTCGAGCCGGAGCGTGCCGGGGGCCACCTCGGTGGCGGCCCGCTGCGTGCGGTGGGCGACCGCGTCGACCCGTACGGCCTCCTCGGGAAGCCGCAGCCGGGTCAGCCGGTGCCGGGCCGACTCCACGACCACGATGTCGTCCCCGACGAGCACGGCGTCGCTGGGCTCGCGCAGGTCGGTGGCGAGGGTGGTGACCTGCCCGGTGGCGGGGTCGTACCGCCTCAGGGCGTGGTTGTACGTGTCGCACACCGCGACCGACCCGTCGGGCAGCGCGGTGACGCCGAGCGGGTGCTGGAGCAGCGCCTGGGCGGCGTCGCCGTCCCGGTGCCCGAAGTCGAAGAGTCCGGTGCCGACGGCGGTGCTGATGACGTAGCCGCCGTCCCCGTCGGGGTGGACGTACCGCAGGGCGCTGCTCTCGGAGTCGGCGATCCACAGGCGGTCCGGGGTGGCCGCGAGCCCGGACGGCTGGGAGAACCAGGCCTCGGCGGCCGGCCCGTCGTGCAGCCCCTCGTTCGTCGTCCCGGCGGCGACCTCCACGGTCCCCGTCTCCGGGTCCCACGTCCACAGCTGGTGCACGCCCGCCATCGCGATCCACACCCGGCCCCGCCACCAGGCGACGTCCCACGGCGAGGACAGGGACACGTCCAGCGCCGGCCCGAAAGTCGGGGAGCCCTGCCACCACTGCCGCCCGGTCCCGGCGACGGTCTCCACGGCCCCGGTCACGGGGTCGAACCGACGCAGCGCGTGATTGACGGTGTCGGCGACGACCACGGACCCGTCGGGCAGCAGCGCCAGCCCCTGGGGCTCGCTGAAGCTCTCGGCGGTGAACCCGCGCTCCCCGCTGCCGAAGCGCCGTACGACGCTCTCCCCGTCGGCAGCCAGCTCCACCAGCTGGTGCCGGGTCGTGTCGGACACCAGCAGGTTCCCGGAGGGCAGCAGCAGCGCCTTCCCGGGGAACCGCAGGTCCCCCGCCACCGGGTCGGGCGCCACGTACGGCCCGTCCCCGCGCCGCAGCGTCCCCTTGGCCTCGTGCTCGGCCTCCAGCTCCTCCACGAGCTTCGCGATGGCGTGCGCGTGCCCCTCCCCGGCGTGCTGCGCGACGACGTACCCCTCCGGGTCGATCACCACGAGCGTAGGCCAGGCGCGGACGGCGTACTGCTTCCAGGTCGCGAGCTCGGGATCGTCGAGGACGGGGTGGTGCACCCCGTACCGCTCGACGGCGTCGACGACGGCGGAGTGGTCGGCCTCGTGCACGAACTTCGGCGAGTGCACCCCGACGATCACGACGGTGTCCCGGTGCTTCTCCTCCAGCTCGCGCAACTCGTCGAGCACGTGCAGGCAGTTCACACAGCAAAAGGTCCAAAAATCGAGGATCGTGATCCGTCCTCGCAGGTCGGCGAGGGTGAGTTCCTTGCCTCCGGTGTTCAGCCAGCCGCCCTTGCCGATCAGCTCGGGGGCGCGGACACGGGCACGGCGGCGGGGCACGGGCGCGGGGGTGGGCGACGGGGCAGCATCGTTCATGCTTCAAGCTTGCCATCCTGAGGCTTTCAGGGAGTGCGCAGCACCAGCGCCCCGACCGCGGCTGCCGCGGCCCGCTCGACGAGTGCGGTGCCGGCCTCCCGCGTGGGCTGGCCGTCGGTGAGGACGACGACCAGCAGCGTGTGCCCGGCGCGCTCGACGAGGCCCGTGCTGTTGACGGCCCAGAGCGCGGGCGTTCCGACCGGGAGCCAGCCGTTCTTGAGCACGGGCCGGTCGCCGGGGGCTGCCGCTGCGCCGACGCCCCAGTTCTGTCCGCCGGCTATGTCGCTCATGAGGGCGCGTACGTACGACCGGGATGCGGCGGTCAGCGGCGAGTTCTGCGTGAACACGGCCTTCAGGTGGGTGATTTGGTCGTGGACCGTGGTCCGGGTGAGTCCCCAGGGCCCCCGTTGGCCGGCGTGTGCCGGGGCGAATCCGAGTCGGGCGTTGGCCGCGTCCAGACCCCGGCGTCCGCCGATGCCGATCCAGAGTTCCTGAGCGGCGTCGTTGTCGCTGAAGCGGATCATGTCGGAGGCCAGCCGCCGCTGGGCGGAGGTGAGCCGGACCCCACGGTCCTGGGCCCGCAGCAGCAGGGCGGCCAGGATGATGCTCGCGGAGGTGAAGGTCTCGGTGGACGGGCCGTAGGCGGCCGCGCGGCCCGAGGTGAGGTCCTCGACGGCGAGCGCGTACCGGCCGTGGTGCGCCCCGAGCCCGTCGAGCGCGCGGCGCACGGCCTGCTCCGCGGTCGCCGTGTCCGCAGTCGCCGTGTCCGCGGGGGCGGGTCCCGGCCGGGGCGGCAGCGTGCCGGGCGCCGTCGGGGCTGCCGCCGTCGGCAGGGGGCGGGGAGGCGTGCCCTGGGCGAGACCGGGGACCAGGAGGTGGGCCACCAGGGCGGCGCCCACGAGCAGGGGCAGGAACGGCAGGAAGGCTGTCCGACGCTTCATACCGGCACTCGCTTTCGGATGTCGGGCCCGGGCACGCGGACATCACCCCGGGGCGTGGCAGGGCCTGCCGATGCGGGTGGGGGCATGTCAGGGCGTGGCAGGGCTCCGGACGTGCCGCCGTACGGGCTCGGTCCGGTCTCGTCTGGTGCTGTCGCCTGCGGTCGGCTGCTGTCGCGCCTCAGCGGCAGCCGCTGGTGCGGGTCACCCGCCGCAGGATCTGGCGATCTTCGCGTTCTCGTCGATCTCGACCGGGAAGTGGAAGTCGCCGCCGAGGTGCACGGTCCAACCGTGGGTGAGGGTGCCGGACGAGGGGTTGTCGGCGAGCCAGAGCAGGGGTGCGGTGGAGGAGCAGGTGCCGGCGGTCGCGCCCTGGGCGGAGCGCAGTTGCTCGGTCACGTACTGCTTCCCGAGCGCCGCCGCTGCCGTGGAGTCACCGGACTTGGCGGCCGCCACCAGCCCGCCGTAGAAGCCGGAAACCGTGGGGTCGCCCGCCTTGCCGCCGCCGGTGCTCGTCGCGCAGGTCAGGTCGGTCACCTTGCCCGTGGTCCCGTCGAAGGCGAGGGAAGGGGTCCGGTCGAGCCGTTCGGTCCCCCGGTACAACAGGACCTCACCCGCCGCCAGCACGCCGTCGACCGTGACGCCGCAGGTCACACCGAGCGAGTCGGCGCCCCAGATCCGCTGGTACGTCGGCTCGTTGGCGAACAGCGCCGCCACCTCGGCCGGAACCACGCCGGAGCGGGTGGCCGGGTTCTGGTAGCGCAGGGCGGCGAGGAACAGGGTGTTCGCCGTCCGGGCCGGGTCGGCCGGCGGTGCCGTGGGCGGGGGAGGCGCGTCGGCACTCGGCGCGGTCGCTGCCGGTACGGGCGCCGGGGCGCGGTCCTGGCCCTGTCGGGCGAAGAACCCGCCGCCCAGGGCCACGATCGCCACGGTTGCCGCCGCACCTGTCCGCAGGCGCAGGCGGTGGCGCCGGCGCACCGACCCGATGAGGCCGTCCACGTCGTAGCCGCGCGGCGGTTCCTGCCGGGTGCGGTCGAGCATGGCCGCGGCCAGCTCCTCCTCCAGGTCGAAGTCCTTCATGCCGCCTCCTCCGAACGTGCGCGCAGTGCGTGTGTGCCGACGGTCGACCGGAGCTTCGACAGGCCCCGGGCCACCTGGGACCGGACCGAGCCGGCCGAGATGTTCATCAAGCGGCCGATCTCCGCGTCGTCGAGGTCTTCGAAGTACCGCAACACCAGCACGGTCCGCATGCCGACCGGCAGGGACTGCAGTGCGCGCATCAACTCGTCGCGAACCACGAGGCCCTTGTACGGATCGACGTGCCCGCCCCCGATGCCGTCGTCCAGGGGTACTTCCGCCCGGCCGCGCAGCTTGCGCCACCGGTCGTTCGCGAGGTTCACCAGGATCCGGCGCGCGTAGGCCTCCGGTGCGTCGGCGGAGCGGACCTTGCGCCAGTGCCGGCACACCTGCTCCAGCGTGGACTGCACCAGGTCGTCGGCCACATGACGCTCGCCGGTGATCAGCAGCGCGGTCCTGAACAGCGCCGACGACCGTGCCTCCACGAAGGCCGTGAAGGCAGGGACGTCAGCGGTTCGCATGGCCACCCGGCCCGTGCCTCTTGAGCATCTGCGTCCCTCCCGAAGCCCCCTTGGCTCCCCCGCCCCACCTGACGGAGCCCGCTCCCCGACTGCTGCACGCGATCTCCGACCGTGACCCAAGCGTTATCCCCTCCGGCCCCTCGGAGGCGTGCGCGCCCCCCGGCACCCATCCCCTGCACGGCTCTGACCAGGTACGCGGGGCAGCACAGGATGAGTAGGCGTACTCAGGTGGCGGGACCCGGCAGCTTCGAGACTGGCAACAGAACGAACGAAGCGGAACGCAGAACGGGAAACGGAGAACGTCATGGTGCGGCGCTGGTCAAAGGCTGAGATGTGGGTGCCCGGTGCGTACCTGGCGCTGGTGGTCGCGATGCTGGTCTACATCGCGGTCGGCAGCCGGACGGGGGACATCGGGATCTTCGCAGTCTGGCCGATCCTCGCCACCGCGCCGGTCAGCCTCCTGCTGCTGGGCGTCTTCGGACCCGCGGCGGACGCCCTGGACGAGTCGGCCCCGGTCGAGGGGCCCATCTACGAAGGCTCGCAGCCGCCCGAGCCGCCGCCCACGGCGTTCGCACCGGGGTCCGCCCCGCCCTCGGACTGGGTGGCGCCGGACACGTCCTACGAGGGCAAGCTCGACATGGGGGCCGAATTCGGCTTCTACGGCGCGATCCTGGTCAGCGCCCTGGTCAACGCCGCGGCGATCTGGGGCCTGCTCCGCTACGTGGCGCGGCGGCGCACCGCCAGGCCCGCCCAGGGTTAGACGAAGAGGGCGCTCGGGCGCGGGAGAGGTGCCCCCCGAGGCTCGCAGCCGGGTCCGGCATCAGGCTCCGAAGCTCTGGAGGGAGCGGACGAGGGCCGTCACGAAGGCGTCCCGGGCGTGGGCGGGGAGGAGGTCCAGGGACAGGTACGGGTTGAGGTCCTCCAGTTCCACCAGGAGGAGGTCGCCCGAGGGGGCCCGGCAGGCGTCCACGCGCTGAATGCCGTGGGTGAGGGTGTTCCAGGCGATGAAGGTGCGGGCGAAGGAGAGGTCCGCGGGCGTGGGGTCGTAGGGGGCGAGCTCCCAGCGGCGGGCCGGGTCGGGGGCGTAGAGGGCGTACTGGAAGGTGTCGTCCACGAAGTAGAAGGAGACTTCGTAGGAGAAGTCGATCCGGGGCTGGATCAGGAACTCCCCCGGGGCGCAGTCCGGGTGCGGGGTGAAGGTCAGGCCTATCGAGTCCGCTCCCTGTTTCGGCTTCACCGCGTAGGTGGGGGACGGGGGCAGGAGGTGCAGGTGCGCCGGGTCGTCGATCGTCGGGATGACCGGGTGGCCCGAGGCGGTCAGGTCGACGAGGTACTGCTTGCCCGCCATGTCGCCGCGGCCCGTCAGGGGGTTGTAGACGCGGGTGCCGGCGGCGAGGGCGGCCGCGCGGAACGAGTCGTAGGCCTGCTGGTGGTGGATGACCGGGCCGCTGTTGCGGACGACGACCGTGTCGAAGGCCGGGAGGAGGGCCTCCGCGTCCAGGGGGTGGCAGAGGGCCAGCGGGAAGTGCTCGCGCAGGCGTGCGGTGAGGAAGACGTCCTCGTCGCCGTAGCGGCGGCCGCGCGCCGGGTACGCCAGGTCGGTCACGTAGAGGAGTGGCATGACGGGAACCTATCGCGGGCAGCGATGAGGGCGTGAAATACCTGGTACGGGACAAAATGCTGGCCATCGGGGACGACTACTGGATCGAGGACGAGGACGGCCGGCACGCCTTCCTCGTCGACGGGAAGGCCCTGCGGTTCCGGGACACCCTGGAGTTGAAGGATCCCGACGGGCGGATCCTCATCACGTTGCGGGAGAAGCTCTTCGCCCTGCGCGACGCGATGACCCTGGAGCGCGACGAGCGGCGGCTCGCGGTGATCCGGAAGAAGCGGCTCTCGCTGCTGCGCAACCACTACCTGGTCACGCTCAACGAGGGCACCGAGCTCGATGTCAGCGGGCGGATCCTGGACCGGGAGTTCAAGGTCGAGTACGAGGGGGAGCTGCTCGCCCTGGTCTCCCGGCAGTGGTACCGGATCCGCGAGACGTACGCCGTCGACGTGGTCCGCGAGGACGCCGACGCCTCGCTGCTGATCGCCGTCGCGGTGTGCGTGATCCGGATGGCGGAGAAGGAGCGGGAGGGCCCGGGCGAGGAGTAGCCCCGCTCGGACGCGTCGTACCGCTCAGTCGCAGTCGCCGCTGCCGCAGTCCTTGAGCGGGCCCGCGCCGGGGATGGCCGTGAGGGCCCGGCGCAGAGCGGCGCGCTCGGATCCGGTGAGGTTCTCGTCGTACGTCACCTCCAGGCGGGTCCCGGGAGCGACGAACTTCTCGTGGAAGCCCGTCACTCCGGGCAGCCGGAGGTCCGCCTTGGCGACGCCTTCGTCGCTGTACAGGGAGCCGGGCATGTCCACGGAGTAGGCGTACGAGGGCCTCAGATAGACCTGGTACGCCATCGCGCCGACGCCCATCAGCACCGCCCCGGTCACCAGCGCGGCGACGCCGGCGTACACGCGGGCGGGGGCCGGGCCGCGGCGCGGATCGGCCGAGCGGGCCAGGAGCAGCACGACCGCCGACGGGATCACCGGGAACAGGCCGAAGTCGGCCAGCAGGATCCCGAGGAGGAGCCCGCCCGCACCGATGGCGAGGCACAGGGCGCGGAAGGCATCGCGGTCGCGGACGAAGAGGGTCGATGAGATGACGACGAGGGGGAAGAACATGATCGGGCCGAGCGGGGACGCCAGCCCCCAGGCCGCCGTGGCGGCGGTGAGGAGGGTGGCGAGGCCGGCCACCGACCGCTGGAGCCAGTGGGTCCGTTCCACCGGAACGGAGGCCGGTTCGGGCTGCGGCACCGAAGCCGGTGCCGGTGCCGGTGCCGATTCCGCTTCCGCTTCCGCTTCCGCTTCCGAAGCCGGTTCGACCGACCGTGCCGGTTCCGCCGCCGTCATTCCGTTTGCCATGGCCCCCACCCCGTCCGTGTACGCGTCCCCCGAGGGCTCCGCGCGAGTAAACCACGCACGTGTGCCGGGACCGTCCGCGGGCTCAGAGGCCGAGACGGCGGTCCTTCAGGGCCGGGAACTGCTCGCGGGTTTCGCCGACCTTCTTCGGGTCGAGGTCGACCGTCAGGACCTCCTCCCCCGGGCCCGCCTCCGCCAGGACCTCGCCCCACGGGTCCACGACCAGGCTGTGGCCGGCCTGTTCCACGCCCCCGTTGGTGCCGGCCGTCCCGCACGCGAGGACGTACGACTGGTTCTCGACGGCACGGGCCCGGTTCAGCAGCGTCCAGTGGCCCCGGCGGCGGGCCGGCCAGCCCGCGGAGACGACCAGCGTCGTCGCCCCGGCGTCGACCAGACCGCGGAACAGCTCCGGGAAGCGCAGGTCGTAGCAGGTGGCGAGGCCGAGGGTCTGCTCCGGCAGGGCGACCGCGGTCAGGGACTCGCCCGCGGACATCAGGACGGCCTCACCCTGGTCGAAGCCGAAGCGGTGGATCTTGCGGTACGTGGCCGCGAGCTCGCCCGTCGGGGAGAGGACGAGCGCGGTGTTGTAGAGGGAGCCGTCGCCCGCGCGCTCCACGAAGGAGCCGGCGTGCAGCCAGACGCCGGCATCGCGGGCGGCGGCGGCCATGGCCCCGTAGGTCGGTCCGTCCAGCGGCTCGGCCTCCGTCTCGAACTGCTCGTAGGCGAAGGCGCCCACGGTCCACAGTTCCGGCAGGACCACGAGGTCCGAGCCGGACTGTTCTCGCACGAGGTCAGCGGCACGGGAGCGGCGGGAAACCACCGACTCCCCCTCATTCACCGCGATTTGGATCAGGGAAGCGCGCACAGTACCACCGTCCTGGCTATCAAGCCGTCAACTCGGGCCTACGATCGTCACACGAAAGCACTGCCGGGGTGCTCACCGGCAGCGTAGTTTTGAAGCCATTGCACAAGCTTCCAGAACGCGCCAATGAGCCAACGCGCCAACAGGCCAATGATCAGCACGCTAGGGGTCCCGTTGACCGTCCATCCGCATCCCAGCCTTCAGCCCTACGCCGACGCGTGGACCCACTCCGTCGAGGCGATATCCGAGCTGGTCCTTCCGCTGACGGAAGGCGAGTGGAACCGGGCGACGCCCTGCCCGAACTGGTCCGTGCGCGATGTCGTCTCCCACATCATCGGCATCGACTGCGAGCAGTTGGGCGACCCGCGGCCGATCCACACCCTGCCGCGGGACCTGCGGCACGTGGTCGACGAGTTCTCCCGGTACATGGAAGTGCAGGTCGACGTGCGGCGCCACCACACCGCGCCCGAGATGACCTCCGAGCTGGAGTACACGATCATCCGCCGCTCCCGGCAGCTGCGGAACGAGAAGCGGGATCCGGCCACGATGGTCCGCGGCCCGCTGGGCGAGCCGGCCACCCTGGAGCACTCGCTGCGACTGCGCGCGTTCGACGTGTGGATCCACGAGCAGGACCTGCGGGCGGCCCTGGGGGCACCGGGGAACTGGGATTCGCCGGGGGCGTACGTGGCCAGGGACGTCCTGCTCTCCGGGCTGCCGAAGGTGGTCGCGAAGAAGGCGGGCGCGCCCGCGAACTCGGCCGTCGTCATCGACGTGCACGGGGCGCTGGAGTTCATGCGGACCGTACGGGTCGACGCGGAGGGCCGCGGCACCATCGACAAGGCACCCTCGCTGGGGCCCGCGGTGACGCTGACCCTGGACTGGGAGACGTACGTCCGCCTCGCGGCCGGCCGGGTGCGTCCGCACACGGTGGCCGACCGGGTGAAGGTGGAGGGCGACCCGGCACT
This sequence comes from Streptomyces sp. GQ60, assembly GCF_059758875.1. Taxonomy (NCBI): domain Bacteria; kingdom Bacillati; phylum Actinomycetota; class Actinomycetes; order Kitasatosporales; family Streptomycetaceae; genus Streptomyces; species Streptomyces sp. GQ60. The sequence goes on along the minus strand of NZ_JCAXEG010000007.1, from coordinate 338,827 downwards.
GGCCGAAGCCATCCTGGCCAACTTCTCCGTGACTCCGTAGACCGGAGAAACCTTGGTGTGGTCCGTGGTGTCGTCCGCTGCCGTACCGGCAGCGGACCGGTTCGATTGGTTTTCCGACGTGGTGGCGCAGCAATTGGTGTCGACGTCGATCAGGAGTGAGCACGCGCGGGACTTCCAGGCGGAGGCCGCCGTGCTGGACCTGGGCTCCGTGCAGGTGTCGAAGTTCGGCTACGCCCCGCTGCGCGCCCGGCGCACGGCGGCGCACGTCCGCAGCAGCGACCCCGAGCAGTACCAGTTGGGGCTGGTGACCAGCGGGTCCATGTGGATCGCGCAGAACCGGAACGAATCGGGGCCGTTCTCGGGGGACCTGGTGCTGTGGGACACCTCGCACCCCTTCGAGTCGGCCGTCCCGGGCACCGAGCCGGTCCGGGCCGTGATCCTCTCGCTCCCCCGCACCGCGCTCCCGCTGCGGTCGGAGCGGGTGGACCGGGTGCTCGCCGAGCGGATCCCCGCCGACCGGGGGATGGGGGCGATCCTCGCGCAGTACATGCGCTCCCTGGCCGCGCACGGGGAGGAGTGCGCGCCCGCCGAGCTGGAACAGCTGGGCTCCGTCGCCCTCGACCTGGCCAGTGCCTGCCTCGCCGGGCAGATCGGGTCCGATGACGAGTTGTCCGAGGAGAGCCGGACCCGGGCGCTGCTGGCCCGGATCGACACCTTCATCGGGCACAACCTCGGTGATCCCGAGCTGACCCCGTCCCAGGTCGCAGCCCGGCACAGCCTTTCGCTGCGCCGGCTCCAGCTCCTGTTCCGGGAGCGCGGGGAGGGCGTCGCGGCCGCCATCCGGCGGCGCCGGCTGCAGCGCTGCCGCGAGGACCTCGCCGACCCGGGGCAGCCGACCGTGCCCGTCCACACCGTGGCCGTGCGCTGGGGATTCACCAACGCCTCGGTGTTCAGCCGCCTGTTCCGCGATACGTACGGGGCCAGTCCCAGCGAGTTCCGCCGCGCCGCGGTGGAGGAGGCCGCGGCGGCGGGAGCGGCCGGTGCCCCGGCCAATGGCACAGTCGGGCCTCCGACCTAGGCCGCTGCGCGCATTGTCAACGGTCCCTGCGCGCAGTGCACACGCGGCCGCGCGGGGCCCTCATAGGCTCGGCACGCGTTGGCCGGAACCCGACTCCGCGGAGCGGACGGACGAATGGGTGGGAAAGGACGGGGGTCTGTCCCACCCGGTCCCGTCCTCCGCGGTACGGGGCCTGCGCGCATGCCGGGCCGGCACCGGACGTCACCGGGCCGGCCGCGGGTCGGCAGGGGTGCCGACGGGGGCGCCGGCCCCGGAGGCGGCCACGGCGGTGGCGGCCGGGACCGGGGCCGACGGGGTGACCGGGGCGACCGGAGCCGCACCCGTCCCCGCACGCTCGCGTTCGCGGGCCAGGGCGCGGCCGCGCAGGCGCAGGATCTGGGCGAGGCCCAGGAGTTCGAGGACGAAGACCGACGAGAACGCGATGCGGTAGTTGTCCCCGGTGGCGTCGAGCAGCAGGCCCACCACCAGCAGGGTCGTCATCGAGGCGATGAATCCGCCCATGTTGGTGATTCCGGAGGCGGTGCCCTGACGTTCCGCCGGGTTGGCGGGCCGGGCGAAGTCGAAGCCGATCATCGACGCCGGTCCGCACGTGCCCAGCACCAGGCAGAGCGCGATCAGCAGCCACATCGGCGCGTGGTCCCCGGGGTAGGCCAGGACCGAGCCCCAGAGCAGGGCGGTGAGGCCGACCGTGCCCAGGGCGAGCGGGATCCGGGAGGACTGCCTCCGGCCGACGATCTGGCCGTAGACCAGGCCGAGCGCCATGTTCGAGGCGACCACCAGCGTGAGCAGCCCGCCCGCGGTGGTCCGCGAGAGCCCCTGGGCCTCGACGAGGAAGGGCATGCCCCACAGCAGCAGGAACACCATCGCCGGGAACTGCGTCGTGAAGTGCACCCACAGGCCGAGCTTCGTGCCCGGCTCCCGCCAGGAGTCGGCGATCTGGCGCCGTACGAATCCCCCCGCGGCGGAGCCTCCCGCGCCGGAGTCGCCCGCCCCGGTGGCCGCCCGCGGCGCGGGCTCGTGTCCCTCCGGGTGGTCGCGCAGGAACAGCACGAGCGGGACCAGGACGACCAGTCCCGCCGCCGCGCTGCCCGCGAACGCGGGCACCCAGCCGACCCCGTGCAGCACGGGGGCCAGGACCAGCGTGGAGATCAGGTTGCCGGCCATCCCGACCAGGCCGGCCAACTGCGCCATCAGCGGGCCCCGGCGAGCCGGGAACCAGCGGGTGCCGAGCCGCAGCACGGAGATGAAGGTCATGGCGTCGCCGCAGCCGAGCAGCGCGCGGGCCGCCAGGGCCATCCCGTAGGAGGGAGAGAGCGCGAAGCCGATCTGGCCGGCGGTGAAGAGCACGGCGCCGAGGGTGAGCACCTTCTTGGTGCCGAGGCGGTCGACCATCAGGCCGACGGGTATCTGCATGCCCGCGTAGACCAGCAGCTGGAGCAGGGAGAAGGCGGACAGCGCCGAGGCGTTCACGTGGAAGCGGTCGGCGGCCTCCAGCCCGGCGACGCCGAGGCTGGTGCGGAAGATGACCGCCACGAAGTAGACGGCGACGCCGATCGACCAGACGAGCACCGCCTTCCGGCCGCCCGGAGGGTCCTTGAAGACCGTCGTCCCGGGGAAGGCCGCGGGGGCGGAGCTCATCGGGCGGACCCCCGCACCAGTTCCCCGACCCGGCTCACGTGGGCCCGTACGGCCGCGGCGGCCGTGTCGGCGTCGCCCGCGCGCAGGGCGTCGAGGATCTCCCGGTGCTCGGCCAGCGTCCGCTCCACCCGCTCGGGGTGCGCGTGCAGCAGGGCCACGCCCATGCGGAGCTGGCGGTCGCGCAGTTGGTCGTAGAGGCGGCAGAGGATCTGGTTGCCGGCACTGCGCACGATCTCCGCGTGGAAGGCCCGGTCGGCGGCGATCATCGCGCCGAGTTCGCCCGCCGCGGCGAGCCGGCGCTGCTCCTCGACCAGTTCCGCGAGCCGCTCCAGCAGCCCGGCCGGGGCGGGTACCGCCCGGCGGACGGTGAACTCCTCCACCAGCAGCCGGGTTTCGATCACATCGGCGATCTCCTGGGCGGAGACCGCGAGGACGAGGGCGCCCTTCTTCGGGTACAGCTTCAGCAGTCCCTCGGTCTCCAGCCGCAGCAGCGCCTCACGCACCGGTGTGCGCGAGACCCCGACGGCGACCGCGAGCTCGCCCTCGGTCAGCAGCACCCCGCCCTCGTAGCGGCGGTCGAGCACGGCCTGCTTGACGTGTCGGTAGACGCGTTCGGCAGCGGTCACGGCGGTACTGGCGGGCGGCATGCGCACAGCATAGATACAAGACAGGTGCAACCCGGGAGCCCGTCCACGATGTGGACCGTCCCCTGTGGACCGTCACGATGTGGACCCTCACCGCACCGTGACGTCCAGCACGAACTCGTCGTACGCGGCCTCGTCCGGATACGGCGGACGGACCTGCGCGAAACGGATCCTGGCCCGGCCCGCCACCCGCCCCCGTACGAGGTACACCCGCTCCACCGTCGCCCCGGGAGGCGGCTCCGGCGGGGCGGCGGCCGGCGGCCCCTCCGACACCGAGACGGCGTCCGTGTCGCCCGTCACCCGCCAGGTCCACACGTAGCCGCGCGCACCGCGCCCGGTGAGCCGCAGCTCGTACGCGTCACCGGGCGCGAGCACCACCTCGCGCACCTCCACGCGGACTCCTCTCCTGTGGAAACGGCCTACGCCGGGCCGATCACCGCCCCCTCGTGCCAGCCGGCGCCGTCGCGCCAGTAGTGCTGGAGCAGGCGGTCGGTGCGCAGGACGATCACCTCCAGGTTGAACCCGAAACTGCCCTGGAGCATCCCGGTGACCGCCAGCGCGTCGTGGCCGAAGACCGCGGAGCGCTGCCAGGCGGCGCCGCCGGCGTTGCCGCGCCACCAGTGCTCGACGCGGCCGCCCGGGCCCGTCACGCACAGCTCGTAGTTCCCGGCGGTGTCCTCGTCGGCCGCCCCGTACTGCGCCTCGATCAGGCAGGGCGCCGAGGTGATGCCGGAGGCGAAGATCTCGCCGGGGCGCCAGACGAACCCGTTCGGGTCGTCGCGCCACCACAACTGCATCCGGCCGTCGGTGCGGGTGGCGACCAGGTCGAGGTGGCGGGCGCGGGTCTGCACCAGGGCCGGGCCGAAGTGGGCGATGCCGGAGGCGAAGCGACCGCCGTCGTTCCAGGTCCAGGGGGCGCCGTTGATCCGCCACCAGTGGTTGAGGCGGCCGTCGGCGGTGCGGACGACCACCTCGAAGTTGCCGGGCGCCCCGTAGTCGCTCTGGATGAAGGCCGGGGTCGAGCCCACCGCCGCGTCGCCGGGGCCGAAGGCGCCGCCGTCGCGCCAGGCGCCGCCGAAGTGCTCGTAGTACCAGTGGCGCAGCCGGCCGCCGGTGGTGACGTGCAGCGACTCCATGTTCCGGTTGTACGTGGTCCCCGTGAAGGCGGGCTGGCCCGAGGCGTCGGAGGCGAAGCTCTGGGCGGGGGTCCAGGCGAAGGGGGCGTCGCCCTCGCGCCACCAGTGGCGCAGGGAGCCGGCCGCTCGGCCTGATCCGCCTGATCCGCCTGATCTGCCTGATCCGCCTGATCCGCCTGATCCGCCTGATCCGCCTGATCTGCCTGATCCGCCTGATCCGCCTGATCCGCCTGCTCCGCCTGATCCGCCGAGGGCCGCCAGCTCGAAGTTGCGGTGGGCGCGGCCGTTGCCGCTCTCGTAGACGTTGCCGGTGTGCAGGCGGCGCTTGCTCCACGGGTCGATGTTGGTGTCCTGGAGCCCGCACTTCGCCCAGTCGTCGATCCGCGCCTCGCCGTACGCGATCCGGCCGTACCCGCCGACGTGGTGGCCGGTGCCCCAGGAGTTCTTGAACAGCCAGCAGCCGGCCGCGTCGTCGTAGCCGGTGATCAGGACGCAGTGGCCGCCCCCCAGGCGGTCGCTGGTGCGGTGGTAGACCCCGGAGCCGAGGCCGAAGAAGTCCTCGTACACGTCGAAGCAGGCGGTCAGCGGGCCCACCGTGTCCAGCCACACCTTCTGCTGCTCCACGTCGCCGAGCCGCACGTGGCCCCCGGTGATGCGGACGGTCCGCCCGGAGCGGTCCCAGCTCGGCGTGTACTCGGTCCGCCAGGCCTCCCGGCGGTCGACCGGGGTACCGGGGGGCGGCGGCGAGTACGGCCAGCAGCCCGGGTCCGCGAGCCCGCCGTTGGTCCGGATCCAGTCGAGGGCGGCCTCGGGGCTGCCCGTCTGCCCGCAGGGGGCCTTCATCCCGTCGTGCAGGTCCCCCTCGGACCGCTCGGCCCATACGTGGTGCTCGATGCGGGCCATCGACTCGACCAGCCCGGCCGCCCCGAACGCCCAGGAGGCGCTGCACGGCCCCTGGTCCTTCACCCGGGTGAGCCAGGGGCGGCCCCACCGGCTGCGCCAGTCCACGGCGGAGGGGCGGGCGGCGGCGGCACCGGCTCCCGTGGCCCCGCCGGTGCCGGTGCCCGTGCCCGCACCGGTGCCCGTGCCGGGGAGCAGCCCGTGCGCCGCCCTGCGCCGGGTGAGGTGCGGATTGCCGCTGACCCGGCCCACGAGGCTCCGCAGGTCCACCGGCGGCGCGGCCGCGGCAGGGGTCAGCTCCGCTGCCGCCGCCGTGCTCGCACCCAGGCCCAGGGCGGGCCTCGGTACCGGATCCCCGTCGGCAAGGTGCTCGCTCACGGACCACCGCGCCCCGCGCGCCGCGAGCAGGGCCCGCAGCTCCCCCGCCGTCTGGACACGCCCCTCCGACTGCTCCGGCATTCCGGCCCCCCAACGCACCGTACGGATCCGAGCCCCGGGAGCGTCCACCTGGGCCGGGGGCGCGTCAAGGGGGTCCGTACGGTCGCGCGGCGGCACACCGGTCGCACGCGGACGCCGCCGCTGGGTGACCGGGGCCGCGGGGGGCGCGTCCCTTCTTGCGAAGATCGACGCCATGACGATCCCGCTCTGCGTGGACCGGATCCTCGGCGACCGTTCCTTCGCCGAGATCGGTGACCCCGTGCTGGCCGCCGCCGACGCGCGGCGCGGCCTGCCGGCCGTGGCGGGCGCCCGCTCGGCCCGGCGGCTGTTCCGGTACTCCTGGGAGCCCGGCGAGACACACTTCGGCGGTCCGGGCATCGAGGCCGCGGACGGAACCCTGGTTCACGCCGGAACCGTCCACCACGGCCAAGGGCTCCAGCCCGGGGGGTCGTTCGTCGTCCGGCGCGAGACGGCCGACGGCCGCCCGCGGTGGGTGTTCCGTACCGACCGGAAAGCCACCGCACTGGACGCCGACGCGGCCACCACCGGCCGCTTCCTCATCGGCACCGGCGACGGCCGCATCCTCGAATGCTCCGCCGCGTAGCGACCCACGTCGGCCGGATCCAGGGGCGGGCCGCCGGTCGGCACGCGGGCGCCCGGCCGGGCGCTGCCGCTCAAGGGCGGGCAGCGCCGGGCCGGGGGGCGGCAGCCGCTACTGGACGGGCAGCGGGACCGGGAGCGGCGGGGCCGGGACCGGGAGCGGGGGCAGGCCCGGGAGGCCGAGGCCGGTGAGCAGGGCGACCAGGGCTGCGACCAGGTCGGTCACCACGTCCGTGGCCTTGGCCTTGGCGTCGGTGGAGCAGCCGCAGGGGCCGGCGGCCTTGGTGAGGCCGTCGACGGAGCCCTTGAGCTTGTCGACGGCACCCGTGGCCAGGTCGAGCGGGCCTGCGGCGGGCTTGGCCTTGGGGGCGGAGACGGGGAGCGCCCCGGGGAGCGCAGGCGCCGCCACCGGGAGCTTCGGGGCGTCGACGGGCAGCTTCGGAGCCTCGACGGGCAGCTTCGGCGCATCCACCGGGAGCTTCGGCGCATCCACGGGCAGCTTCGGCGCATCCACCGGCAGCTTCGGCGGGTCCACCGGGAGGGCGGGAGCGTCCACCGGCGGGAGCGGTACCGGCAGGGCCGGGGCGGCGGGCAGGCTCTTCTTCAGCTCCTCGATCGCGGCGGCGATCTTCTCCTTGAAGGCGGCCAGGTCCGCCTCCGGGATCTTGCCGTCGGGGGACTTCAGGACGGCCGCCAGCAGATCGGTGATGGGTTTGAGCAGCCCGCCGACCCCGCCCAGCGACTGCACCTGCGCGAGCAGGGCCTCGGTACCGGGGATGGCCTTCCCGGCCGGTGCGGCCGCCACGAACGCGGCGGCGGCCTGCGGCTTCGCGGACGACTCCGCGGCCGCCGACGCCAGACCGGGGGACGCGGTCAGCAGGGTCAGGCAGAGGGCGGCGGGGACGGTGTAGCGCGTGATGCGGTGCAACGTAGCTCTCCTGTCGAGGAGCCCCGACATGGGACGTGCCGGGGCGTGCCGTGCAGTGGGACGTGCAGTGGGACGTGACATGGGACGTGTCCCAGCCCACTCACCGACACCCCGTCAGGCCCCGCAACCCGAGCCCCCGCACCGCCCCCGCGGACACGCCGCGCAACCGGCCTACGTACGCCCTTGACCTGCGTCTACGCCGTCACCCTCGGGCGATGCCCCGTCAGGCGGGTCCCTCCCAGCGGATCTCGCCGTCCTGGACCCGGTCCGTGGCGGTCAGCCCGACCCGCGCCGCGACGGCCGCGGACGCGGTGTGGCCGGGGTGGATGTGCGCGACGACGGTGCGCACCCCTGCCTGCGCCCCGAGCCACTCCACCATTGCCCGGGCCGCCTCGACGGCGATGCCGCGGCGCTGCCAGGGCGTACCGACGACCCAGGCGATCTCCGCGGCCTCCCCGGCCACGGTCGCCTGGACCGTGCCGGTCAGGCAGTCCTCGGCGTCGAGCCGGACCACCCAGTTGCACCAGGAGACGGCGGGGTCGGTCGAACCGGCGACCAGTCGCGCGTAGCGCGCACGCAGGGCCGCCTCGGTGAGCGGCTCGCCCCCGATGAAGCCGTGCAGCTCCGGGTCGCCCAGCACGACGGCCATCTCCTCGGCGTGCGAGGCCTCCAGCGGCAGCAGGGTCAGCCGCCCGGTCCGGATGATCACCCCGCCTGCGCCGCCGCGAAGTCGGCCCACGCGGTGGCGGCGACCCGGATGATCGGCCCGTCACTCCGCTTGCTGTCCCGGACGGCGACGGTGCCGACGATGTTGGTGGCCACCTCGACGCACTCAGAATCGGCCTGGTCGTCGCTATAGCTGGACTTCACGAACTCGAACTGGTTCACGGGCTTACGTACCTTTACTGATGGCGTCGATCAGGTTCACGGAGTCATGCGGCGAGAGACTCAGACGGGACACCCGTGCGAAGGCCCGGCTGAACGCCTCGTTGCCTTCCGACCCCTCCACCCAAACCTTAGCCGCGGCCGTCTCGGCGTAAGCGACGTCCAATGCTCCCGGTTCCGCGAACGAAATGATGTTGAACGAGCCCGAGGCTCCGTGGTGCGCTCCCGCCCGAAAGGGCAACACCTGTACGTGGACGTGGGGCAGCCTGGCCATCTCGGCCAGGTGACGGAGCTGCCCGCGCATCACCTCGGGGCTGCCGATCTGCTGGCGCAACGCGGCCTCCCACACCACCGCGTGGAATTCGAGTGGTTGCTCGCCCCACAGCCGCGCTTGGCGCTTGACCCGAGACGTAACCAGCACCTCGATCTCGTCGGGGTGCGACCAGTTGGACGTGACCCCCAGCGCCCTCATGTACTCGGGGGTCTGGAGCAGTCCAGGGACAAGGGCCAGCTGCCACGTACGGATCCGCTTGGCGACCTGCTCCATCGCGATGTACTCGCCCAGCGTGCCGACGAGGTGCATCTGCTGCCACCAGCCCTTGGCCTTGCGCCGCTCCCGGTCCAGCTTGGCCAGCGCCAGCAACCCGGCGACGGCCGACTCGTCCGTCTCCCCGTAGAGCTTGCACAGGGCGACGATGTCCGGGTCCCGGAAGGGAACCCAGCCTCGCTCCATCTTGGCGACCTTGGCCGCCGTGGCGCTCAGCACCTGCGCCGCTTGCGGCTGCGTCAGGCCCGCCGCGTCCCGCAGGCGCAGCAACTCTCCGCCCAGCCGGCGTGCCAGCACCGTGGATACCCGGTTGTCCGTGGGCACTTGATCCACCTCCCTGTACCGGATGCAGTCAACCGCGCCCGGCCCGAACCGCACAACTACTCCTTGGGGATAGATATCTCCGGTAGAGGTTGCACCCATCCACCCGCTCCCCCTACGGTCGGTAACGAACTACTCACCGCACAGAGTCAGTTGGCGGAAGCGCACCGGGCTGTCCACAAGACGGCACCGGCATGCCACCGCCCGTACCGGAGGTGCACAGCCATGGAGCGTCACGACGTACGGAACTACCCGCCCCGCCAGGACTCCGTACCCGCCGCCCGCCGGCACACCGCGTGGCTCGCCGTGGCGTGGGGACGACCCGAGCTGGCGGCGGACGCGGCGCTGCTGACCAGCGAGCTGACCACCAACGCGCTGCTGCACGGCTCCGTGTGGGACCGGTACCTCCGGGTCGAGGTCCGCCTCACCGGAGCAGTGCTCCGCATCGAGGTCACCGATCCGAAGGGAGAGCGCCGGCCCGAACCGCGAGCGGCGGTCGCCGACCACGACCAGTTCGGGCGCGGGCTGCACATCGTCAAAGCCCTCTCGGCGCACTGGGGGTGCACGGACCGGATCGTCGGCAAGACCGTGTGGGCGGAGCTGGCCCACAGCGGAGGGCACAAGACCCCCCGTTAGGGTGATCCACATGGATGGGTGGACGGCGCCGAGTTCCATCGAGCGCGAGCTGTACGAGGCCAAGGCGCGCGGGGACTGGCCGGGGTACCTGGACGCCCTCGCCCAGAGCGAGCTGTTCCTGCCGCAGTCGCGGGCCCAGGTCGACGCCGAGCCCACGAAGGCGCGCTTCCACCCCACCCCCGACCGGCGCTGCCTCGTCGTCCACACCCGTGGCATGCTGCCCGCGCCCGACCCGCACACCGTGTACCTGCCCAGGTCGCTCGCCTGGTTCGCGAACGCCTGGGACTCCGCCGACCCCCCGCACCTCGCCGTGAACCCGGGCTCCCCCGCCGAGGCCTACCTCACGACCACCCCCGCCGACCTCGCCCGCTGGCGCGCCCACTGGGACGCCGCGGCCCCGGTCTGGGGCCTCGCCCCCGGAGCCGTGCACTCCCTGCACGTCGGCGGGCCGCTGCACGGGCCGGCCGCGCACGGGCTGGCCGTCGGAGCCCATCTCGCCGTCACCAACGGGGAGTTCTGGAACGCCCTGGCCTACCACGGCAACGGCTACGCCCGGGAGCGCGAGCGCCTGCGCCGGGACTGGGACGTCACCGACTCCGCGAGCTGGCACGAGGTCCTGCGCGGCCTGCTCTCCGCCGGGATGGTCAGCCCCGTCTGGGAGTTCGCGCTGCGCGTGCGCCGGCTCCTCGCCTCCGACTTCGCCGGTCCCGTGGACGTGGAGCACTGGCGGCACGCCGCGGCCGGCGCCCTGCGCCGCAGCGCCGAACGGGAGGCCGAACCGCGGCTGACCCCCGAGGGCGTCACCCTCGCCGCGCCCCGGCCGACCGCCGAGGTGGAGGGCGAAATCACGGGCGTGCAGCGGCTGATCGGGCGGATCGCCCGCTACGAGCAGCGCTTCCGCGCCGACGGGCTGCTCCCCGAGGACGGCTGGGTCCGCTCCGTCGAGGGCTGGGACCACGGCCGGGCCTCCCAGCTGGCCCGCTGGGGGCTCGCCGCCCGCTACGGCACCCTCGCCGAGGCCGAACGCGGCGTACTGGCCGCCGGGGCCGCGGCGCGCGCGGCCTACCGCTCGTGGGAGGAGTTCTCCGCCGGGTACGCACTGGCGCGGTGCCTGCACTTCGACGAGGAGGAGTTCGGCGAGTGGTACGCGGGCTCCCTGGCCACCCACCTCACCCTGACCACCGACCCGGCGAGCCCCTGGCGCAACATCCCCTGGCGGGCACCCGAAGGAGCCACTTGACGCTGCCCGGTCCGCTGCGCTGAAGGCGACGGCCCTCGGCTCACGGCCGGGATTCCGTGGCGGCCTTGTCGGAGTCGCTGCGCAGGACGCAGAACTCGTTGCCCTCGGGGTCGGCCAGGACCGCCCAGCCCGAGCCGTCGGGGTTCCGGCGGTCGGCGACCAGCACGGCGCCGAGGCCCAGCAGCCGCTCCACCTCCCGCTCTCGCGAGGTCTCGGGGCGCAGGCACAGGTGGATCCGGTTCTTGACCGTCTTGGCCTCGGGCACCTGGTTGAAGTACAGCGCCGGGCCCTCCACCAGCAGTACCTGAGTCTCCCGGTCACCCGGCCTGGCGTCGGGATCCACCGGACGGCCCGTGACGCCGCTCCAGAAGCGCGCCAGCCCGTAGGCATCCGCACAGTCGATCGCCACGTTCTGCACTACTGAAACCATGCGCCCCAGCCTTGCCGATCACCGCTCAGGACGCCACCGGTTCGTGGCGCTCGTCACGGCTCCGCGGGAGCCGGGCGAGGGTGGCCGCGCGGAGCAGCCATTCCACCGGTCCGTACCGGTGCCGGGCCATCAGGTGCTTGCTGAGGACGAGTTGGCAGCCGTACAGGGCCAGCGCGCCGAGTACGACGGCGGTCGCGCCGAGGCGGCCGTAGAGGGCGAGGCCGTAGGCGGTGAAGGCGAGGGCCATGACCAGGGACTGGCTCAGGTAGTTCGTCAGGGCCATCCGGCCGGCGGGGGCGAGGAGCAGCGCCGTGCGCGCACCCCGGGCCGTCTTCATGAAGAGGAGCATTCCGCAGACGTACGCGGCGGCGAGCGCGGGCGCCGTGACCGTGCCAACGACCGGGCCGACGAGGGTCCACCGGGGACCGAGCGCGCCGGAGGCGGCCACGGCCATGAAGAGGCTGCCGGGCAGCCCCACGGCGACGCCGAGCACGCAGACGCGGCGCATCCGGGCCGCGTGCCGTCCGGTGTCAGCGAGGAGGCGGCGCTTGCCGCAGTACAGACCGGTGAGGAAGGCCGCCAGGACGAAGCCGCCCATCAGCGGTACGGCGAGGAGCGCGTCGGGCAGTTGCCCGAGGTTGGCCCGTACGACGGACGCCGCGTCGCCCCGGTAGTCGGCGGTCAGGCCGGCGAAACCGGCGGTGAGCTCGGCGTCCAGGCCGGCCGCCTCGGCGTCCGACACGAACAGCGAGGCCAGCCCCAGGAGGAGCATGAGCCCGCTCGCGCAGCCGTACACGATCCGGGCGGCCCGCAGGGCCGACTGCGGCGAGCAGCTGCGCGCGGCGATCAGGATCAGGCCGAGCAGCGCGTAGGTCATGAGGATGTCGCCGACGTACAGCAGTACGGCGTGCAGGAGGCCCAGGACGAGCAGGCCCAGCGAGCGGCGCAGCAGGCGGGGGACGGCGCTCGCGCCGTCACGTGCGGCGGAGTCCTGCTGGAGGGTGAAGCTGTAGCCGAAGAGGAACGAGAACATCAGGTAGAACTTGCCGGCCACGAAGACCTGCACGGCGCCCTCGACGGTCCGGTCGAGCGGGGAGGTGTCCGGGTCGACGGCGGGTCCGAGGCCGTACGGGCCGGCCATCATCAGCGCGTTGACCAGCAGGATGCCCAGGAGCGCGAACCCGCGCAGGGCGTCGACCTCCGGTATGCGTGTCGGCCGGTCCGTTCGTTCGTGCGCAGCAGCCGTCGTGGGCACCGCTTCCCCCCAGGTGGTCGTGGGCTCTCTTGTGGAGACGGCAGCCCGGTGCCTCAGGGCCGATGGCCCGTCACTCGCGCGCGTACGCCGAGAAGGGGCGCACCCCCGGACCCCGCCGCACGGCGACGACCAGGTCCTCGTGCACGAGCAGGGCCGCCAGCTCGCCCTGCACCCGGTCCACGTCGACTCCGGTGTCCATGCTCTCCTTCTCGTCGCCGGTGGCGGCGTCGAGCACCCGAAGGTCGTCGAGGCCGTTCTTCCGGGAGCCGCGGTCGGCGAGGACGGTCACCCGCCCGCCGGTCACGTCCAGGGCGCGCAGTCCGCCCGCGATGCCCACGTCCCGCAGCCAGACCTGGTTGCCGCTCGCGAGCAGGGGGCGAAGCCGTCGCCCCGCACCCTGACGGCCCGACGGCCGCCGCTCCAGACCGGATCGCGTACCGACGGTCGTGCGCGTTGCCATATGGATCCCCACCCCTGGCTCTGACGGTCGAACCCCGCCAGATCAGGGCACAGTTGATCAACGCCGCCGTCTCCGCGCCAAACCCGCTTGGGGGCGGTCCGGCGCCCCGATTACCGTTCCCCCCATGACTCTTGTGCTGAACGACGCCGTACGAAAGCTCCTCGATGCCCCGCACCCCGCCGTGCTCGTCACCCTCAACCCGGACGGCGGACCGCAGAGTTCGGTGGTGTGGGTGACCCGGGACGGGGACGAGATCCTGATCTCCACCGTGCGCGGCCGCCGCAAGGAGCGCAACATCGCGCGGGACGCCCGGATCGGCCTCACCGTCTTCGACCTGTCCGACACCAACCTCTACGCCGAGATCCGCGGCACCGCCACCGTCACCGAGGACACCGGCCGGGCCGTCGCCGTCCGCCTCGCGGAGGAGTACGAGGGCCCGGGCGCGGGCGAGGCCTACGCGAACGCCCCGGCCGAGGACGTCCGGGTCGTCATACGCCTCGCCCCGGCCAAGGTGATCGGAAGCGCGGCCCGCTGAAGCCCTTGCGCAATCCCCTACGGAAGCCCCGGCCGCAGCGCCGCCCAGGCGTCCACGGCCACCGCCAGGGGGTCGGTCGCCGCGAGGTACGGCCGCGCCGGTTCGGTACAGCCGATCAGGTTCTTGATGCGGCGCAGCCGGAGGATGTCGGGGCGCGGCAGGTCCCGCCAGACCCGTGCCTGCGCAGCCGCCTGCGCCGGGGTCAGCTCGAAGCGGGCCAGCACGTCCCGGCACAGGGCGGCGGGGTCCCGGTCGGGATCCCCGTCCTCGCCGGGCCCGAGGTGTCGGATCAAGTAAGCGTGCACGTAGGGCCGTTCCTCGGGCCGGTCCAACCGGTCGAGGGCGGCCAGCGCGACCCGGGCCCAGCGCAGCCGCACCCCGTCGGGCAGCTCCTCGTTCTGCATCGAGAACGTGGCCAGGGACCGCAGCGTCTCCGAATGCGGCTCCTCCAGCAACGGCGGCCCGGTGGCCAGCCAGTCCTCCAGGTCGGCCAGCGCGTGCCCGTCCGGCGGTACGCACGTCAGCACCTGCCCCCGCGCCAGCAGCGCGACCACGGGCCCCGTGAGGTGCACCTTCGCCACGTGCCCGGCGTCGAAGGACCCGACCGTGCGCCCGTACCGCTCGATCCCCCGCAGCCTGGTCCGCAGCTCGCCGGTCGCGTACACCTGCCCGGCCCGCGCCACTCCCCCGATGCACCGCACCACGCACACTCCGCCCGTGGCATCGGCCGCCTCGACGGCACACACCTGCAACTCCGCGAAGGACACCCCGCCCCACCCCTCTCCCGGCGGGGAGGCTACCTCCGGAAGCCTCCGCGCGCGGTCACTTCCGGCTACGCCGGGCCCGCACGCCGGATGCCTCGTCGTGTCGTGATCCGGGCACGGCACGTCACCGCCAGGTGGGTGTCGACGATCTCGCCGGTCTCCAGGTCGATGCGGCCCTGGAAGTCACCCGCGTTGCGCGTGGCCATGAGCAGGAGCGGCCGCCCGCCCTGCGCGAAGGCGTCGTAGAAGCCGTGCACGTCGCTCGCCTCGTACGTCAGCTCGCGCGGCGGGCGCAGCCGGAACCGCTCCGAGCCGTCGGCCCCGTAGACCACCGCGTTGTCCGACGGGGTGAAGGGTGCGGAGTCCAGCGTCTCCACGACGAGGACCACGCTGTGGCCGTCCTCCCGCCAGGCCAGGACGGAGCGCGGGGGCAGCGCGTACACCTTCTCGACGTCCCCGCCGGGGCCGCTCCAGCGGACGGTGGTGTCGCCGGAGGACCAGCCGGGCACGGTGTCGGCGGGCAGCTCGGCTTCGACGTCCGCGATCGCGTGCAGCACGTCGCCCTCCTCTTTCCCGGCCCGGGGCCTCCGGACCCCTCGTGTTCAGGCCCCCTGGGCCGCTTCCAGGACCAGGCGGATCTCGGTGACCTCGTAGCCGGCCCGGGTGAAGGCCGCGGCCATCGGGGTGTTCACGGTATCCGTGGTGGCGGTGATGCGGTCGGCGGCCTGCGCCGCGTGGAAGCGGGTGATCTCGGCGAGGATCTCGTCGATGAGGCCCCGGCCGCGCTGTTCGGGGACGACGCCGAGGTAGCCGACGTTGCGGTGGTACGGGGTGGCCGAGGGGATCGCCAGGCCCGCGAGGGTGCCGTCCGGCAGGTGGGCCAGGCGCCACCAGGAGCGCTCGCCGGGGCAGTCGGTGTAGAACTCGATGTCGTCGCGCGCCAGTTCCTCGGCGTCGCGCGTGCGGAGCTCGTCCTGCGTGTGCAGGTCCAGGCTGCCCTGCGAGAGGCGGACGAAGGCGTCGAGGAACTCCTCGTCCGTGCCGTCGCGGAAGACGAGGCGGCCGGTGGGCTCGGCGGTCCCGGCGGCCGGGGTCCACTCGAAGCGGAGCCGTTCGATCGCCCGGGTCAGGCCCGAGGCGGTGGCGGCCTCCTGGCGCCAGGCCACCGCGTCGGCCAGGCCGTCCGGGGCGGTGCGCCAGTCGCGCGGGAGCGAGATGTTGTAGACGGGGAGCGCACCGAAGGCCTGGTGCCCGGCGTCGAGCAGCCCGGCGGCGACGGCGGCCGGGTCGGCCACGGAGCTCCGTACCTGAAGGCAGTCGAGGGCGATCGGGCGCTCGCTGTCGGCGCGGCCCCACCACAGGGCGCGGCCGAGGATCTCGCCGTTCCCGTCCTCGGCGAACCAGGTCCACTCGGGGCGCATCTGGTGGGCGGCGAGCTCTTCGCGGATCTTCTCGGGGGTGAGGGCGGGGACGGGGCCGTCGGCCGGGTAGGCGAGGGCGCGGTCCATGTCGGAGGGGTCTGCGGTGGCAGCGCGGAAATGCATTGGCCGATGATCACACCGCCGCGGAATCGCCCACAAGGGCATTTCACCGCGTCGGAGCGAGCGCGTGGCAAGCGGAACCGGGCGAACCGGGACCGGCCCCCCGGGCAAGTGCCAGGGGGCCGGTCCGGGCCGTCGGGACCAGGTGGTCAGACGGCGTGGTGCACCGTCAGGACCAGGTGATCAGGCGGCGGGGGTGCTCCAGGACGGCGGCGATGTCCGCGAGGAAGCGGGAGCCGAGTTCGCCGTCGATGAGGCGGTGGTCGAAGGAAAGCGCCAGGGTGGTGACCTGGCGGGCCTTGACCTTGCCCTTGTGGACCCACGGCTGGAGCTTGATCGCGCCGACCGCGAGGATCGCGGACTCGCCGGGGTTCAGGATGGGCGTACCGGTGTCGACGCCGAAGACGCCCACGTTGGTGATGGTGATGGTGCCGTTCTGCATGTCGGCCGGGGAGGTCTTGCCCTCGCGGGCCGTGGCGACCAGCCCGGACAGGGCCTGCGACAGCTCGCCGAGCGTCTTGGCGTGGGCGTCCTTGATGTTCGGGACGATCAGCCCGCGGGGGGTGGCCGCCGCGATGCCCAGGTTGACGTAGTGCTTGAGCACGATCTCCTGGGCCGCCTCGTCCCAGGACGCGTTGACGTCCGGGTTGCGGCGGATCGCCACGAGGACGGCCTTGGCGATCAGGAGCAGCGGGTTGATCCGCAGACCGGCGAGGTCCGGGTCCTCCTTGAGCTCCTGGACCAGCTTCATCGTGCGGGTCACGTCGAAGGTGATGAACTCCGTGACGTGCGGCGCGGTGAAGGCGGAGCCGACCATGGCCTGGGCGGTGACCTTGCGGACGCCCTTGACCGGGATACGGGTCTCGCGGGCGGTGCCGGGCACCTCGGCCGGGGCCTGTACCGGAGCCGCCTGGGCTGCCGGGGCCGCCGCCGGGGCCACCGGGACCGCGGGAGCCACGGCCTGCGGGGTGACGGCCGCCGCGGCCGCCGCGTGCACGTCCTCGCGGGTCACGACCCCGCCGTCGCCGGTGGGGATCACCGCCGCCAGGTCGATGCCGAGGTCCTTGGCGAGCTTGCGCACCGGCGGCTTCGCCAGCGCCTTGCCCGCGCCGCCCTGGGCGGGGACCACGGGAGCGGCCGGAGCCGCCGGAGCGGCCTGGGCGATGCCCGTGCCGTTCTGCGCGGCGACCGCCGGCTGCGGCGCGGCCTTGCGCGGGCGGCGCTTCGTAGAGGCGGTGGAGACTCCGTAGCCGACCAGGACGGGCTGGCGGGCCGCCGGGGCCTCGGGCTCCGCCGCAGCGGCGACCGGTGCGGCGGCGGGAGCCGCGGCGACGGCCTCGGCCACTGCCGGAGCCTCGCCGCCGGGGGCCGTCTGCACCGAGATGATGACCTGGCCGACGTCGACCGTGACGCCCTCCTCGAAGAGGAGCGCGTGCACGACCCCGTCGAAGGGGATCGGCAGCTCGACGGCCGCCTTCGCCGTCTCCACCTCACAGACGACCTGGCCGTCGGTGACGGTGTCACCGGGCTGGACGTACCACTTGAGGATCTCGGCCTCGGTGAGGCCCTCGCCCACATCGGGCATCTTGAATTCGCGGATCGTCATCGCAGGGCTCTCCTCAGTACGCCAGCGAGCGGTCGACTGCGTCGAGCACCCTGTCCAGGCCCGGCAGGTACTCGTCCTCCAGGCGGGCCGGCGGGTACGGGGCGTGGTAGCCGCCCACGCGCAGCACGGGCGCCTCCAGGTGGTAGAAGCACCGCTCCGTGATGCGAGCGGCGATCTCCGAACCCACCCCGAGGAACACCGGCGCCTCGTGGACCACCACGAGCCGGCGGGTCTTCTCCACCGACGCCTGGATCCCGTCGAAGTCGACCGGGGACATCGAGCGCAGGTCCACGACCTCCACCGACTTGCCCTCCTCGGCGGCGGCCGCGGCGGCCTCCAGGCAGACCTTCACCATGGGGCCGTAGGCCGCCAGGGTGATGTCGGTGCCCGTACGGGCGACCCGCGAGCCGTGCAGCGCGTCGGGGATGGCCTCGGTGTCGACCTCGCCCTTGTCCCAGTAGCGGCGCTTCGGCTCGAAGAAGATCACCGGGTCGTCGCTCAGGATGGCCTGCTGGAGCATCCAGTAGGCGTCGCTCGCGTTGGACGGCGAGACCACCTTCAGGCCCGGGACGTGCGCGAACAGCGTCTCCGGGGACTCCGAGTGGTGCTCGACCGCGCCGATGCCGCCCGCGTAAGGGATGCGGATGACCACGGGCATCTTGATGGTGCCGAGCGAACGCGCGTGCATCTTGGCGAGCTGCGTGACGATCTGGTCGTACGCCGGGAAGACGAACCCGTCGAACTGGATCTCCACGACCGGCCGGTACCCGCGCAGGGCCAGGCCGATCGCGGTGCCGACGATGCCGGACTCGGCGAGCGGGGTGTCGATGACCCGCTCCTCGCCGAAGTCCTTCTGGAGTCCGTCGGTGATGCGGAAGACGCCGCCGAGCTTGCCGACGTCCTCACCCATGATCAGGACCTTGGGGTCCTCTTCCAGGGCCTTGCGCAGGGAGTCGTTGAGCGCCTTGGCAATGGTGAGCTTCTGTACGGCCATGACGGTCACTCCCCGCCTTCGAAGGACGCGAGGTAGGCGGCGAACTGCGCGCGCTCCTCGTCGACGAGCGCGTGCCCGTCCGCGTAGACGTTCTCGAAGATCGCCATCGTGTCGGGGTCGGGCATCGAGCGCACGACCTCGCGCACCCGCTTGCCGAGCGCCTCGCTCTCCACCTCCAGCTGATCGAAGTACGCCTCGTCGGCGCCTCCGGTGGCCAGCAGGTGGGCCTTCAGGCGCAGGATCGGGTCCTTGGCCTCCCAGGCCGCCGTCTCCTCGTCGCGCCGGTACTTCGTCGGGTCGTCGGAGGTCGTGTGCGCACCCATCCGGTACGTGAAGGCCTCCACCAGGGTGGGCCCCTCTCCCCGGCGGGCCCGCTCCAGCGCCCAGCGGGTCACCGCGAGGCAGGCCAGTACGTCGTTGCCGTCCACCCGGACGCCCGGGAAGCCGAAGCCCTGCGCGCGCTGGTAGAGCGGCACGCGCATCTGGCGCTCGGTGGGCTCGGAGATGGCCCACTGGTTGTTCTGGCAGAAGAACACCACGGGCGAGTTGTAGACCGCCGAGAAGGTGAAGGCCTCCGCCACGTCGCCCTGGCTGGACGCGCCGTCGCCGAAGTAGGCGATGACGGCCGAGTCGGCGCCGTCCTTGGCCACGCCCATCGCGTACCCGGTCGCGTGCAGCGTCTGGGAGCCGATGACGATCGTGTACAGGTGGAAGTTGTTGGTGGTCGGGTCCCAGCCACCGTGGTTCACCCCGCGGAACATGCCGAGGAGGTTGGTCGGGTCGACCCCCCGGCACCAGGCCACACCGTGCTCGCGGTACGTCGGGAAGACGTAGTCGTCGTCGCGCAGCGCCCGGCCGGAGCCGATCTGAGCGGCCTCCTGGCCGAGCAGCGAGGCCCACAGGCCCAGCTCGCCCTGGCGCTGGAGGGCGGTCGCCTCGCCGTCGAAGCGGCGGGTCATGACCATGTCGCGGTAGAGACCGCGCAGGTCATCGGTGGTGATGTCGGCGACGAAGGGGGCGAATTCCGCGACGTCGGGATTCTCCGCGACGTCGACGCGCACCCCCTCGGGCGTCAGCAGCTGTACGAGCTGGGGCTCGGCGTCATGCGTCTTCGCGGTGGCAGCGGCGGGCTTGGCGGCGCTTGTTGCGCCGGCCGGCCGCTTGGTGCCGCTGCTGCGTCGCGGCTTGCGCGCGGCAGTGCTCTCCACGGTCACGATTGCTCCTCCGTCGGTCCGGCTCCCGGGTTCTCCGGGGACCAGTGCGGCTCACCTGGATCTCTGCCCGCGCACGGGGTGGGTGCGCTTCGGGTCTGGGATTCAGGCGTGACAGGTGCCCCGGCGAGTGCCCTGCGCAATGCACGTTACCCAGTGCGTCGCATAACTGCGAAACCCCGTTTGACCTGCGATTTTGCTTGGATTTCCAAGTAAATCGGCGGAACCGGGAACAACCACTGGTCACAGCCTTGCAGGGGGCCGGAACAACGGCACGTTATCCCGCGCGACTCCGGCAGGGAAGGGGTGAGTGTGTGAAACTGAGTTCGTGCGCGAAAACGGAAAAATCAAGGTATTCCTCCTGGACGACCACGAAGTGGTGCGTAGGGGTGTTCACGAGCTGTTGTCGATGGAATCGGACATCGAGGTCGTGGGCGAGGCCGGTACGGCCGCCGACGCGCTGGTCCGGATCCCCGCCACCCGCCCCGACGTGGCCGTTCTCGACGTCCGGCTGCCCGACGGCAGCGGGGTGGAGGTGTGCCGCGAGGTGCGCTCCCAGAACGAGGACATCAAGTGCCTGATGCTGACCTCGTTCGCCGACGACGAAGCGCTGTTCGACGCGATCATGGCCGGCGCCTCGGGCTACGTGCTCAAGGCGATCCGCGGGAACGAGCTGCTCAACGCGGTGCGTGACGTGGCGGCCGGCAAGTCCCTGCTGGACCCCGTCGCCACGGCCCGGGTGCTGGAGCGGCTGCGCGACGGCAAGAACGGCAAGGGCGACGACCGGCTCTCCAACCTCACCGACCAGGAACGCAAGATCCTCGACCTGATCGGCGAGGGCCTGACGAACCGCGTGATCGGCGAGCGGCTGCACCTGGCCGAGAAGACGATCAAGAACTACGTCTCCAGCCTCCTGTCCAAGCTGGGCATGGAGCGCCGCTCCCAGGCCGCCGCGTACGTGGCCCGCCTGCAGGCCGAGAAGCGGAACTAGCGGAAATCCGATTCCCCGCATTCGCTACACAGCGTTGCGCCCCGTGGTGCACGATTCCACGGGGCGCGCTGTTTAATTCGGGACCAACGTCCCCGATGTGCGGGGCGGGCTCCTCTTTCCCGGCAGGGTGTCGGTAGCGGACAGTGGAGGGCATGTCCCCAGAGGAACTCCACGCCATCGAACTGCTGCGCCGCGTGCCGTACGGCCGAGCCGCCACCAGCATGCGCGCGCTGCCCTTCCTCGCCGTCGCGCGCCACATCGTGGTGAACGGCACGGTCGTCCTGAGAATGCACGCCGGTTTCGGCTACCACCAAGCCTGCAACGGCAGCGTCGTCTCGTACGGAGCCGACAACTTCAACTC
The DNA here is from genome assembly GCF_059758875.1 of Streptomyces sp. GQ60. Classification (NCBI taxonomy): domain Bacteria; kingdom Bacillati; phylum Actinomycetota; class Actinomycetes; order Kitasatosporales; family Streptomycetaceae; genus Streptomyces; species Streptomyces sp. GQ60. The sequence goes on along the minus strand of NZ_JCAXEG010000007.1, from coordinate 317,688 downwards.
CGGCGAGTCCCAGCTGTGGTCGGTGCAGTTCACCGGCACCGCGAACGTCGTCGAACCCACCACCGCCGAACTGGAGCTGTTCGGACCCGGTCCGCACTTCGTGGACGGCGCGGTCTTCGACCCCGTCTACATGCGGATCGAGCCGCAACTGGTCACCGTCCACACCCTCGCCGGCAATCTGGACCGGCAGTACCAGCACGCGCTCTGACCGACCCGCGCGGGACTTTGGTCCCGCGGAGAACGGCCCGGCGGCCCCTGTCGATGACAGGGGCCGCCGGGCCGTTCTCATGACCTCGGGACTACGGTCGGTCGTCCCCGCCCCGGTCGCCCTCGGGCGTCTTCGACGGGCTCTGCGAGGCGGTCTTCGACGGGCTCGGCGTGGGCGTGGGGGTCGGCGTGGGCGTCGAGGTGAGCGTCGGCGACGGACTGGGCGATGGCGTGTACGAGTAACTCGGCGACGGAGTCTTGCTGCGGGTCGCCGGCGCCGAGTAGGAGTACGAGCTCTCCGGCGCCGACTGGGACGTCGCGGTCTCCGGCGCCGGACTCTCCGGCGCCGTGCCGGCCGAGGAGGATGCGGAACTCGCCGGCGGGGTCACGCCGCCCGTGCCGGGGGACTTGTTGCCGCCGAAGCCGTTGACCGCGTACGCGGCACCGCCCGCGACCGCGAGGACGGCGAGGACCGCGAACAGCCACAGCTTCCAGTTGCCGCCGCCGGAGGAGCGCTCGCCGTACCCGTCGTACCCGCCGGTCCCGCCGTGGCCGTTGCCGCCCCCGCCGGGGTAGGCGGAGCCGTCGTCCGGGTTCAGCGGCGGCACCATCGGCTGCTGGAACTGCGAGGTCGAGGAGTGCGAGCCGTACGGCGGCTGGCCCTGGCCGGGCGTCGCCATCGCCGTGGTCTGCGCCGGGCCGCGGCCGTGCGGCAGCGCCATGGTGACCGGGCCGGTGTTCCAGGTGCCGCTGTTGGGCCCCTGGTCGTGCAGCATCTGCAGGGCGTACTGGACCAGCCCGCGCATCTCCTCGGCGCTCTGGAACCGGTCGTCCGGGTCCTTCGCGAGGGAGCGCATGACGAGCCCGTCGAGCTCCTGCGGGATGTTGCCGCCCTCCGGCAGCTGCGAGGGCGGGATCGGCGCGTCCTGCACGTGCTGGTAGACCACCGAGAGCGGGGTCTCCCCCGTGAACGGGGGACGCAGGGAGAGGAGTTCGTAGAGCAGGCAGCCCGTCGCGTACAGGTCGGAGCGGTGGTCCACGGCCTTGCCGAGGGCCTGCTCGGGCGAGAGGTACTGCGGCGTGCCCATGACCATGCCGGTCTGGGTCATCGTCGACTGCGCGCCGTGCAGGGCGCGCGCGATGCCGAAGTCCATCACCTTGACCGCGCCGGTCTCCGTGATGATCACGTTGGCGGGCTTGATGTCACGGTGCACGATGCCGTGCTGGTGCGAGTACGCGAGCGCTTCGAGCACACCCGAGGTGATGATCAGCGCCTGGTCGGGGCCCGGGGCCTCGGCGCTGATCAGCAGGTCGCGGATGGTGCGGCCCTCGACCAGTTCCATGACGATGTAGGGGACGACGTTCGGGCCGACCCGGTCCTCACCCGAGTCGTACACGGCGACCACGGCATGGTGGTTGAGGCCGGCGACCGACTGCGCCTCGCGCGTGAAGCGGGCCTTGGACACGGGGTCCTCGGCGAGGTCGGGGCGCAGCAGTTTGACGGCGACGGTCCGGCCCAGCCGGACGTCCTCCGCGGCGAAGACCTCGGCCATGCCGCCCCGGCCCAGACGGTGGGTCAGCCGATAGCGGCCGTCACCCACCAGGCCGCCCGCGCCCCAGTGCTCAGGACCATCTGCCATCCCGGCGCCGCTTCCCTCGGGTTCGGGTGCCATCAGTCCTCACCGTCGTCTGTCTCGGCCGCCGCTCAGCGGATGGGTCCTCATCGTGTGCTCCGACGAACGCTACAGCCTCGGAACCGGTCACCGTTCGGACGCGGACCCGCCGTCGGCTGCCTGTGGACCCCCTGTGGCCTTGTGGTCACGGAACGGGAACCTGGCTTGACGTGTGCTTGCCCTCCGGCAGACTGAGGCCGACATGCGCTCAGCCAGAGGCGTAGGGACACATCCCGAGGGGAAGCAACAGTCATGAGCCAGGACGGCACCCAGGGCCAGTACGCGGGCGGCTCTTTGGCCGGTGGCCGTTACCAGCTAAGGGACTTGCTCGGCGAGGGAGGCATGGCCTCCGTTTACCTCGCCTACGACTCGGCGCTCGACCGCCAGGTCGCCATCAAAACGCTGCACAGCGAGCTCGGGCGGGAACAGTCCTTCCGCGAACGTTTCCGCCGTGAAGCGCAGGCTGTAGCAAAACTGTCGCACACCAACATCGTCTCGGTATTCGACACCGGTGAGGGAGTCGTCTCCTTCGCGAACCCCTCGGCGGCCGACGGCGCGGTCATGCCGTACATCGTCATGGAGTACGTCGAGGGGCAGCCGCTCGGCTCCGTCCTGGACGGCGACATCAGGCAGTACGGGGCCATGCCGGCCGACAAGGCGCTGAAGGTGACGGCCGACGTGCTGGCGGCTCTGGAGAGCAGCCACGAGATGGGCCTGGTCCACCGCGACATCAAGCCGGGCAACGTCATGGTGACGCGGCGCGGGGTGGTCAAGGTCATGGACTTCGGCATCGCGCGGGCCATGCAGTCGGGGGTCACCTCGATGACGCAGACCGGCATGGTCGTCGGCACCCCGCAGTACCTCTCCCCCGAGCAGGCCCTCGGGCGGGCCGTGGACGCCCGCTCCGACCTGTACTCGGTGGGCATCATGCTCTTCGAGCTGCTGACCGGACGGGTCCCCTTCGTCGCCGACTCGGCCCTGGGCATGGCGTACGCGCACGTGCAGGAGGAGCCGGTCGCGCCCTCCTCCATCAACCGCTCGGTCACCCCGGCGATGGACGCGCTCGTGGCACGGGCCTTGAAGAAGAACCCGAACGAGCGTTTCCCCACCGCCGCCGCCATGCTCGACGAGGTCGCACGGGTGGCCGGCTCGGGGCACACCGGGGCCCCGGTCATCGTCCCGGGCGCGCACCCGACGAACAGCGGCGCCGGGCTCGGCTCGGCCGTGTTCCCGCCGGTGGACTCCGGTCTGCAGGCCCCGCCGCACTCGGTGCAGCAGCCCTACCAGGCGCCGCACACCCCGGTGCCGTCCGCGTACGCGCCTACGCCGCAGCCGATGGCGCAGCCGGGGCCGCAGTCCGGGGCGTACGGGTACCCGCAGCAGCACCAGCAGGCGCCGACCCCGGCGCCGTACGGGGTGGCGACCCCGCCGCCGTACGCGGTGTCGCCGCAGGCCGGGCAGACCGGTCACGGTGCGGCCGCGGGCGGGCGGAAGAAGAGCGTCCCGGTCCTGGTGGGGGCCGCCGTGGTGGCCCTGGCGGCCATCGGCGGGCTGATCGCCGCGCTGGACCTGGGCGGAGACGACAAGGACAAGGCCGGGCCGAACAGCCCGAGTTCCTCCTCCTCGGCATCCGCCCCGGCGAAGGCCGGGCACAAGGGGCCGGACCTCTCGCGGACGATCGAGGAGTCCAAGTGCAAGGAGCCCCAGAAGCACCACAGCCAGGCCGGCAAGGTGAACGCGCCGGACTTCCGGTACCTGAACCAGGTCTCGGTGAAGGCGTGCATCCGGGCCGGCGGCTGGAAGTACGAGGAGAAGCCGCAGGACGAGGCGGTCTACGGCGAGGGGACCATCGTGCAGCAGACCCCCGAGGGGGGCGACCCGATCGACCCGAGCAACACCACCTTCACCCTGTGGATCTCCACCGGCGACCCGGAGTGATCCGCGCGGTCGTGCCCGCGGGGCGCGACCCGCGGGGGTGAAGCGGAGTTCGGGTCCGGATCCGTGAAGAAGCCGACCTTCTAGGTGGGGCCGCATCCCGAACGGCCCGTACGGGATGCCGGTTTTGTCCGGTTATGTAAATCTGAGTCCGTGACCTACGCCCGCGCGCTGCGCTGGACCGCCGGGGCAGCGTTGGCGACCGCCACGCTGCTGATCACGGCGCCCGCGCACGCCGCGGCCCCCGCCCCCCGCGCGGCCGTGGCCGGGCCCGTGGCGGACGTGGCCGCAACCGTGGCGGACGCGGACGCACCCGTGGCGGACGTGGCGGACCGGGCCTTCGAAGACCTCGCCGGCAGCGCCGCCGGGGCCGGGCGGGAGCGGCCCGGACGGCCGGTGGGCGAGCCCGCCAATCCCGAGACCGTGCTCGCCGCTCGCCCCGTACCCGCACACCCCCGCACCGAGCCGGTACCGCCGGTTCCCGCGACGCCCTCCGAGCCCCCCGTGATCGGCGCGCTCGGCACGGAGCCGAACGAGCGGGCCGCCGACCTGGCCGCGCACATACTGCCGCTCGGAACGGGATTCACCCTGATGGGACTGGGTCTCGGATTCATGGGAATGCGCCTGCGCCGGGGCAGGTAGCTCCCGGGTCCCCCTTGAGGAGTAGGCCCCAGGATGGTTGCGGAGAGCTGCATACTCGGTATACATACTGAGTATGTCGATCCGCCACGGCCTTCTCGCCCTGCTGGAACGGGGCCCCCGGTACGGCTCCCAGCTGCGCACCGAATTCGAGTCCCGCACCGGTTCCACCTGGCCTCTCAATGTCGGGCAGGTCTACACCACGCTCGCCCGGCTGGAGCGCGACGGCCTCGTCGCCCCCGGCGGCGAGGACCCCGCCGGGCACACCCTGTACGCCATCACCGAGACCGGCCGCCACGAACTGCGCGAGTGGTACGAGCGTCCCGTCGACCGGGCCAACCCGCCCCGCGACGAGCTCGCCATCAAGCTCGCCATGGCCGTCGGCGCGCCCGGCGTGGACATCCGCGCCGTCATCCAGGCACAGCGGCACGCCACCGTCCAGGCCATGCAGGACTACACCCGGCTCAAGGCACAGGCGCTCGCCGCCATCGAGAGCGGGCGCTCCGGCGAGCGCGACGACATCGCCTGGCTGCTCGTCCTGGAACAGCTGATCTTCCAGACCGAGGCCGAGGCCCGCTGGCTCGACCACTGCGAGTCCCGGCTCGTACGGCTGGCCGCGCGCGGGGAGCGCGCGCCGGCCGGGGCCGAGCCGCCCGGGGGCCCCGGGGCCCCCGCGGGCTCCGCGGCCACCACCGTCCCGACCACACCCACGACCACCGACCGGTCTCTTTCCCGTACCGCCCGCACGCGGCGGGTCTGAACCACCGCTCCACGTCCCAGGGGGGAACCCTTCATGCCCGACCAGCCCGTATTGCAGCTGGACCAGCTCGTCCGCATCCACGGCAGCGGCGCCACCGAGGTGCACGCCCTGCGCGGGATCGACCTCTCCGTGTACCCCGGCGAACTCGTCGCCGTCATGGGCCCCTCCGGGTCCGGCAAGTCCACGCTGCTGACCCTCGCCGGCGGACTCGACACCCCGAGCAGCGGCAAGGTGATCGTCGAGGGCACCGACATCACCACCGCGACCCGCAAGCAGCTGGCCGCCCTGCGCCGCCGCAGCATCGGGTACGTCTTCCAGGACTACAACCTGATCCCGGCCCTCACCGCGGCCGAGAACGTCTCCCTGCCGCTCGAACTCGACGGGGTCTCCGCCCGCAAGGCCCGCGTCTCGGCCCTCTCGGCACTGGAGGAGATGAACCTCGGCCAGCTCGCCGACCGGTTCCCCGACGAGATGTCCGGCGGCCAGCAGCAGCGCGTGGCCATCGCCCGCGCGCTGGTCGGCGACCGCCGCCTCGTCCTCGCCGACGAGCCCACCGGCGCCCTCGACTCCGAGACCGGGGAATCCGTACTCGCCCTGCTGCGCTCGCGCTGCGACGCCGGTGCCGCAGGGATCCTGGTCACCCACGAGCCGCGCTTCGCCGCATGGGCCGACCGCGTGGTCTTCCTGCGCGACGGCAGCGTCGTCGACGAGACCCTGCGCAGCCAGGCCGACTCCCTGCTCTCCGGGCAGGCGGCCGCTCAGTGATCTCCTCGTACCACTCCTGGATCGCCGCGATCCGGATAGCCCGCCGCGACGCCTGGCGCTCCAAGGGCCGCAGCGCCCTCGTCCTGGCCATGATCGCCCTGCCGATCGTCGGCGTGAGCGCCCTCGACCTCACCGTGCGCAGCTCGGAGCTCTCCCCCGAACAGCGCGTCGGCCGGGTACTCGGCGCCGCCGACGCCAAGGTGACCGACCCCCACATGGGCACGGCCCTCTACCAGAGCCCCGACGCGCAGAGTTACGCCCCGGTCGGCGGATACGAAAAGTTCGAAGGGAGCCCCGGCGGCCGGGACGAAGCCGCCGCCGCGCCCGAGCTCCCGGCCGGCGCCCAGTCCGTCAAGGACAGCAAGTCCTACGCCAAGGTCCGCACCCGGTACGGGATCCTGGAGACCGAGCTCCGCGAGGTGGACCCCGCGAGCCCGCTGGTCAAGGGCCTGTGGACGCTGGAGCGCGGCCGGCTGCCGCAGGCTCCCGGCGAGATCCTCGCCACCGGGGCCTTCCTGGAGGAGTCCGGGTACTACCTCGGCTCCAGCGTGACCCCGCGCGAATCGACCACCTCGTACAAGATCGTCGGCGTCTACGAGCTGCCCGACAACCTGCACAGCGCGCAGCTCCTGGCCCTGCCCGGCACCCTGCTGGCCCCGCTCGACCGGGACCTGAAGGCCGCCGGCGGCTCGGGAACGACCCCCCAGGACGCGTACCTGGTGAAGGTCGGCGGCGAAGGTTTCACGTGGAACATGGTCAAGGAGACCAACGCCAAACAGCACCTCGTCGTCGAATCGCGCGTCGTGCTGCTCGACCCTCCGGCCGACTCCGACGTGCCGCTCTACCAGCAGGAGCCCGGGAACATGTGGCAGCCCGGAGCTGCCATCGGGGCCACCGAACTCGCCATCGTCTCCACCGTCGTGGGCCTCGCCATGCTGGAGATCTGCCTGCTGGCCGGACCCGCCTTCGCGGTCGGCGCCCGGCGCTCGCGCCGCCAGCTCGGCCTGGTCGGCGCCAACGGCGGTGACCGGCGGCACATCCGGGCCATCGTGCTCTCCGGCGGCCTCGTCATCGGCGCCGCGGCGGCCGTCACCGGCACCGCCCTCGGCATCGCCCTCACCGTCGGGCTCCGCCCGGTGCTGGAGGACACGATCGGCCAGCGGTTCGGCCACTTCGACGTCCGCCCGCTGGAACTCCTCGGCATCGGCCTGCTCGCCGTCCTGACCGGGCTGCTGGCCGCCATCGTCCCGGCCGTCAACGCCTCCCGGCAGACCGTGCTGGCCTCCCTCACGGGCCGCCGCGGCGTGCGCCGGGCCAACCGGGTGCTGCCCGTCCTCGGCCTGATCGCCATCGCGGCCGGGGCCGCCATCGCCCTGCTCGGCTCCGTCTCCAAGATGGGCTCCACCGTCGTCGCGGGCGGCAGCGCCATCGCCGAACTCGGCGTCGTCGCCCTCACCCCCACCCTGGTGGGCCTGTTCGGCCGGGCCGGCCGGTGGCTCCCGCTGTCGCCCCGCCTCGCGCTGCGCGACGCCGTCCGCAACCGGGGCCGCACCGCGCCGGCCGTGGCCGCCGTACTGGCCGCCGTCGCCGGCACCGTCGCCGTGGCCACGTACCAGCACAGCAGGGATATCCAGGCGCGGCACGAGTACGTCGCCCAGCTCCCCTACGGTGCCGGGCTGATCGAGACCAACGAGTACACCGCGTTCCGGGACGTGCCCGCGATGCGCGAGACCCTGTCGCAGCAACTCCCGGTGGACGTCCGGGCCGACGTGGACCGGATCACCGTCGGCAAGCCCGGGTGCGCCCCGTACGGGGAGGACCCGGGATGCGGGCGGGCCGAGATCATCATCCCGAAGGAGCAGCGCTGCCCCCTCTACTCGGCCGAGAACGGACCCAGTTCGTTCACCCTGGCCCAGCAGAAGGAGCTGCGCAACGACTGGCGCTGCCAGAACGACCGGTTCGGCATCCAGCACTCCGTGGTCGTCGCCGACGAGAAGCTGCTGTCCGTCCTGGCCGTCGAGGACCCGGGCGCCGCGGCCGCGCTGAAGGCGGGCAAGGCCCTCTCCTTCAAGAAGCAGAACGTGCGCGAGGACAAGGTCACCGTCCGGCTGATCACGGGCCGGGGCGAGCCCGCCCCCGGCTCCGCGCCCGATGAGCCGGCCCCCGGCCAGGACAAGGTCTTCGCCGCGTACCAGGCACCCGAGTCGGTGGAGGGCTACGGCCTGGCCCTGGTGCTGCCGCCCTCGGCCGCGAAGAGCGCCGGCATCGCCACCGTCCCCTTCGGCTCGTACTTCACCCTCGACGGGGCCGCGAGTTCCGAGCAGCGCCAGCGGCTCGACGGCGCCCTGGACAAGCTGGGCCTGGACACGAACGTGCGGATCGAGAAGGGCTACGAGGGCAATGACAGCCTGGTCATGCTCGTCCTGACCGTCTTCGCGGGCCTGGTCACCATCGGCGCGGCCGGCATCGCCACCGGCCTGGCCCAGGCGGACGCCGAGGGCGACTTGAAGACCCTGGCGGCGGTCGGCGCGCCGCCGCGGGTGCGGCGCACGCTCAGCGGCTTCCAGTGCGGGGTGGTCGCCCTGATGGGCGTGCTCCTCGGCTCGGCGGCCGGGATCCTGCCGGCGGTCGGGCTCCGGCTCACCGAGCGGCGGGCCGCGGCCGACCTGGTCCGGTCGGGCATCGAGAACGGCTACGCGGCGGCCTCCGAGGCCATCCCCTACGTCCCGATCGCGGTGCCGTGGACCACGCTGGCCGGTCTGCTGATCGTCGTCCCGGTGGGCGCGGCGCTGCTGGCGGCCCTGGTCACCCGCTCGAGCGGAGCGCTGGCCCGCCGCGAGGTCTGACGCGTCCGGCGCCGACGGGTGCCCAGTTGGTGCCCCCGCGCAGGGTGGATCACGCCCGTGCGGGGGCACACCGTGTGAATACGAAGGTGTGCGAGAGAATGACGGCATGGAGATGCCGAGGAGTGAACGGTCGCAGGACAGCCCCCCGCACGGCCTGATCGTGGGGCAGGACGGGATGCCGGTCGGCGGCGCCGATGACGAGTCGCGCGAGGTCCCGGTGACGGAGATGGTCGAACAGCCCGCCAAGGTCATGCGGATCGGCAGCATGATCAAGCAACTCCTGGAAGAGGTACGCGCCGCACCTCTGGACGAGGCCAGCCGGGTCCGTCTCAAGGACATTCACGCAGCGTCGGTGAAGGAGCTGGAGGACGGCCTGGCTCCCGAGCTGGTCGAGGAACTGGAGCGGCTCTCCCTTCCCTTCACGGAGGAGGCGATCCCCTCCGAGGCGGAACTGCGGATCGCCCAGGCGCAGTTGGTGGGCTGGCTGGAAGGCCTGTTCCACGGCATCCAGACGGCCCTGTTCGCGCAGCAGATGGCGGCGCGGGCCCAGCTCGAACAGATGCGCCGAGCCCTCCCGCCGGGCTCCTCCCACGAGGACGACGAAGACGGCCCCCACGGCGCCATCCGCTCGGGCCCCTACCTCTAACCCACCCCGCCCACACCCCTCCGGGGCCGCCCCCGGGCGGCCCCGCAGCCATGTGCGGAGCCCCGGCCCTTTCAGCCGTCCGGCGTTTGAGGACCGGGGGCCAGGCCTTTCAACCCTCCGGCGCTCGAGAACCGGGGCCAGGCCATTTCAGCCGTCCGGCGTTCGAGGACCGGGGCCCGGCTTTTCAGCCTCCGGCGTTCGAGGACCGGGGCCCGGCCATTTCAGCCGTCCGGCGTATGAGGACCGGGGTCTGGGGCGGAGCCCCAGGGGGTCCGGGCGCAGCCCGGTACCCCTTCCCAGCCCCGCCGGCGTTTGAGGCGCGGGTCAGGGCAGCGCCCTGGGAACGGTGGAAGGGCGGGTAGGGGACTCCGCCCCGCGCAGCGGACCCGCAGCCCCCGCCCCCGCCCCCGGGCGACCGGGTAAGAACCCGGTAAACCCCGCAGCCCCTCCGTCCCCAACCCCCCCTCATACTGAGGGAATGACCTACGACGCCATCGTCCTGGCAGGCGGCGCCGCAAGCCGACTGGGCGGAGCCGACAAACCCGGCCTCCTGGTCGGCGGCCGCCCCCTCCTCGACCGCGTCCTGGACGCCTGCACGGACGCCCGCACCACCGTCGTCGTCGCCGGCCGCAGGCCGACGGCCCGGCCCGTGCACTGGGCCCGGGAGGACCCCCCCGGCGGCGGCCCCCTCGCCGCGCTGGACGCCGGGCTGCGGCACACCACGGCCCCGCTGGTCCTCGTACTCTCCGCCGATCTGCCGTTCCTCGACCGGGAGACGGTCCGCGCCCTGCTCGGGACCCTCGACGCGCCCGAACACCACACCCGGGACGGAGCCCTGCTCCGGGATCCGGGCGGCCGCGACCAGCCCCTGGTCGCCGCGTACCGCGCGGAGCCCCTGCGCAGGGAAATCGCCCTGCTGGCCACCGAACACGGCTCGGTGAACGGCCTCCCGCTGCGCGTCCTCACCGCCGAACTCGACCTCACCCCGGTCACCGCGGCTGCGCCACTCGCCTCCTTCGACTGCGACACCTGGGACGATCTCGCCGCCGCCCGCGCCCGAATCAGAGAGCATGGAACCGTGCTGGAGCAATGGATCACCGCCGTCAAGAACGAGCTGGGCATCGACGTCGCCGTCGACACCAAGACCCTGCTCGACCTCGCCCGTGACGCCGCGCACGGCGTCGCCCGGCCCGCCGCCCCGCTGACGACGTTCCTCGTCGGCTACGCGGCGGCCCACGCCGAAGCCACCGGCGCCGACCCCGCGCAGGCCGTGGCCGAGGCCTCGCGCAAGGCCGCCGAGCTCGCCCTGCGCTGGGCCGCGGAGGGCGAGGCCGCGGAAGCCGCCGGGTCCTCGCAGGCCACCGGCCGCGAAGCGACCGGCCCCGAAGCGACCGGCTCCGGATGACCGCCGACCCCGGCACCGACGCCGACCGCGCCCTGGACCAGGCCCTCGCGCTGGTCAGCCGCGACTCCCGTTCCGAAGCCGCCGGCGGTGGCGGTGGTGGCGGCGGTGGCCACCGCGCCGCGACCTGGCTCCGGGCCCGGGAGACCGCCACCCGCGCCGGTGCGGCCGTCCGCGGCCGCACCCACCGGGTCCCGCTGGCGGCCGCCCTCGGCGAGGTACTGGCCGGGCCCCTCGACGCCCTGAGCGACCTGCCGTCCTTCGACACCTCCGCGATGGACGGCTGGGCCGTCGCCGGGCCCGGCCCCTGGACCATCCGCCCCGGCGAGAGCGCACTGGCCGGGAGCGAGCGCCCCGCGCCCCTCGCGGACGGCGAGGCCGTACGGATCGCCACCGGCGCCCGGATCCCCGCGGACACCACCGCCGTGATCCGCAGCGAGCACTCCCGCGAGGCCGGCACCCTGCTGTACGCCGAACGGCCCGTCGCCACCGGCCAGGACATCCGCCCGCGCGGACAGGAGTGCCGCTCCGGCGACCTGTTGCTGCCGGCGGGCTCGCTGGTGACCCCGGCCGTCCTCGGCCTCGCCGCCGCCGCCGGGTACGACGAGCTCACCACCCGGCCCCGGCCGCGCGTGGAGATCCTGGTGCTCGGCGACGAGCTGCTCACCGAGGGACCTCCGCACGACGGCCTCATCCGCGACGCACTGAGCCCCATGCTGGGCCCCTGGCTGAGCCGGCTCGGCGCCGAGGTCATCGCCGTCCGGCGGCTCGGCGACGACCCGGCGGGCGCCGAAGCACTGCTGGCCGCCGTCACGGGCTCCACCGCCGACGTGGTCATCACCACCGGCGGCACCGCCTCCGGCCCCGTCGACCACGTCCACCCCGTGCTCGCCAAGGCCGGCGCCGAACTGCTCGTCGACGGGGTCGCGGTCCGCCCCGGACACCCGATGCTACTGGCCCGCCTCGGCGACGGCGCCGACACCCGCTACCTGGTGGGCCTGCCCGGCAACCCGCTGGCCGCCGTCTCCGGGCTGCTCACCCTCGCCGATCCGCTGCTGCGCGCCCTCGCCGGACGGCGTCCGCGCCCCCGGTACGTGGTGCCCGTGGAGGGCGACGTACCGGGCCCCCCGCACGACACCCGGCTCGTTCCGGTCCTGCTGACCGAGGACCACGCCGTACCGCTGCGCTACAACGGGCCGGCGATGCTGCGCGGGGTGGCCGCCGCGGATGCGCTGGCCGTCGTACCCGCGAACGGGGCACGATCCGGACAGGAGTTGGAGATCCTCGATCTCCCGTGGGCCTCGGGGGGATGTTTCACGTGAAACTTCACGGATCCGACGCGATGGCACGTGGCGCCGACGAGAAGCTCGTCTCGCGCCGCATCAAACTGCCCAAACGCATCATCGAGAAACCGCTCCGCCAGGTCTCCCGGCGCCTGCTGATGGCGCTGTTCGTGATGGCCCTGACGGTTCTGATCGTGTGGATCGACCGCGAGGGCTACCACGACAACGCCAACGACCAGGTCGACTTCCTCGACTGCGTCTACTACGCGACCGTGACCCTGTCCACGACCGGCTACGGCGACATCGTCCCGTACAGCGACAGCGCGCGGCTGGTCAACGTCCTGCTGATCACCCCGCTGCGCGTGCTGTTCCTGATCATCCTGGTCGGCACGACCCTGGAAGTCCTCACCGAGCGCACCAGGGAAGAGTGGCGGCTCAGCCGCTGGAGGAAGAACTTGCGTGAGCACACGGTCGTCGTAGGCTTCGGCACGAAGGGCCGCTCCGCCCTCCAGACCCTGCTGGCCACCGGCCTCAGCAAGGAGCAGGTCGTCATCGTCGACCCCAGCGCCAAGGTGATCGACATCGCCAACGCGGAGGGGTACACGGGGGTCGTCGGCGATGCCACGCGCTCCGAAGTCCTGCTGCGCGCAGAGATCCAGAAGGCCCGTCAGATCGTCATCGCCACCCAGCGCGACGACACGGCGGTCCTGGTCACCCTGACGGCCCGCCAGCTCAACCGCGGCGCGAAGATCGTGGCGGCGGTCCGGGAAGAGGAGAACGCGCCGCTGCTGCGCCAGTCGGGCGCGGACGCGGTCATCACGAGCGCGAGCGCGGCCGGACGGCTCCTCGGGCTCTCGGTGCTCAGCCCGAGCGCGGGCACGGTCATGGAAGACCTCATCCAGCAGGGCAGCGGGCTCGATCTGATCGAGCGTCCGGTGAACCGCGGGGAAGTCGGCAAGTCGGTCCGGGACACCGACGACCTGGTCGTCAGCGTCCTGCGCGGCCACCGCCTGCTCCCGTACGACGATCCGCACGCGAGCCCCCTCCAGCTCACCGACCGCGTGATCACCATCGTCCGCGCGGCCCCGTCGGCCACCCCGCCGGTGGTGCTGGGTTCGGCGGACTAGGCCGTCCCTTTCGGATCGTGCCGGGTCCGGCACCGGAGGCTACCGCCCGGGCGGTAGCCTCCGGCCATGCATGCGATCACCATCGAACAGCCCGGCGGCCCCGACGTCCTGGTGTGGGCCGACGCACCCGACCCGGTGGCCGGTGACGGCGAGGTACTCGTCGAGGTGGCGGCCGGCGCCGTGAACCGCGCCGACGTCCTGCAACGGCAGGGTTTCTACAACGCGCCGCCCGGCGCCTCGCCCCATCCCGGCCTGGAGTGCTCCGGGCGGATCGCCGCGATCGGGCCCGGGGTGTCCGGCTGGTCGGTCGGCGACGAGGTGTGCGCGCTGCTCTCCGGCGGCGGGTACGCGCAGCGGGTGGCCGTCCCGGCGGGCCAACTGCTGCCGGTACCGGCGGGTGTGGACCTGGTGACGGCGGCGGCCCTGCCGGAAGTCGTCTCCACGGTCTGGTCGAACGTGTTCATGGTGGCCGGTCTGCGCCCGGGCGAGACCCTCCTGGTGCACGGCGGATCGAGCGGCATCGGGACGATGGCGATCCAGCTCGCGAAGGCCGTGGGCGCGCGGGTCGCGGTCACGGCGGGCGGCAAGGAGAAGCTGGCGCGCTGCGCCGAGCTGGGCGCCGACATCCTGATCGACTACCGCGAGCAGGATTTCGTGGAAGAGCTCCGGGCGGCCACGGACGGCGCCGGGGCGGACGTGATCCTGGACATCATGGGCGCGAAGTACCTGACCCGGAACGTGGACGCGCTGGCCGTGAACGGCCGCCTCGCCATCATCGGGCTCCAGGGCGGGGTCAAGGCGGAGCTCAACCTGGCCGCCCTGCTGGCGAAGCGGGCGGCGATCACCGCCACCACGCTCCGGGCGCGGCCCCTGGAGGAGAAGGCCGCGATCGTCGCGGCCGTACGGGAACACGTGTGGCCCCTGGTCGCGGCGGGCCGGATCCACCCGGTCGTACACGCGACGTACCCGATGAGCGAGGCCGCGGAGGCCCACCGCGTCATGGAGTCGAGCACCCACGTGGGCAAACTCCTGCTGACGACCTGAACCATCCAGCCCCGCCGACGTTTGAGGCGCGGGGTCTGGGACGGAGCCCCAGGGGGTCCGGGCGCAGCCCGGTACCCCTTCCAGCCCGCCCGGCGCTTGAGGACCGGGTCCGGGCGGAGCCCGGGGAACGGGCGAAGGGCGGGTAGGGGACTCCGCCCCGCAGGGCAGACCACCCGCACCCGCCCCACCCGCGGAGCTACAGGCTGCGCAGCAGCACCGAAGGCGACTCGACGCAGTCGGCGACGTACCGCAAGAAGCCGCCCGCCGTGCCACCGTCGCAGACGCGGTGGTCGAAGGTCAGCGACAACTGCACGACCTGACGGACCGCCAGCTCCCCCTGGTGCACCCACGGCTTCGGGATGATCCGCCCCACACCGAGCATCGCCGCCTCGGGGTGGTTGATGATCGGCGTGGATCCGTCGACCCCGAACACCCCGTAGTTGTTCAGGGTGAAGGTGCCGCCGGTGAGATCGGCCGGGGCCAGCTTCCCCGCCCGGGCCAGCTCCGTGAGCCGGGCGAACTCGGCCGACAGCGACTCCGCGCTGCGCGTGTGCGCGTCCCGGACCACCGGCACCATCAGGCCCCGCTCCGTCTGCGCGGCGAAGCCCAGGTGCACGGCCGGCAGCCGGACGATCTCGTTCGCCGCCAGGTCCACCGTGGAGTTGAGCTCCGGGTGGCGGGCCAGGGCCGCCGTGCAGATCCGGGCGAGCAGCGCGAGCACCGAGATCTTGGGACCGCCCGCGGCGTTCATCGCAGCCCGGGCCGCCATCAGCTCGGTGGCGTCCGCGTCGACCCAGCAGGTGGCGTCCGGGATCTCGCGCCGGCTGCGCGACAGCTTGTCCGCGACCGCCCCGCGCACCCCCTTGAGGGGGATCCGCGTGGCGCCCTCCGGCGCGGTGGAGGCGGCAACGGGGACGACGGCGGGGGCCGCGGCGGCCGGCGCCTGCGCCGGTGCGCGAAGCGCCGTCTCGACGTCCGCGCGCAGGATCAGGCCCTCGGGGCCCGATCCGCGCAGGGCGCGCAGGTCCACCCCGTTGTCCCGGGCCAGCTTGCGCACCAGCGGGGAGATGACCGGCACCGGCCCGGCGACGACGGCCGGTGCGGTGGCCGCCGGTGCCGTGACCGCCCGTGCCGCGGCGGGTGCCGTGACCGCCGGGACCACGGCCGGAGCCGGACCCCCGGGAGCGGCCCCCGGCGCGGCGGAGCCGGGTCGCACCCGCCTCCGACGCGCCGGACGTGAGTGATCCGTGCCGTAGCCGACCAGCACGTTCCCCGAGCCGGAGGAGGACTCCGCGGGCTCGTCCGCGACATCGGCGGGGTCGGCGGCCGTCCCCACGGCCACGGTGATCAACGGGGCGCCGACGGGCAGTTCGGTCCCCTCCTCGCCGAAGCGGGCGGTGACCACACCGCCGTACGGGCAGGGCACCTCCACCATCGCCTTGGCCGTCTCGACCTCGACGACGGGCTGGTCGATGGCGACGACGTCGCCGACCGCGACCAGCCAGCGGACGATCTCCGCCTCGGTCAGCCCCTCCCCCAGGTCCGGCAGCTTGAACTCCATGACCTGCGGCATCAGTTCTCCCACTGCAGACGGGCCACGGTGTCCAGGATCCGGTCCACGCCGGGCAGGTGGTGCTTCTCCAGCATCGGCGGCGGATACGGGATGTCGAAGCCGGTGACGCGCAGCACGGGCGCCTCCAGGTGGTGGAAGCACCGCTCCGTGACCCGGGCGGCGATCTCCGCGCCCGGTCCGCCGAAGCCGCCGGACTCGTGGACCACCACCGCGCGCCCGGTCCGGCGTACGGAGGCCACGACGGTCTCCTCGTCGAAGGGGACCAGCGAGCGCAGGTCGACGACCTCCAGGTCCCAGCCCTCCTCGCGGGCCGCCTCGGCCGCCTCCATGCACACCGGAAGGGAGGGCCCGTAGGTGATCAGCGTCGCGCTCGTGCCGGTCCGCCGGACGAGCGCCTCGCCGATGCCGGGGACCACCGCGGGGGCGTCGGGCGACCAGTCGGCCTTGGACCAGTACAGCCGCTTCGGCTCCAGGAAGATCACCGGGTCGTCGCTGGCTATCGAGGCGCGCAGCAGTCCGTACGCGTCCTCGACCGTCGCCGGGGTCACGACGGTCAGCCCGGGCGTGGCCACGTAGTACGCCTCGGAGGAGTCGCTGTGGTGCTCCACGCCGCCGATCCCGCCGCCGTACGGCACCCGGATCGTGATCGGGAGCGGCATCGCGCCCCGCGTGCGGTTGCGCATCTTCGCCACGTGCGAGATCAGCTGCTCGAAGGCCGGGTACGCGAACGCGTCGAACTGCATCTCCACGACCGGCCGCAGCCCGTACATGGCCATGCCGACGGCCGCGCCGAGTATTCCGGCCTCGGCGAGCGGGGTGTCCGTGCAGCGGTCCTCGCCGAACTCCTTCGCGAGGCCGTCCGTGATGCGGAAGACCCCGCCGAGCGCCCCGACGTCCTCGCCCATGACGTGGACCGTCGGGTCCTCGGCCATCGCGTCGCGCATGGCCCGGTTCAGGGCCTGTGCCATGGTCGCCGGCTTCGTGGCCGGCGGCTTCACCGCCACCGTGGTCATGATCCGTCCTTCTCTTCCTGCTCGGCCGCGTCCAGCTCGGCACGGAGCATGGCCGCCTGTTCGCGCAGCCGGCCGGTCTGCTCCGCGTAGACGTTTTCGAAGAGGTCCATCGGGTCGAGCACGGGGTCCGCGTTCATCCCGTCGCGGAGCGCCGCCGCCATCTCCTCGGCCGCGTCCTTGGCGGCCTTGATGCCCGCCTCGTCCAGCAGGCCGCGCGAGGTCAGCTCGCGCTCCAGCAGCTCGATCGGGTCGTGCGCCTTCCAGGCCTCGACCTCGGCGTCGCCCCGGTAGCGGGTGGCGTCGTCGGCGTTGGTGTGGGCCTCGATGCGGTACGTGACGGCCTCGATCATGGTGGGTCCGCCGCCGGACCGGGCCCGCCGGACCGCCTCGGACAGCACCTCGTGCATGGCGGCGATGTCGTTGCCGTCGACGAGGCGGCCCGGCATCCCGTACCCCACGGCCTTGTGGGCCAGGGTCGGCGCGGCGGACTGCTTGGCGAGCGGGACGGAGATCGCGAAGCCGTTGTTCTGGACGAGGAAGACGACCGGCGCCTGCCAGACGGCGGCGAAGTTCATGGCCTCGTGGAAATCGCCCTCGCTGGTGCCGCCGTCGCCGACCATGGCGAGCGCGACCACGTCGTCCCCGCGCAGCCGGGCGGCGTGCGCCAGGCCGACCGCGTGCGGCAGCTGGGTGGCGAGGGGAGTCGAGAGGGGGGCTATCCGGTGCTCGCGCGGGTCGTACCCGGTGTGCCAGTCGCCGCGCAGCAGCGTCAGCGCCTGGACGGGATCCAGTCCGCGCGCCACGGCCGCGAGGGTGTCGCGGTAGCTCGGGAACAGCCAGTCCTGCTCCTCCAGGACCATCGCGGCGGCGATCTCGCACGCCTCCTGGCCGACGGTGGAGGGATATACGGCCAGACGGCCCTGCTTGGTCAGGGCGGTGGCCTGGGCGTTGTAGCGGCGGCCGCGCACCAGCTCGGCGTAGCACCGGCGCATCAGCTCGGGGTCGAGCCGGTCGGCGGCCGGTGTGCCCAGCACCCGGTACGGCTCGGGGTCCGGGAGCAGCGGGGCGGCATCCGTACGGGGCCTCCAGGCGGGCGGCGGGGTGGAACGGTGGGACGCACCGGCACCGGGCAGCTCTTGGACCGTCATGGCGGCGTACACCTCCTCGTGGGAAGCGGGGCAGGGAGGGCCCCGGGTGTGAGGCGCCTCACCTACCGATTGTTCGGTTGTCCGGGCAATTTGGCTACAGGCGGCGCCAGGCTGTGGACAAAGTGGCGCCGACGCCCTGGTATGGGTGCAGGACGTCCAGGAGAGGCAGGCATCGGGCGATGACGGATGAACAAATGGCCGGAGCGGGTTCCGGAGCGGGGGGCGCACTCGGGGGCGCGCCCGTACCGCCGGTATCCCCCGGCCCGGCGCCGCCGCCCCGCCCGCTGGACCCGATCGACCGGTCGATCGTGCGGCTGCTCCAGGCGGACGGCCGGGCCTCCATACGTTCCGTCGCCGAGCAGGTCCACGTGTCCCGGGCCAATGCCTACGCCCGGATCAACCGGCTCATCGACGACGGGGTGATCCGGGGGTTCACCGCCCGGGTCAATCACGAACGAGCAGGTCAGGGCGCCTCCGCCTACATCACCCTGAAGATCGTCCAGAACTCCTGGCGCACGGTCCGCGAACAGCTCCGCGAGCTCCCCGGCGCCGCCCACATCGCCCTGGTCAGCGGCGATTTCGACGTCCTGCTCCTGGTCCACACCCCGGACAACCGCACCCTGCGCGAGCTGGTCCTGACCCGCCTCCAGTCCATCCCGGAGGTCCTGTCCACGCGCACCCTGCTGGTCTTCGAAGAAACGGATCTGCTGGCCCGCGACCCGAGCGCGGGCCCCACGATCACCGAGGACTGAGGTCCACCCCGCAGGGCCGCCCAGCCCTTCCGCCGGGGGCGGGCACGCCCCCGGAACCCCTGCCGTCCAGCACCGGAGAGTCCCCGTGATCCCGCCCCGCCTCGCACCCCTGCTCGAGCAGTTCGACTTCGCCCGCGAGCGCCTCACCGCCCGGATGGCGGGCCCCGTCATGGACAGCGGCGACGGCTCGGACACCGAGGTCGGCCCGATGACCGACGAGGAGTACTTCTGGGAGCCCGTCCCGGACTGCTGGTCGGTGCGCGGCCGGCCGGCCGGTCCGGGGCCGCGCGCGACGCTGCTGGCCGGTGCCGGCCCCTGGGGGCGCGACGCCGCGGCCTACCCGCACCCCTGGCCGCCGCCGGTCACCACGATCGCGTGGCGGCTCAGCCACCTCGGCGAGATGATCGCCCTGCGCGCCGACCACGTGGCCGGCAGCCGCTCCCTGACCCGGGAGGTCCACCCGGTTCCGGGTAGTGCCGCGGAGGCGGTCGCCGCCTTCGACGCGGCCGCGGCGGCCTGGCGCGGGGCACTGCTCGGCGTGGACGACGCAGCGCTGGACACGGTCGGGTACTCCAGCTACCCCCACGGCAGCGACCCGGAGGACGTGTTCGTCGACGTCGTGTGGTGGGTCAACCAGGAACTGCTGCACCACGGGGCCGAGATCGCGCTGCTCCGCGACCTGTACCGCGCCCGGCCGCGCCGAGACGGCGGGGCGGGCTGAGACGGCGGGGCGCGCTGTGACCGCGGGCCGCGCTGAGACGACGGCCGGGCCGGGGCGAGGCGGTGGGCCGGGCGCCCCTCAGCGCTGCGTGCGCAGGCCGTCCAGGGCCATGCTGACGACCGCGTCCGCGAGCTGGTCGGGGGTCGTGCCCGGGTGCGGGCGGTACCACTCGACCAGGGAGTTGACCATGCCGAAGAGCAGCCTGGTCGCGAGACGGATGTCCACGTCCGCCCGCAGGTCGCCCTCGGCGGCGGCGGCCTTCAGCAGCTCCGCGACCTGGTGGTCGAACTCGCGGCGGCGCTCCAGGGCCCAGCGCTCGGTGCGGGTGTTGCCCCGGACCCGCAGCAGCAGGGTCACGTAGGGGAGCTCCGAGACGAGGACCTCGACCGTGCGGCGCGTGACGTACTCGACGCGTTCGACCGCGCGGCCCCGTATCGCCCCCGGCTCCGCCAGGACCGTGAAGAGCTCGTCCAGGGCCCGGCTGACGGCGCGGTGGAGCAGCTCCTCCTTGCCGGCGACGTGGTGGTAGATCGAGGACTTCGAGATGCCGGCGGCCTTGGAGAGGTGCTCCATCGAGGTGCCGTCGTAGCCTCGCTCGTTGAAGACCTGGACGGCGACGGACAGGAGGGTCTCGGGCGTGTACGTGTCCCGCTTGGCCGTGGTCATTCGGTGTCCCCCGCCTCGTCGCCGGCGCCGTCTTCGTCCGCGCCGTCCTCGTCCGCGCCCCCGTCTTCGTCCGCCGCGTAGCCCAGCTTGTACAGCGCCAGCGACGGCGCGTACCGGCCTCCGGGACAGCGCTCGTCGAGGTGGTGCAGCAGGTCGTACGCCCAGTCGCGGCCGAGCCGCTCGTGCCATTCGGACGGACCCGCCGGGTAGTTGACGCCGAGCCGCATCGCGGTGTCGATGTCCTCGGCTCCCGCCACCCCGCGCGCGACGGCGTCTGCGGTGAGGTCGATCAGCATCGCGACCGTCCGGGCGACGATCATGCCGGGGACGTCGCCGATGACGGAGACCTTCTTGCCCAGCTTCTGGAACAGGCCGACGGCCTCCGACAGCGTCCGCTCGCTCGTGTCCTCGCTGACGGAGAGCGCGATCCGGGTGGCGCCCCGGTAGTCGAAGGCGAGGTCGAAGTAGACGACGTCGGCGAACTCGATCGCCGTCTTGCCGTCGGCGAGCACGAGCTGCCCCTCGCCCGGGAGCTGGATGTACGGGCCCCCGTGCTCGACGGCGGTGACCGCGATCCCGGCCTCCGCCAGGAGGTCGAGGAGGCCGGCCGCCGGTCCGAGGTCACCGACGACGGTCACCTTCGCGGGCGCGTCCTCGGGGCCGGCCGTGTGCGGGGCCGGGGCCTTCGCGTCCGGGCCGTACGGGTACCAGCCGTGGCCCGACTTGCGGCCGAGGCGGCCCGACTGGACCAGCCGGCGCTGCGCGAGGGAGGGGGTGAACTTGGGGCTGCGGAAGAAGGACTCCCACACCGAGCGGGTGACGGCCTCGTTGACGTCCTGGCCGATCAGGTCGGTCAGCGCGAAGGGACCCATCTTGAAGCCGCCGCTCTCGCGGAGCACGGCGTCGATGGTGGCCGGGTCGGCGCCCTGCTCCTCGTACACCGCGAAGGCCTCGGCGTAGAAGGGCCGGGCGATCCGGTTCACGATGAAGCCCGGAGTGTCGGCGCAGCGCACCGGCGTCTTCCCCCAGCCCAGGACGGTGGCGTACGCGCGGTTGGCGGCGCCCGGGTCCGTCGCGAACCCGGAGACCACCTCGACCAGCGGGAGCAGCGGAGCCGGGTTGAAGAAGTGCAGGCCCAGGAAGCGCCCGGGGTGCGCGAGGCCGGCGGCGAGCTCGGTGACCGAGAGCGAGGAGGTGTTGGTGGCGAGCAGCGCCTCCGGTGAAACCACCTCTTCGAGGGCCGCGAACAGGGCCCGCTTGACGGTGACGTCCTCGACGACCGCCTCCACCACGAGGGCGGCTCCGGCCAGCTCCGGCAGCTCGGCCGCCGACGCGATCCGGCCGATCGCGTCCTCGGCCTCGGCGCGGTCCAGCCGGCCCTTGGCGGCCATCCGCTCGACGCGGTCCTGGACGAATCCGACCGCGTCGGCGGCGAGCACGGCGTTGATGTCGTAGATCAGCACGCGGTGACCTGCGAGAAGGGCGACTTGGGCGATGCCCTGCCCCATGGTGCCGGCGCCGACGACCGCCACTGTGCGGGACCGCTCGATTGCTGTCATGCCCAGATCCTCCCGCACCGACTTGTCCACAGGTCTGCCGGGCCCTCTTGTCCCGACCGATCGTTCGGTTACTCTAACTCCAGTCTGCTCTTGTTCATCCCTTCTTGCCTGCCCCGATCGCCTGATCCCGCCCGGCTCAAAGAGGAGTTGGTCCCTGATGGCCGCCGAGCTCACCGTCCCCCAGCTGTCCGCCAAGCACCGGCCCACCCTGGACCAGGCGCTGGCCACGATCCGCAGCCGCGCCTACTGGTCCCCGCACCCCGAGCACCCCAAGGCGTACGGGGACACCGCACCCGCCGACGGCCTCGCCGCCTTCGAGGCGCTGCGCGGCACCCGGCTCGACCTCGGGCAGCCCGGCACCGACGGCTGGACGGGCGCGGAGACCTCCCCGTACGGCGTGGAGCTCGGCGTCGAGTACCCGCACGTGGACCCGGAGGTGCTGCTGCCCGCGATGCGGGCCGGCATGGGTGCCTGGCGGGATGCCGGACCCGAGGCGCGCGCCCTGGTCTGCATCGAGATCCTGGCCCGCATCTCGGCGCGGACGCACGAGTTCGCCCACGCGGTCATGCACACCAGCGGCCAGGCCTTCATGATGGCGTTCCAGGCGGGCGGCCCGCACGCACAGGACCGCGGCCTGGAGGCGATCGCCTACGCCTACGAGGAGCAGACCCGCGTCCCGGGGCAGGCCGACTGGTCGAAGCCGCAGGGCAAGAAGGACCCGCTGGAGCTCGGCAAGACCTTCACGGCCGTCCCGCGCGGCATCTCCCTGATGATCGGCTGCAACACCTTCCCCACCTGGAACGGCTACCCGGGCATCTTCGCCTCCCTGGCCACGGGCAACCCGGTGCTGGTCAAGCCGCACCCGCGCGCCGTGCTCCCGCTGGCGCTGACCGTCCAGGTGGCCCGCGAGGTCCTCGGCGACGCCGGCTTCGACCCGAACCTGGTCGCGCTGGCCGTGGAGCGTCCGGGCGAGGGCATCGCCAAGGAGCTCGCCGTCCGCCCCGAGATCAAGGTCATCGACTACACCGGCTCCACCGAGTTCGGCGAGTGGCTGGAGACCAACGCCCGCCAGGCGCAGGTCTACACGGAGAAGGCCGGCGTCAACACCGTCGTCCTGGACTCCACCGACAACTACAAGGGGATGCTCTCCAACCTGGCCTTCTCCCTGTCCCTGTACAGCGGCCAGATGTGCACCACCCCGCAGAACCTGCTGATTCCGCGCGACGGCATCGAGACGGACGCCGGGCACAAGTCCTACGACGAGGTCGTCTCCGACCTCGCGGGCGCGGTCGGCGGCCTGCTCGGCGACGACGCGCGGGCCAACGCCCTGCTCGGCGCGCTGGTCAACCCGGACGTCAAGGCCCGCCTGGAGGCCGCGGCCGGGCTCGGCGAGGTCGCACTGGCCTCGCGCGAGGTGGCGAACCCGGACTTCCCGGGCGCGGTCGTGCGCACCCCGGTGATGGTGAAGCTGGACTCGGCCAAGCCCGACGACTCCGCCCCGTACCTGTCGGAGTGCTTCGGCCCGGTCTCCTTCGCGGTGGCGGTCGACTCCACGGCGGACGCCCTCGAACTGCTGCGGCGCACCGTCCGCGAGAAGGGCGCCATGACGGTCGGGGCGTACACCACGTCCGCGGACACCGAGCGGGCCATCGAGGAGGTCTGCCTGGAGGAGTCGGCGCAGCTCTCGCTGAACCTGACGGGCGGGGTCTATGTGAACCAGACCGCGGCCTTCTCCGACTTCCACGGTTCCGGCGGCAACCCGGCGGCGAACGCCGCGCTGTGCGACGGGGCGTTCGTGTCCAACCGCTTCCGCGTGGTGGAGGTCCGCCGCCAGGGCTAGGCCGTCTCTTTCGGCCCGCCCCAGTGGAAGAGGGTCATGGCCACGCTGGTGGCCAGGTTGTAGCTGGAGACCTGCGGCCGCATCGGCAGGGACACCAGGTGATCGGCGCGGGCGCGCAGCTCGGGCGAGATGCCGTGGCGTTCGGAGCCGAAGGCGAGCAGGGCCTCGTCCGGGAGGGTGAGGGCGCGGATGTCCTCGCCCTCCGGGTCGAGGGCGTACAGCGGGCCGGGCGGCAGCGTGCCGAGCTCCACCCGGTCCACGGTGGTGGCGTAGTGCAGGCCCGCGCCGGCCCGGACCACGTTGGGGTGCCAGGGGTCCAGATCGCCCCGGGTGACCACGCCGGTGGCGCCGAAGCCGGCGGCGAGCCGGACGACGGCGCCGACGTTGCCCAGGTTGCGGGGGTTGTCGAGGAGCACGATCGGGGCCGTCCTGGGCCGTGCGTCGAGCCGGGCCCGCCCCTCGTTCCGGTCGGGCCGGACCGCGAGCGCCGCCACCCCGGTGGGGTGCACCCGCGCCAGCAGCCCCTTGAGCGGGGCCCGCCGCACCAGCCGGGCGACGTCCGCCTCCACGTCCTGCGCCAGCTCGCGCGCGAGGCCGCGTACGGCGTCCGGGTCCTCGGCGACGACCAGCCGGACGTCCGCCCCGAAGCGCAGGGCGTGCTTCAGCGCGTGGAACCCGTCGAGGAGGACGAGGTCGTCCCGCTCGACCCCTTCCCGCCACTCCCGTTCGGCATCCCCGGCGTCCCCGTGCTCACTCATACCGCCGACCCTACGGCCCCCGGGCCGACCGTCAGCGCGGCACCGGGCTGGGGAGCGCCGGCTCCGCTTCCGCGTACGGCTCCGGAGTCGGGTCCGGACCGGGCCGCCCTCCCCGGAACCGCCGCGCGGCGACCCGCGCGCCGAGCCAGACCAGGAACCCGGTCGGCAGGAACACCGCGTCGGCGGCGATCATCGCCAGCGAGAAGAACGGCAGGCCCAGCAGCACCGCGATCCCGGCGTGCTCCAGCATCATCAGCGCCAGCAGCACGTTCTTGATCCGCCGGTTGAACAGCGTGAACGGGAAGGCCACCTGGACCGCGACCGTCCCGTAGGACAGCAGCATGACCAGCGTGCCGCTGCTCGCGAGGAAGGCCGAGACGCCGGGCCACGGGGTGAAGTAGTCCAGGTTCAGCGGGTAGTACAGCGCCGTGCCGTCCTGCCACCGCGAACCCTGGATCTTGTACCAGCCGGCCGTCGCGTAGATCAGGCAGACCTCCGCCATGATCACCAGCATCCCGGCGTTGTGCAGCAGGTTGGCCAGGACGTCGAGGACCGCCCGCCCCTCGCCCTCCGGCTCGTAGCGGTCGACCATCCACCACAGCGCGGCGAGCACCCACAGGGCCGCGAAGACCACCAGCCAGCCGGTGCTGAACCCCCCGGTCACGGCCCCGTACGCGAACACCGCGCCGAGCACGCCCCACAGCACCGGCCCCGCCCGGCCGGCCGACGCCGTGCCGAGGCGGCGGGCGCGGCGGGCGTCCAGCGACCAGACCTGCGCGCAGCGGGTCAGGACGAGGTAGATCGCCATCAGGTGGATGACGTTGTCCCCGCCGTCGCCCATGAAGACGCTGCGGTTCTGCAGGGACAGCACGCCGACCGCGAACACCACGGACGTCGCCCGGGTGCGCCAGCCCAGCACCAGCAGGGCGGACGACAGCACGGCCACGGCGTAGACGATCTCGAACCAGAGCGCCGAGTCCGACCACATCAGCACCGTGAACGCGCGGTTCGTGTCGATCAGCCGGCGCGCCAGCTCCCAGCTCCACGGTCCGTCCGGCCCGTACAGCTCGTGGCGGTGGGGGAACTCCCGCAGCAGGAAGAACAGCCAGGTGCCGGCGAAGCCGATGCGGACCACCGCGCTCTGGTACGGCCCCAGCGCCTGCCCGCTGACCCGGGCCAGCGCCCGGCCGGCGGAGGCATTTAGCCCCTTCGCACCGGGGCCCCTCACACCGTCCACCACGGCAGCTCCCGGTAGTACGTCTGGGTGTCGGCCTTCTCGTCGGACCACGCGGGCGCGGGGACCTCCGTCGTCGCCCCGCGCAGCTGGATCCGTACGATGCGGCCCTCCGCGACGCGGCCGGGCCGGCCGTCCTCGCCCGCCGACGCATCGGCCGGGGTGCGCGGGTCCAGCCGGTCCAGGGCGATCCGGCGCAGGTACTGCTCGGAGAGTTCGCCGCGCTCGCCGGTGGACTTGTTGTCCTCGTCGTGCGAGGTGGTGAAGAAGTCCCAGGCCCGGCGGAGCTCGTTCTGCTCGGTGTGGCTCGGCAGCAGGCTGTGCCGGATGGCCGCGCCGTCCTCGGCGGAGAGCCCCCGCCAGTCGCCCGTCACCAGCAGGCCGTCGCCCGTCCGCACTTCCGCGCGCACCTCCACGGCGATGTTCTGCTGGAGCGGGTTGGGGGCGAAGAGCTTCCAGTTCTGTTCGAATTCGGGGTAGATCCAGCCGTCGATCACCCCCGCGTGCCGCTTGCTGACCGTGTTGGACGGGGCCACGTGCAGGAAGACGAGGGCCAGGTGGCAGCAGGCGGCCACCGCCACCGCACCGAGCGCGAGGGCCGTGACGACCCGGTAGGGGGTGGTCAGGCCGGCGATTCCGGGCGCCCTGGGGAGGGGCGGAGCCTCACCTTCCACGGGCTCGCGCTCGTTCGAATCCATCCCGCCCCGATCATCCGGTGTCCACAGGGTTGACCACAGAGGTTGACACCCTACGGGCCCTCGTCCCACCATTGAAGAGCATGAACCGAACGATCGGTCGGTCGGGCGGGACGAGGCGGGAAAAGACCTCTGACAGGGGGCCGTGATGGTGGCAGTGACCCCGGCAGTGACATCGGGGACCGGGGGGCGGGACGCGGGAGGCGACGCGGGGATCGGCGTGACCGCCGACCTCGGCGCGCAGCTCGCGGCGGCGTTCGACGCGGCCGTGGCGGCCGACGAGCGGGTGGAGCCGCGCGACTGGATGCCCGACGAGTACCGCGCCACCCTGGTCCGCCAAATGGCCCAGCACGCCCATTCCGAGATCATCGGCATGCAGCCCGAGGCGAACTGGATCACCCGAGCGCCCTCACTGCGCCGCAAGGCGATCCTGATGGCGAAGGTCCAGGACGAGGCCGGCCACGGCCTGTACCTGTACAGCGCCGCCGAGACGCTGGGCACCAGCCGGGACGAGCTCCTCGACAAGCTCCACGCCGGGAAGCAGAAGTACTCCTCGATCTTCAACTACCCCACGCTGACCTGGGCCGACGTCGGCGCGATCGGCTGGCTCGTGGACGGCGCGGCGATCACCAACCAGGTCCCGATCTGCCGCTGCTCCTACGGGCCGTACGCGCGGGCCATGGTCCGGATCTGCAAGGAGGAGTCCTTCCACCAGCGCCAGGGGTACGAGCTGCTCCTCGCCCTCTCCCGGGGCACCGAGGCCCAGCACGCGATGGCGCAGGACGCCGTCGACCGCTGGTGGTGGCCGTCCCTGATGATGTTCGGCCCGCCCGACGCCGAGTCGGGGCACTCGGCGCAGTCGATGGCCTGGCGCATCAAGCGCCACACCAACGACGACCTGCGCCAGCGCTTCGTGGACATCGCCGTCCCGCAGGCCGAGTCGCTGGGGCTGACCCTGCCCGACCCGGACCTGAAGTGGAACGAGGAGCGCGGGCACCACGACTTCGGAGCCATCGACTGGGCGGAGTTCTGGGAGGTGCTCAAGGGCAACGGCCCGTGCAACGAAGAGCGGATCGGACAGCGCCGCGCGGCGCACGAGGAAGGCGCCTGGGTGCGCGACGCGGCCGCGGCGTATGCGGAGAAGCAGGCGGCGGCCACAGCGGCCGCGGCGGCAAACGGAAGCGAGGCTCGGGTATGACGCAGAACTGGCCCCTGTGGGAGGTGTTCGTCCGCTCGCGGCGCGGCCTCTCGCACACGCACGCGGGCAGCCTGCACGCCCCCGACGCGGAGATGGCCCTGCGCAACGCCCGCGATCTCTACACCCGGCGCGGCGAGGGCATCTCCATCTGGGTGGTGCCCTCCACGGAGATCACCGCCTCCTCCCCGGACGAGCGGGACCCGTTCTTCGCCCCGTCCGCCGACAAGCCGTACCGGCACCCCACCTTCTACGAGATCCCCGAGGGGGTGCAGCACCTGTGACGAGCACCGAGACGAGCACCGAATCCGGGACGGCCGCCGTGGCGGCGGCCCTGGCCCTCGGCGACGACGCGCTGATCCTGTCGCACCGCCTCGCCGAGTGGGCGGGCCACGCGCCCGTCCTGGAGGAGGAGGTCGCGCTCGCCAACATCGCCCTCGACCTGCTCGGCCAGGCCCGCATCCTGCTGTCGACGGCCGGCGACGAGGACGAGCTGGCCTACCTCCGCGAGGAGCGGTCCTTCCGCAACCTCCAGCTGGTCGAGCAGCCGAACGGCGACTTCGCCCACACCATCGCGCGCCAGCTCTACTTCTCGCTCTACCAGCACGAGCTCTACGGCGAACTCGCGCGCGGCGACGGCCCGTTCGCGCCGCTCGCCGCCAAGGCGGTCAAGGAGACCGCCTACCACCGCGACCACGCCGAGCAGTGGACGCTGCGGCTCGGCGACGGGACCGAGGAGAGCCGGCGCCGGATGCGGGCCGGCCTGGACGGGCTGTGGAAGTACACCGGGGAGATGTTCCGTCCGGTGGACGGGCTCGAAGAGATCGACTGGGCCGCCCTGGAAGGCCGTTGGCTGGCCGCGCTGGGCGGCGTACTGGAGCGGGCCGGGCTGGAGTTGCCCCAGGGGCCGCGGCAGGGCGCCTGGGCCGCGGGCGCCGGCCGGCAGGGACTGCACACCGAGTCGTTCGGCCGCCTGCTCGCCGAGATGCAGCACCTGCACCGCAGCCACCCGGGGGCATCGTGGTGACCGGCACCCGTGCCGGCGCCGGTGCGGACGCGAGTGCCGGCACCGGCGCCGGCACCGAGCCGACCCGGCTGGAGGTGGAGCTGGCCGCGCTGGCCGGCTCCGTCCCCGACCCCGAACTGCCCGTGCTCACCCTCGCCGAGCTGGGCGTGATGCGCGGGGTGCGGATGCACGAGGACGGCCACGTGGAGGTCACCCTGACCCCCACCTACACCGGCTGCCCGGCCATCGAGGCCATGTCCGCCGACATCGAGCGGGTCCTGATCGACCACGGCATACCGGAAGTCCGGGTGCGGACCGTGCTGGCCCCCGCCTGGTCCACCGACGACATCAGCGCCGAAGGCCGCCGCAAGCTGGCGGAGTTCGGCATCGCCCCGCCGCGGCCGCACGCCGCCGGCGGACCGGTTCCGCTCACCCTGTCCGTCCGCTGCCCGAACTGCGGATCGACCGACACCGAGCTGCTCAGCCGGTTCTCCTCCACCGCATGCAAGGCGCTGCGCCGCTGCACCGCCTGCCGCGAACCGTTCGACCACTTCAAGGAGCTCTAGATGGCCGTGTCACCGCCGTCGCCCACGCCGGTGGCGCCCGCAGGCCAGGCGGCCACCGCGTCGGCGCGCCCCGCGCGCCACGGCGCGTTCCACACCCTGACGGTGACGGCGGTCGACCGGCTCACCGAGGACTCCGTCGCCCTGACCCTGGCCGTCCCGCCGGAGCTGCGCGCCGAATACCGGCACGCCCCCGGCCAGCACCTCACCCTGCGCCGCGGCGGTTCCGGCGGCCCGGCCGGCACCGCGGAGGTCCGGCGTACGTACTCGATCTGCTCCCCCGCCCCGGCCGCGGACGGGCCCGGTCCCGCCTCGCTGCGGGTCGGGGTGCGGCTGGTGGAGGGCGGGGAGTTCTCCTCCTTCGCCCACAAGGAGATCGCCTCCGGGGACGTCCTGGACGTGATGGTCCCGGCCGGCCGGTTCATCCTGGACCCCGCGGCTGCTCCGGCCGCCGCGCACTACGCCGCGATCGTCGGCGGCAGCGGCATCACCCCGGTGCTGTCGATCGCCGCCACCCTCCTCGCCGCCCGCCCCGACGCCCGGTTCTGCCTGGTGCGCAGCGACCGCAGCGCGGCCTCGACGATGTTCCTGGAGGAGGTCGCCGACCTCAAGGACCGCTATCCCGACCGGTTCCAGCTCGTCACCGTGCTGTCCCGGGAGGAGCAGGAGGCCGGGCTGCCCTCGGGCCGGCTCGGCGAGGAGCGGCTGACGGAGCTGCTGCCCGCCCTGCTGCCGGTCGCGGAGGTGACGGGCTGGTTCCTGTGCGGGCCGTACGGCCTGGTGACGGGAGCGGAGAAGGCGCTGGGCGCGCTCGGTGTCCTCCGCACCCGGGTCCACGAGGAGGTCTTCCACGTCGAAGACACCGCCCCGCCCGCGCGCCCGGCCTCGGCCGACGCCACCCGCGGCCGGGTCACGGCCCGGCTCGACGGCCGTTCGGGCACCTGGCCGGTGCGCGACGGAGAGTCCCTGCTCGACGCGGTGCTCCGGGCCCGCGCGGACGCCCCGTACGCCTGCAAGGGCGGGGTGTGCGGCACCTGCCGGGCCTTCGTCGTATCGGGCGAGGTGCGGATGGACCGCAATTTCGCGCTGGAGGAGCAGGAGACGGAGGCCGGGTTCGTACTGGCCTGCCAGTCGCACCCGGTGTCGGAGGACGTGGAGATCGACTTCGACCGCTGAGCCCCGCCCCATGAGCCCCGCCCCATGAGCTCCTGCCGCTAGAGCTGTGCTTTTTTAGGAACGTGTTCTATCTTGACGCACCGTCAGGCAGAGCGCGATCCGGGCACGCGGGAGGACAGGCAGTGGACTTCACCTTCACCGAGGAGCAGCAGGCCGCCGTCGAGGCGGCCAAGGCCGTGTTCGCGGACGTGGCCCCCGACAGCGTGCCCAGCCCCGCACTCACCCCGCGGGCGGTGGCCGAGGAGTTCGACCGCGAGCTGTGGGCGAAGCTCGCCGACTCCGACCTGCTGAGCCTGGTCCTCACCGAGGAGCACGGCGGCTCCGGACTCGACGCCATCGCCCTGTGCCTGGTCCTGCGCGAGGCGGCGAGGGTACTGGCCCGGGTGCCGCTGCTGGAGCACTGCGCCACCGCCATGGCCGTCCAGGCACACGGCAGCCCCGAGCTGGCCGGCGCCCTGCTGCCCGGCGCCGGACACGGCGGCCTCGTCCTCACCGTCGCCGCGCACGGCCGCACCGGCCACGACCCGGCCGAGCTGGCCGTCACCGCACGGCGGGACGGGGACACCTGGGTCCTGGAGGGGCTCCAGACGGCCGTCGCGTGGGGGCACAGCGCCGACTGGATCGCCGTACCGGCCCACACCGGGGAGGGCGAGGGGGTCCTCGCGTTCGTCCCCCGCGGCGCCGGGGGCCTGTCCCTCGCGGAGCAGTACTCCACCAGCGGGGAGCGGCTGGCCGAGCTCACCCTCGACGGCGTACGGGTCCCGGCCGCGCACCTGATCGAGGCGCCCGGCGCCTGGGACCACCTGCGCCAGCTCCTGGCCACCGGGACCTGCGCGCTCGCGCTCGGCCTCGGCGAGAACGTGCTCGCCATGACCAGCCAGTACACGAGCAAGCGCGAGCAGTTCGGCTTCCCGGTGGCCAGCTTCCAGGCCGTCGCCGTCCAGGCCGCCGACCGCTACATCGACCTGCGCGCCATGGAGGTCACCCTCTGGCAGGCCGCCTGGCGGCTCGACGCCTCCACGGGCGGAGCGGGCGGGCCGCTGCCGAGCGCCGGAGACGTGGCCGTGGCCAAGATCTGGGCCTCCGAGGGCGTACGCCGTGTCGTGCAGACCGCACAGCACCTGCACGGCGGCTTCGGCGCCGACACCGACTACCCGCTGCACCGCTACCACGCCTGGGCCAAACAGCTGGAGCTCCAGCTCGGCCCGGCCGCGGCCCACGAGGAGGCCCTGGGCGACCTGCTGGCCGCCCACCCCCTCGCCTAGCCGCGGACGGGGGCAGCCGTCTCAGACGACGAAGCCCGGGGCGCCCGCGTCGGTGACGACCGGGCGGCCCGCGGCCTCCCAGTCCTGCATGCCGCCGGACACGTTCACGGCGTCGATGTCCTGCCCCCGCAGGTACTGGGCCACCTGGGCGGAGCGTCCGCCGACCCGGCACATCACGTAGACCGGGCTGTCGTCCTCGATCTTCTCGGTCAGCTCACCGATGCGCGCCACGAACTCGCTCATCGGGATGTGCAGCGCACCCTCGGCATGGCCGGCCGCCCATTCGTCGTTCTCGCGAACGTCGAGGACAAAGGCTTCGGAGGGCAGCGCGGCGGCGTCCACCGAGGGAAGCGGTCCGAAGTTCATAGCTGTCGCCTTCTCTCGTCACGGATAGGTGAGCCAACCTATCCGACGGGCCTTCCGCGGCTCACGGAGCGATCAGTGCCGCCAGTTCCGCCTCGCGCTTCGCGACATCGGCGAGGAGCTGCTCCGCGATCTCCTCCAGCAGCCGGTCCGGGTCCTCCGGGGCCATCCGCAGCATCGACCCGATCGCGCTGTCCTCCAGCTCCCGGGCCACCACCGACAGCAGCTCCTTGCGGCGCGAGAGCCACTCCAGGCGCTCGTACAGCTCCTCGCTCTCGCTCAGCCGCACGGCGGCCGGCGCCGGGCCCTCCGCCCACTCCTGGGCCAGCTCGCGCAGGAGCTGCTCCTCGCCGCGCCCGTACGCCGCGTTGACCCGCGCGATGAACTCGTCGCGCCGCTCGCGCTCGGCCTCGTCCTGGGCGAGGTCGGGGTGCGCCTGGCGGACCAGCTCGCGGTAGAGGCGGCGCACCTCCTCCGGCGGGCGCACCCGCTCCGGCGGCCGAACCGCCCGGTCGGTGAGCATCGAGGAGGCGTCGTCGGACATCCCGTCCGAGTCCATCCAGTCGTGGAACAGCTCGTCGACCCCGGGCATGGGCATCACCAGCGAGCGGGCCTCGCGCGCACGGCGCAGGTCCTCCGGATCACCGGTGCTCGCTGCCTTCGCCTCGGCGATCAGGGCGTCCAGCTCGTCGAGGCGCGAGTACATGGGTCCGAGCTTCTGGTGGTGGAGGCGGGAGAAGTTCTCCACCTCCACCCGGAAGGTCTCCACCGCGATCTCGAACTCGATCAGTGCCTGCTCGGCCGCCCGCACGGCGCGCTCCAGGCGCGCCTCGGGCCGCTCGTCGGCAGCGGGGCCGGGGCCGGAGCCGGGCTCGGACGCTTCGGGAACAGTCTGCTCGCTCACCCGGCCAGCCTAAGGCCCCGACGCCCGGGTGTTTCACGTGAAACATCCACCGGTTTCACGTGAAGCATCCCGCCCCCGGCTCGGACGCCCCGCACGCGGACCCCAGCCGCTCAGACCCCGGTCGTCGCCGCGATCCGCCCCGACCGCACGGCCGCCACCAGCACCGCGTGGTCGGCCTCGCTCCGGTCGGCGTAGGCCACGGCGAAGGCGGCGATTGCCTCGTCCAGCTCGTCGCTCTTGCCGCAGTACCCGGCCAGCAGCCGGGGATCAGCGCTGTGCGCGTGGGCCCGTGCCAGCAGGGCTCCGGTCATCCGCCCGTAGTCGTCGAACTGGTCGGCGGCCAGCGCCGCCGGGTCCACGCTGCCCTTGCGGTTGCGGAACTGGCGGACCTGGAAGGGCCGCCCCTCCACCGTCGTCCAGCCCAGCAGGATGTCGGAGACCACCTGCATCCGCTTCTGCCCGGCCACCACCCGGCGGCCCTCGTGCTCCTCCGGCGGGGAGACGAAGCCGAGCCCGGGCAGGTGCGGCAGCAGCGCGGAGGGCCGGGCCTCCTTCACCTGGAGGACCAGTGCCTCACCCCGGTGGTCCAGCAGCAGCACCACGTAGGAGCGGGTACCGACGCTGCCCGTGCCCACCACCCGGAAGGCCACGTCGTGGATCGCGTACCGGGCCAGCAGCGGCAGCCGGTCGCCCTGCAGCGTCTCCAGGTACGGGCCCAGCGCGGCCGCCACGGCCGCCGCCTCCCCGTCCCCGACCCGGCGCAGCACGGGCAGCGCGTCCACGAAGGCCCGGCCCCCGTCGGGTGTGGGCTCGGTGGACTTGGCCGCGAACCGGGCGGAGGTGTTGTTGCGGGCCTTCTCCGAGACCCGTTCCAGCGTGCCCAGCAGGTCACGGGCGTCGGTGTGCGAGACCAGTTCCTCGTCCGCGATGGCGTTCCACGCGTCGAGGGCCGGAAGTTTGGCCAGCAGGCGCATCGTGCGCCGGTAGGCGCCCGCCGCGTCGTGTGCGGCGGCCCGGCAGGTGTCCTCGTCGGCGCCGGCCACCCGGCCGGCCAGGACCAGCGAGGTGGCCAGCCGCTTGAGGTCCCACTCCCACGGGCCGAAGACGGTCTCGTCGAAGTCGTTGAGGTCGATGACCAGCCGGCCGCGCGCGTCCCCGTACAGCCCGAAGTTGGCCGCGTGGGCATCCCCGCAGATCTGCGCGCCGATCCCGGTGACGGGACCGCCCGAGAGGTCGTGCGCCATCAGCCCGGCCGCCCCGCGCAGGAACGTGAAGGGGTTGGCGGCCATCCGGCCGACCCGTATCGGCGTCAGCTCGGGGACCCGTCCGACGTTGGACTCCTCCACCGCGCGTACCGCGTCCGGCCGGTCGGCCGGTGCCTCGAACCGCGCGTGCGCCGCCCGGGGCACCCTCGTGCGCAGCGCCTTGCCCGCCTCCCGGGGAGACCCCGCGGAGTACCGCGGAGCGAACCCCTCGACCACCGGGATCCGTACCGCCGGCTCCGGTTCCACGCCCCGCTGCTGCGCTACCACCGTCATGCGCCCCGCCCCCTGATCGCCATCGGATTTCGGCCCGACCGTACCTAGAGCCCGGCGTCCCTGGCCAGCAGGGCCGCCTGTACCCGGTTCTCGCATTCCAGTTTCGCCAGGATCCGGCTCACGTACGTCTTCACCGTGGCCTCGCTCATGTGCAGCCGCCGCCCCGCGTCCGCGTTCGACAGCCCCTCCCCCAGCAGCGCCAGCACCCCGCGCTCGCGCTCGCTCAGTTCGGCCACCCGGCGCCGTGCCTCCTCGTCACGGCCGGCCGTCCGGCCGGAGGCGAGCTGGTCCACCACCTGCCGGGTCGCCGCCGGGGACAGGTACGCGTCCCCCGCCGCGGCCGCCCGTACGGCCCCGATGAGTTCGCCCGGCGCCGAGTCCTTGAGCAGGAACCCCGCTCCGCCTCCGCTCAGCGCCCGCAGCACGTTCTCCTTCTCCCCGAAGGTGGTCAGGATCAGCGCCCGCACCTCGGGCGCGGCCCGCCCGAGCTCGGCCAGCGCCGTCAGCCCGTCCATCACCGGCATCTGGATGTCGAGCAGCACCACGTCCGGGCCGTGCGCCCGGGCCAGTTCCACCGCCTCGCGGCCGTTCGCCGCCTCGGCGACGACCTCGATGTCCGCCGCCGAGGTCAGGATCATCCTGATCCCGGCCCGGATCAGCGGTTCGTCATCAGCGATCACCACGCGGATCACCTTGGCTGTCACCCCTGCTCCTACTGCTTGGCCTGGTACGCCTGCTTGTCGACGAGCTTGCCGTCCTTGAAGCAGAACCGGAAAACGCTGTCGCTGCCCAGGTCGGAATCGTCGTCCGCCAGAAAGACCACACAGGCCGCGCCCTGCGGACGCGGCGGCCCCTTCCGGTCGAGCCCCTCGGTCAGGATGCTGTCCCCGCTGGGCAGCTGCGAACGTACCGCTTCCTCCGAGTCGCCCACGTGGACGGCGTCGTACTCGTCCTTGCCGAGCATCGCATCGCCCACCGACCCCACCAGCAGCGCCACCGCGGCCCCGATCACGATCAGCAGCACCACCACGGCCGCGACCGCGATCCCGCAGCCCAGCGTCACGCCACCGGCCCGGCCGCTCCCGCTCAGCAGCTTCCGGTCGACCGCGTCCCAGTCCACCGGCCCGGCGCTGCCGCTGCGTTTCCTGGCCTGGATCTGCTGTCCGAAGTCGTCGGCGACCCCGGCCTCCTCGGCCCCCGCCTCCTCGGCCCCGGCCGGCTCCGTCCCGTACGGAAGCACTCCGGCCACCCGGAACCCGCCGCCCTCCACGGCCCCCGCGTAGACCATGCCGCCGACCAGCCGGGCCCGTTCGCGCAGCCCGGTCAGCCCCTGGCCGCCGGACACCACCTCGCCGGCGCCCGGTCCGGCCGCCGGACCGTTGGCGATCTCCACCACCAGGGAGTCGTCCTCGTACCGCAGTTCCACCATGATGGGCGCGCCCGGCGCGTGCTTGTAGGCGTTGGTCAGCGCCTCCTGCGCGATCCGGTACGCCGCGTGGTCGCACGCCGCGACCAGCGGCCTGGGCTGCCCCGCGGTGGTGAGCCGTACGTCCGTCCCCGCGCTCCGCGCCGACTCCACGATCCCGGCGATGCCCGCCACCCCGCGCGCGGCCGGCTGCGCCTCTTCGACCGGCAGCGGCGCCTCCACCCCGTCCCGCAGGATGCCGACGACCTCGCGCAGCTCGTGCATGGCCGCGACCGAGGCCTGGCGCAGCACGCCCACCGCCTCGCGCTGCCGGTCGGTCAGGACCGGATCGACCTCCAGCGCACCGGTGTGCACCGAGATCAGCGCGAGCTGGTGGCCGAGGCTGTCGTGCATGTCCTGGGCGATGCGCTGGCGTTCGCGCAGCCGGGCCTGCCCCGCGACCATCGCCCGCTCCCGCAGCAGCTGGGCGTTGCGCTCCTGGAGGGCGCGCAGCAGCGTATGGCGCTGGGACCAGTAGCGGCTGGCCAGACCGGGCATGACCACCGTGGCCAGGAACATCAGCGCGCTGAAGACGACGATCAGCACCGCGCGGCCCTGCGGCAACTCCTTGACCACGCTGAGGCCGATGGCCAGGGCGAAGGCCGCGGTGAAGGCACCGAGCGCCCGTCCGACGCCGACGATGCGCCGTCCCGCCGACCAGCCCAGGGGGATCGCCACGAGGAAGGCCCCGGGCAGGTAGACGCCCACCGCCGAGCCCGCCACCAGCGTGAACACCGGCAGCCGCCGCCGCAGCAGGGTCAGCACCACCACGACCACGGAACTGGCGAGCATCCGCGCCCCGGAGCCCTTGTCGAGATCCTCGACCCCCAGCCCGAGCAGCACCAGCACCCCGGCCAGCGCCAGATCCCCCGCCAGCATCCGCCGGGTCCAGGGCTCGGGCCCCTTCACCCAGTCCCGTCCCGCACGCACCCTCGCCGTCACATCCACCCGCCCGACCCTAGACACCGCGCCACCACCGGGCTGCCCTCTTTCGTCGCGCCCCCGGCAACGAAAGTCTCCCGGGGGGTCCGAAGCCGGGGCCGGGCGCGGTCCGAAGCCGGGGCCGGGGCCGGGCGCACTCCAGCGCCGGAGCCGGAGCCGGGGCCGGGGCCTTCCATGCCGCCGAGGGTGAGGCCTCCGGCTTCTCCGCTACAGGCGGTCTGCCTCCAAAGGGGAGCACCCCCCTACATCTTTCGAGGCAGCACCGCCGCCGTCGGGCCGCTCCGCCTTGTGAGCCTCGTCTCTCCTACCTAAGGTCCTGCCATGACCAAAGGGAATGGATCACGCGGGGAAACCGGCGGAAAAGAAGATCGGCGGGTGGAAGAGGCGTGCAGCTGCCCGAACTGAGCGCCGAGATCCGCATACCCCTCCGTGTCCTCCAGCTTTACGTACGCATGGGACTGCTCCCCGCTCTTCCCGCGTACGACGAGTCCCATGTCCGCAGAGCCGTATTGGTCAGAACCCTGCTGGACGTCGGCGGCCTTTCGTATTCCTCCGCCCGCCGCGTCGTGCGGAGGATGGACATGTCACCGCCGCCGATCGGTGAACTGTGCGGCACCATCCAGTACGCCCTGTCCTCGCCCGGCTCAGAGGCACAGGACCAGAATTGGGAACGGGCCCGGGAGCGGGTTCAGGCACTGGCCCTGGCACGGAACTGGCGGGTGAGTCCGGAGAATCCGGCATGGCACACCTTGACGCAGACGCTCGTCGCGGTGGAGTGGCTCGGGCAGGGCGACCTGCTGCGCCTCCTGGACACTTATGCGGACGCCTTGGAACCGGTTGTGGCCGCCGAGGTGCGCCTCCTGCACGAACAGCCCGACCCGGAGAGTGCGGCCGCGCACATGGTGACGGGAACCGTCCTCGGGGACGTCGCATTCTCCGCACTACGCCGCCTTATCCACGAGCACGCTTCCTCCCAAGAACGATCCGAATGTCCGTAACAGTAGTGACCGTCCAGTAAGTACCTTAAGGTTGACGCCCCTTCGGTTGACGTGCATCCTGTTTGGTGATCACTGGAGCCCACTCCTTCCGAACAGATGGACCGTAAGGGGATAGGCGACTTCGGGCTACAGCAAGGGCGGGGGATCTTGCGGTACAACCCAGACGTATACGGGATCGATAAAACAAACAACAGAAGAGAAGAGGAGGGATTAGCAAAGAAATTCAAGAACCAGCAGCCGGAACTTCTCGAAGAATATCGAAACACCCTGGTCGAGCATCACAATCCATTAGGCTCGAACCCGGAGGCGTGGGCCACCTGCAGAGAACAGGCCCAATACATTCTCGCCGAATGTCTCCGCGCGCTGGAAGGCGAAGCCGAGGAACCCCTCGACACCCATCTCATCGCCAAGACGCGACGGCTCAGCGGCGCCCGCATCTCGCAGGGAATCGCACCCATCCATTCGGTGCGCGCCGGGGCCCTGCTCTTCCAGGTCGCCACGAGCCACCTCATCCGGATCGCTTCGGGCCAGCCCGAAGACCAGCGCTGCCTGATGAAGATCCTGCCCGTGCTGCAGTCATCGATCACCCAGCGACTGGAAGCCGGCTCCACCGGGCACGACCTCTTCCTGCTCGACGTCGTACGCGATGCCACCCGGCACGGCCGCGACGGCATGGCCCGCGAGATCCACGACCGCATCGGCAGCTCCGCCAGCCTCGCCCTGCGCCAGCTGGAGCTCTACGAGCTCACCCGGCAGCACTCGGGAACGGACACGAGGCTCAAGGCCGTGAAGCAGGCCATCCTGGAGACGCTGTACACCACGCGGGACATCGTGA
This sequence comes from Streptomyces sp. GQ60, assembly GCF_059758875.1. Taxonomy (NCBI): domain Bacteria; kingdom Bacillati; phylum Actinomycetota; class Actinomycetes; order Kitasatosporales; family Streptomycetaceae; genus Streptomyces; species Streptomyces sp. GQ60. The sequence goes on along the minus strand of NZ_JCAXEG010000007.1, from coordinate 279,152 downwards.
CGGACCTGCGGACCCGGGCGGAAGCCACCCAGTCCCTCTACGTCTCGCTCTCCGCCTTCGTCAACGCCATGGCCATGGAAGACCTGCAGGTCGACATCAACGTGACCGATCCGGGGGACCTCCTGCCGGACGAACTCACCGAAGACCTCTACCTGATGCTGCGCGAATGCCTGCGCAACGCCTTCACCCACTCCCGTTCCTCGCGGATCGACATGGAGGTCCGCGTCGAGGCGGGCCGGGTCGACGCATCGGTGCGGGACGACGGCAAGGGCTTCGACCCACACGCCCACCGACGGGGAAACGGACTGTCCTCCCTGACCGAGCGCACCAAACTGCTGGGCGGCCGGCTCACCATCGACAGCTCTCCGAGGCAGGGAACGGCGATCACGCTGTCCATCCCCTTCGACACGGAGAACCATGCACACGCCACCTGAGCCGCGCCAGGCCGCCGAACCCCTCCGCATCATCGCCGTCGACGATCACTCACTGCTCCGCCGGGCCCTGTGCGAGCTGATCGAATCGGAGGACGACCTCACCGTCGTCGCCGATACGGACACCTCCGAAGGACTGGCCGACCTCGTGGAACGCACCAGACCCCACGTGGTCCTCCTCGACGTGGAAATGCCGGGTCACCACGCGCCCACCGTCGTGCGCGCCCTGACCACCCGCTTCCCCCAACTGCACGTACTGATCCTGACCATGCACGGCGACGCGCAGCTGGTACAGGAACTGCTCGCCCACGGAGCCCGCGGCTACCTGCACAAGAGCGTCCCGCACGAATCACTGCTCGCGGCGTTGCGGAACACCGCCGCCCGCGATCCGCACGTCACGATCGCCCTGCCGAGCAGCGGCGTTCCCACCGTCGGATTCAGCACCTCGCACCAAACCCTCTCACCGCGGGAGCGGGAGGTCCTCACGTTCGTCGCCGCCGCCCTGAGCAACCGGCAGATCGCCGTCCGGCTGCGCATCACCGAGGGCACCGTGAAGCGGCACCTGCGCAACGTATTCGAGAAACTCGGCGCGATATCACGTATCGACGCGGCGAACAAGGCAATAGATGCGCGGCTCATCAGGAGACCGGGACCGGAAGACCGGCCCGGAACCGGAAGGGGATAGCACCAAAAACTGCACAACTGGCCCACCCTCATACCTCTTTGAGAGTATCGGGCTTACTCCCAGCGGGTCTGCCCCGCATTGGGGCGCTCGAATATATTCGAGCCATGTCGACAAAGACGCCCATAATTTCCGACGGAATTGAGCGTTCCACAAGACCGATATCATCTTCGTTCGCGCCCACGAAATGGGTCCGGGTCCTGGTCCTCTGCTTCCAGGAATCCCGGGCAGCGGTGCAGGTAATTTTCCTGATGCGCTTCCTGCTGGCCGCCACGGCCGGCGCCACGTCGTATCTGGCGCTTCCCCCGGCCCTGTTCGGCGGAGCCGCCGTCTGGCTGCTGGCCGCGACGTCCGTCTACCTCTTCAACGGGGTGACGGACGTCGACGAGGACCGGGCCAACGGCTCCACCCGGCCCATCGGACGCGGCGCCCTGTCGCCCGCCGATGCCCGCCGCACCGCCCAGGTGATGGCCGCGCTGGCGCTGACCGGCGGCGCGTGGATCGGCCCGGCGATGCTCACGGCCACCGGGTGCATGCTCCTCCTCGGCTTCGTCTACTCCGCTCCCGGCATCGCCCTCAAGACCAGCACCCCCGGCACCATGGCCACCGTGATCGGAAGCGGCGCCCTCACCTACACCGCCGGGGTGGTGTGCTCCGGGAGCCCGGTCTCACCGTCGCTGATCGCGTTCTGCACCGCGATGTGCCTGTGGATGGGGCTGGTCGGGGCCGTCGCGAAGGACTTCTCCGACGCCGCCGGCGACGCCCGGCACGGCCGCCGCAACTGGACGGTCCTGTGGGGGTACGCGAGGACGGCCGCCGTCGTCTCGCTGAGCGCCGTGACGGTGGGGACGGGGCTGCTGGTCTCCGCCCTCGTCCTGCGCTCGCCCCAGCTGCTGGTGCCCGCCTGCGTCCTGCTGGGCGGGGCACTGGCGCTGGCGGCCGCGGCGCTCACGGGGCGGTCGGACGACTCGCGGTCCCGGCGCAGGCTGCCCTACCGGACCTTCATGGTCACGCAGTACGCGGCGCATCTCGCCGCATTCGCCCAGCCCATCGGCTGAACCGACGACGGGGGATTCACAGTGAGGCACAGTCAGTTCCATCCCGGGGCATCCGGCCGCCCGGACCCGCGACCCGGCGTCGCGGTCGACACCGACTCCGACACCGACTCCGACACCGATGCCGCGATGCGCCACGACGGGTTCGGCATCCGCATCCTCGGTCCGCTGGAGGCGGTCAACGGCGCCTCGGCACACCGCCCGCGCGGCCCCAAGGTACGCAAGCTGCTCGCCCTGCTGGCCGTCCGCGCGGGGGACATCGTCGAGGTGGACACGCTCGTGGAGGAGCTGTGGGACGGATCGCCCCCGCCCACCGCGGTCAGCACGGTCCGTACGCACGTCTACCACCTGCGCCAGGAACTGGGGCGGGAGTTGGGCGACGCCGACGTCCGCCGCGTCATCGCCACCGAGGGCACGGGGTACGCGCTGTGCCTGGCCCCCGGCCGGCTGGACCTGGAGCAGTTCACCCAGCTGTACGGACAGGCCCGTACCGACCTGCGCGCCGGCAACGCCGAAGCCGCCCTGGAGCGCCTGGACACCGCGCTCGGGCTGTGGCGGGGCCGTGCGCTGGCCGATGTGACCCGGGGCCGCGTCTTGACGGGCCACGGCGCCCGCATCGAGGAACTGCGCTCACGCGCCCAGCAGTTGTGGATCGAAGTGATCATGATCCTGGGGCGGCACGGCGAGGTCGTACCGGAGCTGCTCCGGCTGGTCACGGTGGATCCGCTGAACGAATGGCTGCACGCACGCCTCATCGACGCGCTGTACCGGAGCGGGCGGCGGGGCGACGCCCTGCGCGCCTTCCACCACGTACGGAACGTGCTGGCCGAGGAACTGGGCCTGGAGCCCTCCGACGACCTGCGCCGGCTCCAGCACCACATCCTGGCGGGAGGATCGGCCGCGTGAGCATCCGGATCTGGACCGTCCCGACCGCGGACGCCGCGGCCTGCGTGCCGTACGAGGAGGCGTACGCGGTGATGGACTCCCGGGAGCGGCACCGGCTGGCCCGCTTCCGCCGCGCGACCGACCGGCTGCGCTACCTGGCCATCCACCACGTCTACCGCACCCTGCTCGGACAGGAACTCGGCATCCACCCGGCCGAAGTGGACTTCCGCCGGACCTGCGCCCGCTGCCAGAGCCAGGAGCACGGCCGGCCGGTGCCCCACGGACCGGACGGGACCACCCTGTCGGTGAGCCTGTCCCATTCGGCGGCGTACGCGGTCGTCGCGATCGGCGACGACCCGGACGTCCCGGTCGGAGTGGACATCGAGCGGGTACGGCCGCACATGGACTGGAGCCGCATCCCGTGCGTCCAGGGCGTGCGGACGACCCACGGATTCGAGCAGTGGACCCGGGCCGAGGCGCTCGTGAAGGCCGCGGGCACCGGCCTGGAGGCCGACCCGCCCCGCTACACCGGCCACGCCTTCGGGCCCTGGCGCGCCGCGCTCGTCCCCGGCTCGGCCCGGGACTGGTACGTGCGCAGCATCCGCTCCCCCGAGGGGTACGCCGCTTCGGTCGCGTCCGGGAACGCGGACGCGCGGGTCACCGTCACGCAGTGGCGGCCCTGACGGCCCGCGGCCGGAAGCGCGGCAGGCAGAAGGAGGGCGGCCCCCGGGAAGTTCCGGGGGCCGCCCTCCTGTCGTCCGTCCGTCCGCCGTCCGGCTACCGCAGCAGGACGCAGCTGGGGCTGGGTACGGGGAGCGGGGGCGCGGCCGGGGTGAGCCGGCCGGTGGCCGGGTCCAGGCGGAACGCGCTGACCGACTGACCGGCCTGGTTGGCCGTGTAGACGTAGCGGTCGGAGGCGTCGAGGGCCACGTCCCGCGGCCAGCGGCTGCCCGGCGCCTTGGCGGTGACGGGCTGGGACTCGACGAGCGCGAGGGTCCGGCCCGCGTTGCCCACCCGGAACGACTCGACGGTGTCGAGGCCCCGGTCGGCCGTGATCAACAGCCCGCCGTCACGCGTGAGGTGCACGGCGGACGGAGCGTTGCGGGGGTCGATGCCGGGCGGTGCGACGGACGCGTGGGAGACCGGGCGGAGCTCGCCGGTGCCGGCGTCGTAGGTCAGCACGGTGACGGTGTGCCCGAGTTCGTTGGTGACGTAGGCGAGGTCTCCCCGCGGGTGGAAGACCAGGTGCCGCGGGCCGATGCCGCTGCCGAGCCGGACCTTGCCGGCCGGGCGCAGGGCGCCGGTGGCGGAGTCGAAGTCGTAGACGTGGATGTGGTCGTCGCCCTTGTCGGGCACCAGGACCCGGCGGCCCGCCGGATCGAAGGCGATCATGTGCGGATGCGGGCCGCGCTGCTCGTCGGGGTGCGGGCCGCGGCCGTCGTGGCGTACGACGGTCACGGCCTCGCCCAGCGATCCGTCGGCCGCCACGGGCAGGACGGCGAGGTGCCCCGAGTCGTAGTTGGCCGTGAGGAGGAAGCGGCCTTCGGGATGGACGGCGAGGTGTACCGGCGCCGCCCCCGCACTGGAGCGCGGGCTCCCGAGGGGGTGCAGCCGGTCGCCGTCGATGCGGTAGGCGTGGACGGCTCCGGTGGCTCCGTCCGGGAGCTGGCTGACGGCGTAGAGGCGGGCCCGGTCGGGAGAGAGCGTGAGGAACGAGGGGTTCACGATGCCCCGCTGCCAGTTCCTGACGTCGAGGCCGCCGTCGGTACCGACGGCGGCGATCCCGATGCCGGGAAGGCCCGGCAGCCCGTACTCGCCGATCGTGAAGCCGCCGATGTAGGCGCGGCGGGCATCCGGACGGGGCGCTTCGCCCGCGGCGGTGGACATGCCGGTCCAGCCGATCCCCGCGAGGGCACCCGCCCCGGCGAGCGCGAGGAATCCGCGGCGGTCGTAGGAGGAGGAAGAGCGAGGGGAAGAGGGAGAGGGAGAGGGAGAGGGAGGAGAAGCGGAAGCGGCGCGGTTCACAGGTCGGCTCCGAAGATCAGCCCGGGTGCGAGGAGGACGGCGAGCCCTCCGCCGGCCAGCGCCAGCAGGACCTGCCACCCGGTGCGCAGGTCCCTGATCCGGGCACGGCGGCGGGCCAGGGCGAGCACCGCGACCGACGCCGCCCAGGCGGGAAGCGCGATGCGCAGGCTGACTTCGCCGGTGAACAGGAGTCCGGCGCGGGCCGTGATGCACTCGGCCGCCGAGCACCCGGCGGGCAGGACGGACGAGGACCACGGGACCCCGAGCCCCAGGAAGAGCAGCGGGGCCCCCGCGACGAGGCCGGTGGTCCACACGTAGGGCGACAGTCCGGTGCTCCGGCGGGCTCGCCGCCGGGTGATGGCGAAGGCGGCCAGGGCGGGTACCCACCCCGTCAGCACGCCGAAGAGCCCCGCGTGCGCGGCCTCCGCGAGCGCGGCCCAGCCCGCGTCCACCCCCCAGCCGCCCCGGAGCAGTGCCAGGAGGCCGGTGGCGGCGGCGAGTCCCGCCGCGGTGTGTGCCCAGGTCCGTGCGAAGGAGGGGGCGCCGGCCCAGCCGACGAAGACGCCCGCCAGCGAGACCAGGAGCACGGGCGGCCCCGCGGTCACCCCCCAGGGCAGCGGGAACCCGGGCAGGCCGTCGCCCAGGGGCGCTGACCAGCCCCCCCAGTCGCCGAACAGGGCCGCCAGGACGGCGGTGACGCAGGCGGCGACGGCGCCGGCGTGCTGCATCCGGTCGGTCTCGACCCGGGCACGCTCCACCCGGCCGGCCTCCGCCCGGGCACGCTCCACCCGGGCCGCCTCCCCTCCGGCCTCCGCGGCCTCCACGGCCACCCCGGGCTCCCCGCCCCCGGTCAGGACGAGCGCCACGCCCCGGGCCCGGAACGGGGGAGGTCCGGAGACGGGGCGCGGCGCCGCCTGCGGGATCGCCGGGCCGGTGGAAGCCGGCCCGGTCGCGGCCCCGTGGGCAGCCTCGGAGGGAAGTCGGGGGACCGTCCCCTCCGAGGCGGTTCGTGGCGTCGGGCCGAGGGGGCCGGCGGGTATGTCCGCCTCCGGCTCCTCGGAACCCTTCGCAGTCGCCGGGCGCCCGGATGCGGACGCTCCGGCGGGCCGGGCCGTGGTCATCGCCCGGCCTCGGCGGCGTGGGCGGTGCCGGCCGTGTCGGTGCTGTCGGCGCTGTCGGCGGCGCGGGCACCGGCCTCCGGCGCGGGGACCCTACGCTCCTCGGCCGCGGACTCCCGGAAGCCGTAGCGGGACCACCAGCGGGCCAGCGGCGCCGGCGCCCACCACGCCCACTTGCCCATCAGGGCCATGGTGGCGGGCACGAGCAGGCCCCGGACGACCGTGGCATCGATGATCACCGCGATCACCAGGCCGACCCCGATCATCTTCATGAACAGGATGGACGAGGTCGTGAACCCGCCCACCACGACGACGAGCAGCAGCGCGGCACTGGTGATGATCTTCGCGGTGCGCTGGAGCCCGATGGCCATCGACTCGACCGGGTCGCCGCTGACCTCCCACTCCTCGCGCACCCGGGAGAGCAGGAAGACCTCGTAGTCCATGGCCAGACCGAAGGCGATCGCCACGATGAGCACGGGGAAGTTGGCGTCCACGGCACCGATGGGTTCGAAGCCGAGCAGCCCGGAGAGGTGCCCGTCCTGGAAGATCCACTTGATGGCGCCGAAGGTGGCCAGGAGCGACAGCAGGTTCAGGATCACGGATTTCAGCGGGAGCAACAGCGAGCCGAAGGCCAGGAAGAGCACCAGGAAGGACACGACCGCCACGAACAGGGCCATCCACGGAAGACGTCCGCCGATCATGTCGACGATGTCCACGCGGGAGGCCGGCATTCCGGTCACCAGCGTCTTCGCGCCCTCCGGGGCGGCGGTGTCCCGGACCCCGTGCACCAGGTCCACGGCCGGGCGGGACATCGGGTCGGGCGCGTACCGCACCGTCACCCGCGCGTCGTTGCCCGCGAAGGCCGTGGGCGTCGCGGACGTCACGCCCGCGACCCCCTCCAGCCGGTCCGCGTACGCCTCTACGGCGCTGCGGTCGGCCGGGCCGTCGAAGCGGACGACCGAGGTCATGATCCGGCCGGGGTTGGTGTCGAAGTCGGCGGCCAGGGTCTTGCTGACGACCTTCGCGTCCCCGCTCGACGGCAGTACCCACTCGCCCGGCCGGGCCCAGTTGACGCCGAGCAGCGGCGCACCGAGGCCGACCAGGACGGCGACGATCGCCAGCGAGGACAGCAGGGGCCTCCGCATGACCGCGTGCGCGGTGCGGTACCAGCGCCCCTGCGTCAGCGGCTTCGCCGCGCCGCCCCGGCCGCCGGGCAGCGGGATCCGCCACTTGTCGATGCGGTGTCCCGTGTAGCGGAGCAGGGCCGGGAGCAGCGTCAGCGAGCCGACGACCGCGAAGGAGACCACGGCGACGGCCGCGTAGCCCATGGAGGAGAGGAACCGCGACGGGAAGAGGGCCAGGCCCGCGAAGGAGATCGCCACGGCGAGCCCGGAGAAGGCGACCGTGCGCCCGGCCGTGGCCGTCGCGCGCCGGACCGCGGTGTCCACGTCCGCGCCGGCGTGCAGTTCCTCGCGGAAGCGGTTGACCAGGAAGAGGGCGTAGTCGATGGCCAGGCCGAGGCCCAGGATCGTGATGACGTTGATGACGGTGCTGGAGATCTCGGTGAACATCGTCAGCACGCGCAGCACCACGAAGGAGCCGAGTGCCACGAAGGTGCCGACGGCCAGGGGCAGCAGCGCGGCGACCGCGCTGCGGAAGATCAGCACCAGCAGGACGAGCAGGACCGGGATCGAGAGCATCTCGGCCCGGGCGATGTCCGAGCCGGTCAGGGCGTTGACCTGCTCCGTCATCGCGGCCACGCCGCCGAAGCGGGCGGTGACCCCCTCGGCCTCGAACTCTTCCTTGATCTTCGTCAGCGCCTCGACCTGGTGCTGGTCGTTCTCGTCGGCGAACTGCACGGTCGCGTACATGAGGGTGCGGTCCCGCGACACGTAGGCGTCCGCGCCCTGGGCGCCGGGTTCCCAGTAGGAGCTCAGGCGTGCGATGCCCTCGCGCGGGACGCCGTCGAGCGCCGATCGGACGGCGCCGCCGAACTCCTCGGCGGTCCGGCCGGCGACCTTCGACTCGTAGAGGACGATCACGTCGTTGGACTCGCGCCCCAGCGGGCCTTCGAGAACCTTGTCGGCCTCGACCGACTCACTGGCCGGATCGTCGAATCCGGCACCGCCGGTGAACGAGCCGAAGACGCCGGTCCCCCACACGCCTGCGAACAGCGTGAAGGCGACCGCCGCGATCACGACCCATTTGCGACGCCGCGCGGTGAATGCTCCGATGGCGGCAAACAATTTTCTCTCCCTGGCTGGTATCGCTTTTGCTCAGGCTTGCTGAATTGTTTCGACCCCGCGCAGGTTCGGTTCACGACTCTTTCAGAGCCGGGAATTACGCGGAATGCACATTCGGATTGTTCGCTATACCTCTTTCGACACATTCCCGGCCGTGCTCGGCACGGGGACCGCGAGCCGGCCGGTGCGCCGCTGCGCGAGCGAGGCGACCACTCCCACCAGCAGCGACAGTCCGAGACCGATCGCGACCGAGTGGACCGGGTCGTCGCTGATCGCGCCGCCGAAATAGCCCACCCCCACGGAGTACGCGGTCCATATCAGCTCCGCGATCGCGGCCCCGGAGGCGAACCTGCCGAGGGGGTACCCGGCGGCGCCCGCCGCCAGCCCGCCCAGCAGCCGCCCGCTCGGCAGGAAGCGCACGCCGACGACGAACGGAATGCCGCGCCGGCGCACCTGCCCGGACATCCACTCGAAGAGTTCGCCGCGCCGCCCGCGCGCCACGGCGCCCAGGCGCGCCCGGTCCCCGAGGAACCGGCCGCAGCGGTGTATCAGCAGGTCGCCGAGGAGCGCGCTGCCGGCCACGGACAGCACGACCAGGGCGATCGACATCTCCCCGCGCGCCGCGAGCACACCGCTGGTGACCAGCAGGACGTTGTTCGGCAGCAGTGGCGGCAGGGTCGTGAGCGCCAGGATCGCGTACGCCCAGCAGGCCGCGCCCGACAGGTTCCCCGCCAGGCCGGAGGTGACGTCGACCCAGGTCACGAGCGAGTTGATGTCCACGGTCTTCCCTCCATCCCTTCGACCCCGGCCACGAAGGGTCCGGGGCGGCCGGCACTACCTCTTTCGAGGCATGTGCCGGGTCATTGGTGAGTGATGACCCCAGGTCGGCGGGTCACTAGCGTCGGTTCGGCAGCGGACGAACGCGCCTCCACATGAACTGTAACCTAAGGTATCGATAGATTCACTATCACCTATCACCAGCCTAGGCGGGCGCACATGACCGACGTGATGCTGTTCCTCAAGGAGTTCGCCCGGACCCGTCGGGACACGGGAGCCATCGCTCCCAGCAGTCCCTTACTGGCCCGGGCCCTCACCCGCTACGTGATCCCCAGTCCGGGCAGGCCGCGCGCCGTGCTCGAAGTCGGCCCCGGCACGGGCGCCGTGACCAGGTACATCCAGCCGGCGCTGGGCCCCCTCGACACCCTCGAACTGATCGAGCCCAACCCGCGGTTCGCCGACCTGCTGCGGCACACCTACCGGGACGACTCGCGCATAGGCCTGCTGCCGGGCCTGGTCCAGGACCACGAACTCGGCTCGTACGACACGATCGTGTGCGGCCTGCCCTTCGCGAACTTCGAGGCCCCGGTCGTGGCGGACATCCTCGGGCAGCTGCTGGGCTCGCTGAACCCGGGCGGCACGCTGTCCTTCTTCGCGTACGCCGGAATCCCGCCCCTGCGCCGGGCCCTCACCTCGGGCGAGACGCGCGAGCGCACGCTGGGAACCCAGGCGGTACTGGAGCGGGCACTGCGGCGCCACCGGTTCCGCACCGAGACCGTGCTGTGGAACGTGCCGCCCGCCCACGTGCACCACCTGGCCCTGGTGGCACCCGCGCTCGCCTACAGCGCCTGATCCTCCACCCGGGCGGACACGCGTCCGGACGCGTCCTCCTGAGCGATGCGGCGCAGGGCCGACATGGCCGCGTCGCCGAGGAGGGTGCCGAGGACGACGCCCTCCACCTTGCCGTCCGCACTGGGCACCCGGGCAAGGGCGGCCAGCTCGGCGCCGGCCAGGCGTCCGGCCACGGCCGCGTACTCGTCGAGCAGGGACAGCAGGTCGCCCCGGCCCAGGTCGCGGTAGGTCACGACGATCTGGACCAGCGCCTTCCAGCCGGGGTTCTCGGGCTTGACCGCCCAGCCCTGGCGCCGCACCAGCTCCTCGACGGTGCGCTCGGCACCCGCCCAGTCGCCCTCCGGATTCGGGTCGGCCACGGCGCGGGTGACCGCGGACTGGGCGACGCCGAGCATGCCGTGGACCGTGCGGCGGGGCGAGTCGACCTCGGCGAGCACCTCGCGGACGGCGGCGATCGACAGGCCGCCGACCTCCAGCATCGCCCGGATCAGCCTGAGCCGGTGCGCGTGCGCCTCGGAGTAGCTCACCTGGTTGGGGCTCGTCCGCTCGCCGGACGGCAACAGCCCTTCACGGGCGTAGTACTTGACCGTCGCTACCGAAACTCCGGTACTCCGCGCCAGCTCTCCGATACGCATTCCACCAGGATACTGCGTTTCCCCTCCGCGTTTACCCCCCGGCCACAACAACCCGCCCGGAGTCCGCCGCGTCCGCGAATTGCCCAGCTTTTATCGGTCTTGAATTTGCGCACGATCACGCTTCCATGCCGGACTGCGAGGCTCAATCCGTACCCAAACTCCCCCTCTTGGAAGCCAAAGAACCGAGCCGAAGGAATCAGGTATGACCACAGAAGTGGTTCCGGAGCTTCCCTCGGAGCCCGGCGATCTCGCCTACGGGCGCACCGTGGACCGCTCCCTGGTCCACCGGGCCGCCGTCTCCGAGGTCTTCGTGACCGACATCAGGCCCCTGACCCCCATGCGCATACGCACCGCGGTCCAACTGCCCCTGACCCACGGCTACTACAGCGACCACGTGCAGGAGCCGGCCGTCTACGACGCCCTGCTGCTCCTGGAGTCGGGCCGGCAGGCCGCGATCGCCGGATCGCACGCCCACATGGGCCTGTCCCAGGGCACCACGATGATCGTCGACAGCTTCCGCATGGACCTGCACGGCCTCGCGGCGCTGAAGATCGGCTCGAAGCCGGGACGGCTGCACATCGACACCGAGTACTCCGGCAAGGCGAACCGGCGCGGCCGGGTCCGCAAGGGCACGGTCGCCCAGCGGTACTTCATGGACGGTGTCGAGGTCGGCGACCACGAGATGGACGTGCTCTTCCTCAACCCGCACGAGAACGAGGTGCTGCGGCACGCCCAGCGCGGCACCCCGGCGCCCCTGACCTCGGACTACGGCCGCCACGGCCCGGGCGACGACGGCAGCGGACAGCAGCAGCCCGGACAGGTCGGCCGGGGCAACCCCCTCAACGTCGTGCTGTCCGGCGCCGACCACGCGCCGGAGGCGGTCACGGCCCGGGTGACACCCCGCTTCGACAACCGCGCGCTCTTCGACCACGTCTACGACCACCTCCCGGCCATGACCCTCGTCGAGGCCGCCCGCCAGCTCGCCCTGCTCGCCACCGGCGAACCCCTGGCCACGTACGCCGTCGGCTTCGAGGCCCGGTTCGACCGGTTCGCCGAACTGGACGACACCGTCCTGGCCGAAGCGGACCGCCCCGGCCCGGGTGCGCCCGGCACGGTTCCGGTGCGCTTCGTCCAGGCCGGCGAGCAGATCGCCCACGTCACCGTCACCACCGCATCCGGGAGCCACCTGTGAGTACGCGGCGCCTTGCCGTCTGGACCGACTTCGGCGGTGTCCTGACACCTCCGATCTCCCACACGATGGCCGCCTTCTGCGGGGCCCAGAACCTCGACCAGCAGGCGCTCGGGCAGGCCCTCGGAAAGGTCACCGCCCGCTACGGCACGGCCGACCCGATGGAGCCCATCGACACCCCCCTCGTCACCGAGGAGGAGTGGCTCGACGAGATCTCCGCCGTGCTGGCGGCCGATCACGGGATCACCGGACGCAAGCTGACGACCCTGGCCGACACCTGGTTCGACGGCCGCGAGACCAACCACGCGTGGGTGGCCGAGCTGCGGAAGGCGCGCGAGGCCGGCGCCTTCGTCGGAATGATCTCGAACATGGTCCCGACCTGGGACGCCCACTGGCGCCGCATGGTCGACGTGGACGAGCTCTTCGAGGACGTCCTCCTCTCCTTCGAGGTCGGCCACCGCAAGCCCTCGCCCGCCATGTTCGCGCTCGCCGCGGAGCGAGCCGGGGTCCCCGCCGCCGACTGCGTCCTGATCGACGATCTCGGGCACAACGTCGCGGGAGCCGAGGCTGCCGGCTGGACGGCGATCCACTTCACCGACACGAGCACGGCCGCGGAGCGGCTGAGCGCCCTGCTGGCGTCCGCGCAGTCGCCCTCGCAGTCGTCCGCGCAGTCGTCCGCGTAATCGCCCGCGCAGTCCTCCGACCTTCGACAAGGAGCCATACCGTGAGCCGTTCCGTGCTCGTCACCGGCGGGAACAGAGGCATCGGCCTCGCCACCGCACGCGCCTTCGCCGAACAGGGCGACAAGGTCACCGTCACCTACCGCACCGGCGAGCCGCCCGAAGGGTTCTTCGGTGTGCGCTGCGACGTGACGGACCCCGAGTCCGTGCGCCGCGCCGTGGACGAGGCCCGCATCCAGCACGGGCCGATCCAGGTGCTGGTCTCCAACGCCGGCATCACCCGCGACGAGCTGTTCATCGGCATGGCGGCCGAGGACTTCCGCGCCGTCATCGAGACGAACCTGCTCGCGGCGGTGGCCGTCACCAAGGAGGTCCTGCCGGACATGCTCAAGGCCCGCTGGGGCCGGATCGTCCTCGTCGCCTCGGTGAGCGCCCTGTCCGGCGCCCCGGGCCAGACCAACTACGCCGCCTCCAAGGCCGGCCTGATCGGCTTCGGCCGCTCCCTCTCGCGGGAGGTCGGGCGCCGCAAGGTCACCGTCAACGTGGTGACCCCCGGCCTGATCGAGACCGACATGGTCAAGGACGTCACCGGCCCGCGCCGCGAGCACCTGCTCAGCCAGACCTCCCTGTTCCGCGCGGGAGAGCCCGAGGAGGTGGCCGGCGTCGTGAAGTTCCTGGCGAGCGACGACGCCTCGTACGTCACCTCGGCGGTCGTCCCCGTCACCGGCGGCCTCGGCGTCGGCCACTGACCCTCCACACCCGCCACTCCCCCCACGCGGCGCCCCCCACGCGCCATCTCCACCCGTCACATCCATCCGCAGGAAAGGAAACCCATGGCGAACGACAAGGTCCTCGAGATCGCCCACCAGATGGGCCGGATCTTCAACGATCTGGACGCGGAGGCCGCCCACACGCTGGTCGCCCCCGACTTCGTCGACTACGAGGCCCCGCCCGGCACCCCCGGTGGCCCCGACGGCTACCTCGGCACCGCCCGCTGGATGAACTCCGTGTTCTCCGAGGCCGGCTGGGACCACCTCGACTCCTTCGCCGACGGCGACAAGGCCGTGATCCGGGTGCGGTTCACCGGAATCCACACCGGCAACTTCCTCGGCTTCGAGGGCACCGGCAACAAGGTCGACGTCGAGCACATCCACATCTACCGCGTCGGTGACGACGGCCTCGTCCACGAGCACTGGGCCTGCCGCCAGGACCTGTTCCTGCTGGCCCAGATCGGCGCGGTCGAACTGAAGCTGCCGCCCACGGGCACGCAGGCGTAACCCCTTCCCCGCCCCACCACTCAGGTCGCCGAACACCCCACGGGTTCGGCGGCCTGCGTGCATTTCCAGCGACAGCGCGCGACAGACACGACAGACACGACAGAGAGGAACGAAGCCGTGATGAGAGCCGACCGGCCGGCGTGGGCCCTGGTGGCGACCTCGCTGCCCATGTTCATGGTCGCCGTGGACAACCTGGTGGTCACCAACGCCCTCGCCGTGATCGCGGAGGACCTGAACACCAGCCAGACCGGCCTGCAGTGGGTGGTCAACGGCTACATCCTGCCCTTCGCCGGACTCCTGCTCGCCGGCGCCGCACTGGGCGACCGGATCGGCCGGCGGCGCGTCTTCGTCTGGGGCATCGGCGTGTTCACCGCGGCCTCGGCCGCGTGCGCCCTCGCCACCTCGGTGGGCGCCCTGATGGCCGCCCGCGTCCTGCAGGGCGCCGGAGCCGCCGCGATCCTGCCGGTCTCCCTGACCCTCGCGGTCGCCGCGGTCGGCCCGGCCAAGCGCGCCCTGGCGGTCGGCGTGTGGGGCGGGGTCAACGGCATGGGCATCGCCATCGGCCCGATGGCGGGCGGAATGGTGACCCAGGGCCTGGACTGGCACTGGATCTTCTGGCTCAACGTGCCGGTGGGCCTGCTGGCCCTGCCGCTCGCCCTGTGGGCCGTACGCGAGTCGACCGGTGCGGCCCGCCCCCTCGACGTGTGGGGGACCCTGCTCTCGTGCGGCACCGTCGTGGCCGCCGTCTGGTCCATCATCCAGTCCGCCGGAGAGGACGTGTCACCGCTCCGCACGCTCCTCGGCGTCGCGCTGACGGCCGTGCTCGCCGCCGCGTTCGCCTACCGCCAGCGCACCGCCGCGCATCCGCTGATCCCGCTCCACCTCTACCGGGTGCGGCCGTTCATGCTGAGCAACATGCTGGCGATGGCCATGTACTTCGGCGTGTTCGGATCCATCTTCTTCCTCGCCCAGTTCCTCCAGGGTCCGATGGGCTACTCCCCGATCGAAGCGGGGCTGCGCACCCTGCCCTGGACCGTGGCCCCGATGGTGGCCGTACCCGTGGCCAGCGCCCTGCTCGACCGGGTGGGCGGCTGGCGGCTCCAGGCGGCCGGCTGTCTGGCCCAGGCCCTCGCGCTGGCCTGGCTCGGGCTGATCGCCCGGCCCGGGGTGTCCTACGGGGCGATGGTCGGGGCCATGGCGCTCGCCGGCGTGGGCATGGGCCTGGTCTTCGCGGCCAACCCCGCGACGGTGATCGGCTCAGTGGAGGAGCACGAGCACAACCTGGTCTCCGGGGTGAACAACACCATCCGCGAGTTCGGCGGCGCCCTCGGCATCGCCGTGCTCACCCTCGTATACGTACAAGGCGGCCTCCGCAGCGCTGTGCTGACGGGGGCCGCCGTGGTGTTCGCGGGCGCCTTCGCGGGACTGGCTATCGGGCGTACGAAAGCACGGCCCGGGTCCGCGCCAGCACTTTCAGCGCCCCCGAGCACACGGTCAGATCGACCCGAACCGAGCCGTCTTCCCTGACCTCCGCCACCACGCCGCCGACGGTGATCTCCACACCGTCGGCGGTGTCGGGGACCACGACGGGCCGGGTGAACCGGGTGCCGTACTCCTCGAAGACGGCACCCTCGCCCACCCACCCGCGCAGGGCCGTGGCGGCCAGGCCCATGCTGAGCATCCCGTGGGCGATGACCCCCGGCAGCCCCACCAGGGCGGCCCTGGAGTCGGACCAGTGGATGGGATTGTGGTCACCGGAAGCCGCCGCGTACCGGACGAGATCGGCCCGGGTCACGCGGAAGGCACGGGTGGGGAAGACGTCTCCTACGGCGGTCACCGGCCGTCCTCCCCGTGCGCCGGAACGAGGCCCGCGGCGTGCTCTGCGGCGTGCCCCGCGGCGTGCCGGGAAACGAGCGTGGACGTCGTCGTGCACACCAGCGCGTCGCCGTCCGCCTCGCGGACCCGTCCGCGCAGGGTGAGCACGTCGTTGCCGTCGACGGTGGCGGCCGCGAGGACCTCGATCTCGACGACGAGGCGGTCACCCGACCGGATCGGCCGCACCGCCTCGAACCGCTGGTCGCGGTGGAGGACCCGGGAGAAGTCGAAGCCGAGCCCGGGATCGTCGATCACCTGCCGCTCGGCGTGCATGGACAGCACGATGGGGAACGTGGGCGGCGCGTTCCGGCCGTCCCCGGCCTCGGCGCCCACCGCGCGCGAGAACGCGCGGATGATCTCGCGGCCGACCTCGTAGGGCTCGCTCGGCGGGTACGTACGCCCCGCGAAGGACGTGTCGAAGGCAGATGGCATGGGGCCTCTCCTCGGGAAGTGCGGACAGAACCGCGTCCGCGGCGGAACCGCGGACGCCACGACGGCCGGACAGCACAGCGGCGCCCGCGCGAGGGATCGCGGACGCCGCTGTGAGCCGGCCGGACATCAGCGGGGTGAACGCACCACCAGCGCGGCGGCGTTGCCGTCCCACCCCACGGAGGTGACGAGCGCGGTCACCCGCGTGACGGGCGGCCGCGCCCGCCACAGCGCGAGGAGACCGGCGAGCTGCATCGCTCCGCTCGCGCTGTAGGTCTCACCGAGCACGTCGGCGATCCGCACGGTCGCCGCCGGCTCACCGCCCAGCGCGGTCCGCACGCCGCGCCGTTCGACCGCTTCCAGACCGCGCTGGTGCACGGCCCCGAGGGAGACGACGTCGATCTCACCGGGTTCGACCCCGCTGCGCTCCAGCGCGCGCGAGACGGCGTCGGCCAGCCCGTCGGCGTAGGCGCGCGGATCGGGGGTGAACCGCGACTCGCACGCCAGCAGCTCGGCCAGCTCGCCACCGGCCGGCCGGTCGGGCTGGACGGTGAACACCGCCGCGCCCTCCCCGAGCGCGGCGCCCTCCCGCAGCACCCCGGTACGGTGCCAGCCCCAGGCGGCCGGAGCGCTCAGCTCCTCCGCACCGCCGACCAGCAGCCGGTCCGCACGCCCGAGGGTCAGCGCCAGCCGGGCGTGCCGGAAGGCGAGCAGGGAGGCCGTCTGGCCGCCCGCCACCGTGGCGTTGAGGCCGCGCAGTCCGTTGCGGATGGCGATCTGGCCGGTGGTGCTGTTCATCACGGTGTTCGGGAACCGGCCCGGATTGACCAGGTACGGCTTCTCCAGCGTCAGCGTGTCGTAGAGCAGCGTGCTGTGCGTGGACACCGACCCGGTGTTCGTGGCGAGCACCACGCCCGTGCGCGCCCCGTCGACCTCGATCCCCTGGAGCACCTCCTGGCAGGAGACCAGCCCGAACGAGGTCAGGCGGTCCAGGTACTTCGTGCCCTTGCGTCCGAGCTGCTCCTTGACGTCCAGGCCCCGTACCGCGCGGACCGGACGCGGCGGGTACGCCGCCGCGTCCTCGCCGACCGGCTCGTCACGGGACTCGTCGGGGGCCCCGCCGCCGAGCAGCCGCTCGGCCAGCGCGTCCAGCCCCAGACCGGCCGCGGAGACGACGCCCGCCGAAGCCACGTAGAGCGGTTCGACGACGGTCGCCTTCCGCTCCGCGGCAGTGCCGGAAGTCTCGGTCGTGGCGGTCACGAAACCCTCCCCAGGATGGTGATGACGTTGTTCCCGCCGAAGGCGAAGCCGTGGTTCTGCACGATGTTCAGGCGGGCCTCGCGGCCGGTGCCCGGTACGCAGTCGACGCCTTCGCCGAGCTCGGGGTCCGGGTCGGTGACGTGCGCCGTGGGCGGCAGGAAGTCCTGCTCCAGCGCCTTGCAGCAGGCGATCGCGCCGAAGCCGGACGCCGCGCCCATGGTGTGGCCGAGCATCGACTTGATCGAGCTGATCGGCGGGATGCGGTCGCCGAACACCTCGCGCGCCGCCGCCACTTCGGTGGCGTCGTTGGTGGGGGTGCCCGTTCCGTGCGCGCAGATGTAGTCGATCTGCTCCGGTTCCACCCCCGCCGCCTCGTGCGCGGCCCGGATGCCGGACGCGATGCTGGCCGCGTCGGGGTGCACCATGTGGGAGGCGTCGCAGTTCGCCGCGTACCCGAGGACCTCGGCGTACATGCGGGCCCCGCGCCGCCGGGCGTGCTCGTACGTCTCCAGCACCAGCACGGCCCCGCCCTCGCCGGTGACGATGCCGGTGCGGTCCGCGGCGAAGGGCCGCGGAACGTCCTCGGCCATGGCTCCGAGGGCGTAGAACCCGGCGTGCGTCAGCCGGTTGACGGCATCGGCGCCGCCCGCCAGCATCACGTCGGCCTCACCGCTGCGGACCAGGTCGAAGGCGTACCCGAGCGCGTAGTTGGAGGCGGAGCAGGCCGTCGGGATCGTCTGCGTGTCGCCGCTCAACAGCAGCTCGGAGCTGACCGCGTTGGCGATGCGCGAGGCCGGGGTCTGACCGGCCAGCCCGCCGTCGATCGACTCCAGTCCGCCCTGGATCCACTGTTCGGCCAGCACCTGGACGACCGCGGACTCCCCGCTGGTCGTCCCCATGATCGCGCCGGCTCCGGCGGCTTCCAGCTGGCCCTCGTCGATCCCGGCGTCGGCGATGGCCAGCCGGGCGGCCGCGGCGGCCAGCAGGCCGCTGCGGCCCCAGCGCGTCGGGTCGAGCCGCTTGAGGTGGTCGGCGGGCTCGAAATCGAGGACCTCTCCGGCATTGCGGCGCGGGAAGGCACTCGCGTCGAAACTCTCGATCGGCCCGATACCGTTCTCGCCCGCACGGATGGCGGCGGCGAATACATCGGCACCGATACCGACCGGAGACACCGCGCCGAGCCCGGTGATGACGACCCGGCGGTACGTTCCCGCCGCCTTGCCGGCAGTACCCGCGGGTCCTGTCTCAGCCATTCGGGTTCTCCTTGGCGTACCGCTCGACACCGTCGACCAGGAGACGCAGGTTCACGAGTTCACCGAGGTCGGTCTTCGGAATGACCACACCCAATTCCTTCTCGATCCTGGAAACGACGGTGATGAGGGAGAGCGAGTCGCTGTCGTAGTCGTCGATGAAGTGGCCACCATCGGTGAGCTCGCCCTCTTCGAGCTCGAGCTCTTCGTTCACGATCGCGCTGACAGCCGCGTAGTAGTCACTCACGGATGCCACGGTCTGCTGAGTCATGCGCTTGCCTCTCGTCGCCTTCGAACCGTTCGAACAGGACCGTATGCGGGTAGGAATTGACCGAGCAAGCCCCCCACAACCAAAGAGGCAGTACATTCCCCTAAAGTGACAACGGCGGCGCTCCATTCACTTTGTCCGGCATTTGCCCGGGGTTTCATCAAGCGTTTATCGAGATTCCAAACCCCCCTGCCAGAATCACCGGGACGGTGATATCGGGACGGCGGAAGAGGTCGAGATGAGCGGACTGCGCGGTCCACGTTTGGCTTTGATATTTCCAGGCCAGGATGCGTGGCATCCCGGAATGGGGCGGCTCTGGGCCGACTCCCCGAGCTGGTTCCTGGCCGAGCGTGCGAGCGAGGTGTCCGGGTACGACGTGGCCGGGCTGCTGCTGGACCCCGTCGGCGGCGCGGACCGCCCGCCGCGGACGGACGCCGCCCAGATCGCCACGTTCGTACTGGAGATGGTGATCCTCGCCGACCTGCGGCGGGCCCTGCCGGCAGCCGCCCGGCCCCTCGTGTGCGCCGGCCACGGCCTGGGCGAGTACTCCGCGCTCGTGGCCGCCGGCATCATCGGCTTCGACGAGGGCGTACGCCTGGTCGCCGCCCGCGGCAGGGCGATGCACGAGACGGCCGCCGCGGTCCCCGGCACCATGACGGCCGTGCACGGGCTCTCCCCCGAAGCCGTCGAGCGCGTCGCGGAGTCGGTGCGCGAGGCCGGCGGCCGGGTCTGGGCCGCGCACCTCGACTCGGTCCAGCGGACCGTCCTGTCGGGCGACCCGGCCTCCACGGCCCGCTGCCGCACCCTGGCGCGGGACCTGGGCGCCGCCGGGATCGTGCCGGTGCCGCTGGGCGGCGCCTTCCACACCCCGCTGATGGCCGGAGCGGCGGCGGCCCTCACCACCGCCCTCGCCGCCACGGAGTTCCACCGCGGATCCGCGCCCGTCGTGGCCAACGCCGACGCGCGGCCGCACCACGGCCCGGACGGCTGGCCGGGCCTCCTGGAACGCCAGCTGACCGGCCCGGTGCGCTGGGCGGAGTCGGTGCGCACGATGGCCGACGGCCTGTACTGCGACATGTTCGTGGAGATCGGCCCCGGCCGCACGCTCACCGCCCTGGCCCGCCAGACCGCGCCCCGGGTGTCCCGCCTGACCATCTCGGAGCCCGGCCAACTGCCCGCCGTCCCGAGGACCCTCGTACGGAGCGCCGCATGAACCCGACCACGCACCCGACGGCTTCCCCCGACTGGGACGCGATCGTCATCGGCTCGGGCATCGGCGGCCTGGTGTGCGCCGCCTACCTCGCCGTCGGCGGGAAGCGGGTCCTGGTCGCCGAGCAGGGAGCGGTCGCGGGGGGCAACAGCCACGTGTTCCGCAGACGCCGCGCATACGAGTTCGACGTCGGCGTCCACTACCTCGGCGACTGCGGCCCCGACGGCATCCTGCCGGCCATCCTGGACGGTCTCGGGCTGCGCGGCAGGGTCCCGTACGAGGAGATGGACCCCGACGGCTTCGACCGCATCGTGGTCGGGGGGACCACCCTCGACATGCCGGCCGACTGGAAGCGGTACCGCGAGCGGCTCCAGGAGGCCTGCCCCGCGGACGCCGCCGGCATCGACACCTTCCTGGACGTCGTGGCGGGGCTCGGCGCCGAGCGCCGCGACGCGATCGTCTCCGCCGCGGACCTGCCCATGGCGGAGCTGCAACGGCTGGCCCCGCACTCGGTGGCCTGGGGCCGGCGGACACTGGCCGAGCTCTTCGACCACTGCGCCCTGTCCACCCGCGCCCGCACCCTGCTCGCCGCCCAGTCGCCCAATTACGGGATGTCACCGGACGAGGCGACCGTCGCCACGCACGCCACCCTCATCGACCACTACGTCCGCGGCGCCTACTACCCGCAAGGGGGCGGGCAGATGCTCGCCTCGGGGCTGCTCGAAGTGATCCGCGCGCACGGCGGAGCGCTGCGCACCCGCGCCCGGGTCACCCGGATCGCGATCGAGGACGGCCGGACCCGGGGCGTGGAGTTCGCGGACGGGAGCGGCGCCACGGCTCCGGTGGTCGTGTCGAACGCCGACTACCGCCGCACCATGCTCGACCTGGTGGGCGAGGACCGGCTGCCCCGGCGCCTGGCCGCCAAGACCAGGGACGCCCGGATGGCACTGCCCTGGGCCACCGTCTACGTGGCCCTGAACAAGGACGTCGAGCGCCACGCCAACGTGTGGTGGTACCGCGGCGAGGACATCGCCCGCTTCTACGAAGACCTCCGCTCCGGCGCCGCGAACACCACCACCGACTTCCTCTTCATGTCCTTCGCCTCCGGCAAGGACCACGTCGGCCGCCGCATCTGCCCGCCCGGCCACTCCAACTTCCAGCTGATGACCCTCTGCCCGCCCGGCCTCGGCCCGTGGGGCGTCGCCGAAGGCCCGGCCGACGGCGGGAGGTACCGCGAGAACCCGGCGTACCGCAAGGAGAAGGCCCGGCTGACCGAATCCGTCCTGGACGCCGCGGAGGAGGTCCTCGGCCCGTTCCGCGGCCACATCACCCACCTGGAGACGGCGACCCCGCTCACCCAGGAGCGGTACACCCTCTCCACCGGCGGCACCCCCTTCGGCATGGCCCAGTGGGGCGCCACCGGAGCCCGCCCCGACACGGCCACCCTCATCGAGGGCCTGCACATCGCCGGGGCCAACACCCGCTACGGGAACGGCATCACGGGCTCCGCCGTCAGCGGCATCGCCTGCGCCGGCCAGATCCTGGGCCGCCGCCTCATGCACGAGGTGCACGCGGGCACGGTGCTCGGAGATCCCGCACTGCTCCCGGACCGCGGCCCGCACTGGGACCCCCTCTCGGTGTCCCGGGGGGTGCCGTTCCGCTAAATCGTCCCTTTCGGATCCTGCCGGACGACGCGGGTCGGGCAAGATCCGGAAGGGACGGCCCGGGCGCCCTCCCCCGGGCCGGCGCGAGGCCGCGCGCGGACGGCCACCCGAGACGCTCGTCACGCCCGCGCACCCCCGGGCACGACGAAAGAGCCCCCGCTCCGGATCTCTCCGGAGCGGGGGCTCTCTCACTGTGCGCGAGGGGGGATTTGAACCCCCACGTCCCGAAGGACACTGGCACCTGAAGCCAGCGCGTCTGCCGTTCCGCCACTCGCGCAGTGGCTACCAGCGGTTCTTCCCTTGCGGGCCGTTCCCCTGGCGACATCGGAACATTAGCACGTCGGATGGGGTGGATTCACATCGCTTTTCGTGCTCTCCGGGCTCCCGCCGACGACCGCCCCTCCCGTACCCGGCCGCCGGTGCGGGACACTGTCCTCGGGGCCCCCCTACGATCGCTTGTGAGGACCAACACTCATGCGCACGTGACCGATGGGGAACCACCCGAATCCGCCACGCGTGGATACGATCAGTAAGCAGTACAGGGCGACAACGACGGAGGAGGTGCCCCATGGGAGTCCTGAAGCGGTTCGAGCAGCGACTCGAAGGTCTGGTGAACGGCACCTTCGCCAAGGTGTTCAAGTCCGAGGTCCAGCCGGTGGAGATCGCGGGAGCGCTCCAGCGCGAGTGCGACAACAACGCCACCATCTGGAACCGCGAGCGCACCGTCGTCCCCAACGACTTCATCGTGGAGCTGAGCGCGGGCGACTACGAGCGCCTGAGCCCCTACTCCGGCCAGCTCGGCGACGAGCTCGCGGGCCTCGTCCGCGACTACGCCAAGCAGCAGCGCTACAGCTTCATGGGCCCCATCAAGGTCCAGCTGGAGAAGGCGGACGACCTGGACACCGGGCTCTACCGGGTCCGCAGCCGCACGCTCGCCGCCAGCACCTCCCAGTCCCCCGGCCAGCACGGTCCGGGCCCGGGACAGGGCCACCAGGCCCCCCCTGCCCAGCCCGGCGGCTACGGGTACCCGCCGGCCTCCGCGCCGCCGATGCCCGCCGGACCGCCCCCGGGCGGACCCGGTGCGCGCCGGCCGGGCCCCGCAGGACCGGGCGGACCGGCCCCCGTACCCACCGGCGGCGCCGTACGGCGCCACTGGATCGAGATCAACGGCACCCGCCACCAGATCTCGCGCCCTACGCTCGTACTCGGCCGAAGCACCGAAGCCGACGTGCGGATCGACGATCCCGGCGTATCGCGCCGGCACTGTGAGATCCGGACCGGAACGCCCTCGACGATCCAGGATCTCGGGTCCACCAACGGCATCGTGGTGGACGGGCAGCACACCACCCGCGCTACGCTCCGCGACGGTTCGCGGATCGTCGTGGGCAGCACCACCATCATTTACCGGCAAGCCGAAGGGTGAAGCGGGGGCAATGTCAGAGCTGACCCTGACGGTCATGCGGTTGGGTTTCCTGGCCGTTCTGTGGCTGTTCGTCATCGTGGCCGTCCAGGTCATCCGCAGCGATCTCTTCGGTACGAGAGTCACGCAGCGCGGTTCCCGACGCGGCGGGGGCGCTTCCGGCGCCCCGACCCAGCAGGGCCGCCAGCCGGCGGCCCCACCGCAGCAGCGCCAGCGCCGCGGTGCGCCCACCAAACTCGTCGTCTCCGAGGGCACCCTCACGGGCACCACGGTGGCCCTCGCCGGCCAGACGATCACCTTGGGCCGCGCCCACGACTCCACGATCGTGCTGGACGACGACTACGCCTCCAGCAGGCATGCCAGGATCTATCCCGACCGTGACGGCCAGTGGATCGTCGAGGATCTCGGGTCCACCAACGGCACGTATCTCGACCGGACCCGGCTGACCACCCCGACGCCCATTCCGCCGGGCGCCCCGATCCGCATCGGCAAGACCGTCATCGAGCTGCGGAAGTAGTACGAGAATGAGCGAGCGGAGCGAGCGAGCCGCAGCGGCCGGTCCCACCGGGGACACGGACCCGAGCGCGTTCCAGGCCGGAGGGTGGGCAGTGTGGCTCGAGACCGGTTGTACCCCGAGGCGTCGACAGGGCAGGTGCGCATGAGTCTGTCCCTGCGGTTCGCCGCCGGATCGCACAAGGGCATGATCCGCGAGGGCAACGAGGACTCCGGCTACGCCGGTCCCCGTCTCCTCGCGATCGCCGACGGCATGGGCGGCCAGGCCGCCGGTGAAGTCGCCAGCTCCGAGGTGATCTCCGCCCTCGTGCAGCTCGACGACGACGTCCCGGGCTCCGACATGCTCACCGCGCTCAGCACCGCGGTGCAGCGCGCCAACGACCAGTTGCGGGTCATGGTCGAGGAGGACCCCCAGCTCGAGGGCATGGGCACCACGCTCACCGCCCTCCTGTGGACGGGCCAGCGCCTCGGCCTGGTCCACGTCGGCGACTCCCGCGCCTACCTGCTCCGCGACGGCGTCCTCACGCAGATCACCCAGGACCACACCTGGGTGCAGCGCCTCGTCGACGAGGGCCGGATCACCGAAGAGGAAGCCACCACCCACCCGCAGCGCTCCCTGCTGATGAGAGCCCTGGGCAGCGGCGACATCGTCGAGCCCGACCTCTCCATCCGCGAGGTCCGGGTCGGCGACCGCTACCTGATCTGCTCCGACGGGCTCTCCGGCGTGGTCTCCCACCAGACCCTGGAGGAGACCCTCGCCGACTACCACGGCCCCCGCGAGACCGTGGCCTCGCTCATCCAGCTCGCGCTGCGCGGCGGCGGCCCCGACAACATCACCTGCATCGTGGCCGACGTCCTCGACACCGACAGCGGCGACACCCTGGCCGCGCAGGTCAACGACACCCCGGTCGTCGTCGGCGCGGTCGCCGAGAACCAGCACCACCAGCTCTTCGACGGCGGCAACGCCATGCAGACGCCGGCGGGCCGCGCCTCCGGGCTCGGCCGCCAGAGCCCCCCGCCCGCCGGCGCCTTCGGCCCCCCCGGCAGCGGCGAGGCTCCGGGTTACGGCGGTTACGGCGCCCCGGGACAGGGCGGCGGAGCCGACGCGTACGGCAGCTTCGGCGACCCCGACCCGTACGACGGGGACTCCGGGTACGAGGACACGTACGACCACCCGCGCAGGCGCCGCGGCAAAGGGCGCAAGTGGACCACGCGCACGCTGACGCTGCTCGTCGTCCTCGGTGTCATCGGCGGCGGCCTGTACGCCGGCTACCGCTGGACCCAGACGCAGTTCTACGTCGGGGTCAAGGACGAGCACGTCGCGCTCTTCCGCGGGATCAGCCAGAAGCTGGGGCCGATGGAGCTCTCCACGGTGGAGACCGACCGCCCCGACATCGAACTGAAGTACCTGCCGCCCTTCAAGCGCAAGCAGGTCGCGGACACGATCAGCGAAAGCAGCCTCGACTCCGCCCGCACGAAGATCGACGAGCTCGGCACCCAGACCTCCGCCTGCAAGAAGGACGAGGAACGGCGTGCCGCCGAGGCGCAGGGCAACCAAACACCCGGCCCCGAGCTGACTGCCGCCGAGCAGCAGGTCGTCGGCCTGTGCGAGAAGCAGTAGACATACGCGGGCACAGGGGGCCCGCCACACCATGAGCGTTGTCACCAACACGACCACCATCGGCGCCATCGAGCTGCCGAGCCGGCGGAACACCGAGCTCCTGCTGCTCGCCTTCGCCGTGGTCATCCCGATCTTCGCCTACGCCAACGCGGGCCTGTCGATCCACGGGAAGCTGCCCCCGGGCATGCTCACCTACGGGCTCGGCCTCGGCGTCCTGGCGGGCATCGCCCACGTCGTCGTACGGCGCTACGCCAAGTACGCCGACCCGCTGCTGCTGCCGATCGCCACGCTCCTCAACGGGCTCGGCCTCGTCCTGATCTGGCGCCTCGACCAGTCCGAGCGGCTGCAGAACCTGGCGAAGCGCCAGTTCGGCGCCTTCTCCGAGTCCGCGCCCCGGCAGATGATGTACACGGCGCTCGCCATCGCCCTGTTCGCCGTCGTACTGCTGGTCCTCAAGGACCACCGCGTGCTCCAGCGGTTCACGTACATCTCCATGGCCGCCTCGCTCGTGCTGCTGATCCTGCCCGTGATCCCGGGTCTGGGAGCCGACGTCTTCGGCGCCAAGATCTGGATCAGCGTCGGCGGGTTCTCCATCCAGCCCGGCGAGTTCGCGAAGATCGTCATCGCCGTCTTCTTCGCCGGCTACCTCATGGTCAAGCGCGACGCCCTGGCGCTCGCCAGCCGCCGCTTCATGGGCCTCTACCTGCCGCGCGGCCGCGACCTCGGCCCGATCCTGATGATCTGGGCGATGAGCCTGCTCGTCCTGGTCTTCGAGAACGACCTCGGCACCTCGCTGCTCTTCTTCGGCATGTTCGTGATCATGCTGTACGTGGCCACCGAGCGGACGAGCTGGATCGTCATCGGCCTGCTCATGAGCGTGGGCGGGGCCACCGTGGTCGGCGCCACCGCCAGCCACGTCAAGGCCCGCGTCACCGCCTGGCTCGACCCCTTCGCCTGCTACCAGGACTCCGGCGCCTGCGAGCAGGTCGGCCAGTCGATCATGAGCTTCGGCTCCGGCGGGGTCCTCGGCACCGGCTGGGGACAGGGCAACTCCGACCTCATCGGCTTCGCCGCCAACTCCGACTTCATCTTCTCCACCGTCGGCGAAGAGCTCGGGCTCGCCGGGGTCATGGCCTTCCTCCTGCTCTACGGCCTGATCATCGAGCGGGGCGTGCGCACCGCCCTCGCCGCCCGCGACCCCTTCGGCAAGCTCTTCGCGATCGGCCTCTCCGGCGCCTTCGCGCTCCAGATCTTCGTGGTCGCCGGCGGGGTCATGGGCCTCATCCCCCTGACCGGCATGACCATGCCCTTCCTCGCGTCCGGCGGCTCGTCCGTCCTCGCGAACTGGATCCTCATCGCCATCCTCATCCGGATCAGCGACACCGCACGCCGCCCCGCCCCGGCCCCGGCACCGTCCCCCGACTCCGAGATGACCCAGGTGGTCCGCCCGTCATGAACAAGCCCCTGCGCCGCATCTCGATCTTCTGCGGGCTGCTCGTCCTGGCACTGCTCGTGCGGACCAACTGGATCCAGTACGTCAAGGCCGAGGAACTGAGCACCCGCAAGGAGAACCGCCGGGTCCAGATCGCCCAGTACGCCACCGAACGCGGCAACATCATCGTCGAGGGCAAGGCGATCACCCGCTCCGACGTCACCGACGGCAGCGACTACAAGTACAAGCGGGGCTACCTCGACGGGCCGCTCTGGGCCCCGGTGACCGGCTACGCCTCGCAGGCCTTCGGCTCCACGCAGTTGGAGTCCATCGAGGACGGCATCCTCACCGGCAACGACGACCGGCTCTTCTTCGACCGCACCATCGGCATGTTCACCGGCGAGAAGAAGCAGGGCGGCAACGTCGTCACCACGCTCAACGCCGCCGCCCAGCAGGCCGCGTTCGACAAGCTCGGCACCAAGAAGGGCGCGGTCGCGGCGATCGACCCGCGCACCGGCGCGATCCTCGCCCTGGTCAGCACCCCCTCGTACGACCCCACGTCCTTCGCGGGCAACTCGAAGACCGACGAGAAGGCCTGGGTCGAGCTCAAGGACAGCGAGGACAAGAGGCTGGTCAACCGCGCCCTGCGCGAGACCTACCCGCCCGGCTCCACCTTCAAGGTGGTCACCGCCGCCGCGGCCCTGGAGAACGGCGTCGTCACGGACGTCAACGCGCCGACCGACACCGAGGACCCTTACATCCTTCCGGGCACCAAGACCGAGATGGTCAACCACGCCCCGAACTGCGGCAAGGCCACCCTCAACTACGCCATGCAGGTCTCCTGCAACTCCGTCTTCGCCAACCTGGGCAACAAGGTGGGGCGGGACAACATGGTGAAGACCGCCGAGAAGTTCGGCTTCAACAACGACAAGATCGACACCCCGGTCCGCGCCTTCGCCAGCGTCTACGACAAGACCATGGGCAAGGACGGCAACGCCCTCAGCTCCATCGGCCAGTTCAACACCGCGGCCACCCCGCTGCAGATGGCCATGGTCACCGCCGCCATCGCCAACAACGGCAAGCTGATGAAGCCGTACATGGTCAAGCAGCTGGAATCGCCCAACGTCGACGTCATCGAGAAGCACGAGCCGCAGGAAATGAGCCGGCCCCTCTCCGCCGAGAACGCGAAGAAGGTCCGGGACATGATGGTCAACGTCGTCGAGAACGGCACCGGCAAGACCGCCAGGATCAAGGACACCAAGGTCGGCGGCAAGACCGGCACCGCCCAGCACGGCGAGGGCAACAAGAAGCGCCCGTACGCCTGGTTCATCTCCTACGTGGAGAACCCGGACGGCAGCTCGCCGGTCGCCGTCGCCGTCGTCATCGAGGACAGCGGCGCGGACCGCGAGGACATCAGCGGCGCAGGTCTCGCGGCCCCCGTTGCCAAGGCCGTCATGGAAGCAGTACTCAAGAGCAACAAGGGGTAACGGGCGGGGCACGAGGCCACGCGAGAGCGCACAAGGGGCACGAAAATGTGATCCGGGTCACCGTTCCCGCCCGGATCGGAGCGTACGGTACCGGTCCGGTATCAGCCTGTGGTCACGAACCGATCACCGGCGATCGGCCGGTAGCCTTTGCGCGAACAGCACACCGCCGGACCACACACCGGTGCGGTCGGGACTGACGGAGAGGGCTGCACGTTATGGAAGAGCCGCGTCGCCTCGGCGGCCGGTACGAGCTGAGCCACGTGCTCGGCCGTGGTGGCATGGCCGAGGTCTACCTCGCCCACGACACCCGGCTCGGCCGTACCGTCGCCGTCAAGACCCTGCGCGCCGATCTCGCCCGCGATCCGTCCTTCCAGGCCAGGTTCCGGCGCGAGGCCCAGTCGGCCGCATCGCTCAACCACCCGGCGATCGTCGCCGTGTACGACACCGGCGAGGACTACGTCGACAACATCTCCATCCCGTACATCGTGATGGAGTACGTCGACGGCTCGACCCTGCGCGAACTCCTGCACTCCGGCCGCAAGCTGCTGCCCGAGCGCACCCTGGAGATGTGCATCGGCATCCTCCAGGCGCTGGAGTACTCGCACCGCGCCGGCATCGTGCACCGCGACATCAAGCCCGCCAACGTCATGCTGACCCGCTCCGGCCAGGTCAAGGTCATGGACTTCGGCATCGCCCGCGCGATGGGCGACTCCGGCATGACCATGACGCAGACCGCCGCCGTCATCGGCACCGCCCAGTACCTCTCCCCGGAGCAGGCCAGGGGCGAGCAGGTCGACGCGCGCTCCGACCTCTACTCGGCCGGCTGCCTGCTGTACGAGCTCCTCGCCGTCCGGCCGCCGTTCATCGGCGACTCCCCGGTCGCCGTCGCCTACCAGCACGTACGGGAAGAGCCCCAGCCCCCGTCGAACTTCGACTCCGAGATCACGCCCGAGATGGACGCGATCGTGTTGAAGGCGCTGGTCAAGGACGCCGACTACCGCTACCAGTCCGCCGACGAGATGCGCGCCGACATCGAGGCCTGCCTCGACGGCCAGCCCGTCGCGGCCACCGCCTCCATGGGCGCCGCCGGCTACGGCTACCCCGACCAGGGGCAGGGCTACGGACACCAGGGCTACGACCAGCCCACCACCGCCCTGCGCACCGCCGACCCGAACCAGACCTCCATGCTCCCGCCGATGCCCCCGGGCGACGGCGGATACGGGTATGGGGACCAGGGCGGCTACGACCAGGGCGGCCACGGCCGGCGTCAGCAGAAGAAGAGCAAGGCCTCCACGATCCTGCTGGTCACGGCCGGCATCCTCGTCCTGGTCGGCGCGATCCTCATCGGACGGGCCCTCTTCGACACCACCGCCGACAACCGGCCCGCGGTCCCCAAGCTCATCGGCGAAACCTTCGAGCAGGCCAAGGCCAACGGGGACAACGTCGGTCTCGTCGTCCAGCAGGACGGGGAGATGCCCTGCGAGGCCGCCCCCAAGGGCAGCGTCTGCGAGCAGAACCCCGCCGAGGGCGTCAAGGTCGACAAGAACTCCGTCGTCAAGGTGAAGGTCTCCACGGGAGCGCCCAAGGTCCTCGTTCCGAACGTCATCAACCTGGCGGTCGCCGACGCGGAGAAGGCGCTCACGGAGAAGGGCTTCCAGATCCAGAAGAAGACGGTCGAGTCCGAGCGGCCCGCCGGCACCGTCATCGAGCAGAACCCGAAGAGCGGCGAGGCCGAGAAGGGCTCGACGATCGAGCTGACGGTGGCCAAGGAAGTCTCCAAGGTGACCGTCCCGGACCTCACCGGCAAGAGCCAGGGCGACGCTTCGAAGGCCCTGCAGGCCCTCAAGCTGAAGCTCGGCAGCATCACCGAGGTGGACGCGCCCCCGGGCACGGCCCCCAAGACGGTCGTCAGCCAGGACCCCGGCATCAACAGCTCGGTCGACGTCGGCTCGACGGTCAACATCTCCGTCGCCAAGCCGGTCCAGCAGATCCAGGTCCCGAACCTGGCGGGCAGGACGATCAACGAGGCCCGCGCGCTGCTCGCCTCCAAGAACCTCGCCTTCGGAGCCGTGCTGTCGGGCTCCTCCGACGGCAAGGCGAGGATCCTGACCTCGAACCCCGGGGTCGGCACCACGGTCCAGCCCGGCGCGGTGATCGACGTGACCACGATGGAAGACGGCCAGCAGAACGGCGGCAACAACGGCGGCGGCTTCTTCGGAGGCCTCGGCAACTAGCCGGCGGCGCACGCACGACAACGGGTCCGGCCCCTCTCCACGAGAGGGGCCGGACCCATTTTGTCCAACGGCTACCAGGCTCTGACAGGTGCAGGACGGACGCTCGGTCGCCGTCCAGTGCGAGAACTTCGCACCCTTCCGGCACGTGCTCAGCGGTGAGATGCAGAAGTTCCTCGGCTCCTCGAAGGTCCTCCACCAGGCCGATGTGGCCCTCTACGTGGCCACCTGCGCCTTCACGCGCGAGTCCCTGGCCATCGCCCGCCCGGGGAGGCGTGACAACCGTCCACAGGGGCCTTCTGGAGGCCTGGAGCGCCGGGGTACGGCTCCAGGCGCTGCGCTGAATTCGAAAGCGACAGGCTGTCGCTTTCAAACGGGAGTCGTCCACACCCTCAGCGCAGCTCCGCCGGAAGGCTCCGCTTCGCGTCGACCTTCTCCGTGCGGACCAGCTCGCCCCACACGATGTAGCGGTACTTCGAGGTGTACACGGGCGTGCAGGTCGTCAGGGTGATGTAGCGGCCCGGCGCCGTGCGGCCCGACTCCTTGGGGACCGGGCTGATCGAGTCCACGTTGTACCTCGAAGTCTGGCTCAGTTCGGCGAAGACCTTGTACACGTACCAGGTGTCGCGGGTCTCGAAGACGACCGCGTCGCCGTTCTTCAGCTTGTCGATGTTGTGGAACTTGGCCCCGTGCCCGTCGCGATGGGCCGCCAGCGCGAAATTGCCCGCCGGGTCCCACGGCAGCGCCGACTTGACCGGTTCCGTGTAGTAGCCGGCGACGCCGTCGTTCAGGACCTCCGAGCCGGTGCCCCGCTTGACCAGCACCTCGCCGTTCTTCATCGCCGGCACGTGCAGGAAGCCGATCCCGCCCTGGG
Source organism: Streptomyces sp. GQ60 (assembly GCF_059758875.1). Classification (NCBI taxonomy): domain Bacteria; kingdom Bacillati; phylum Actinomycetota; class Actinomycetes; order Kitasatosporales; family Streptomycetaceae; genus Streptomyces; species Streptomyces sp. GQ60. The sequence goes on along the minus strand of NZ_JCAXEG010000007.1, from coordinate 247,769 downwards.
TGTCCAGCACGCCGGGCGCCGCCGCCGCCTCCTGCGCGGGCGCCGCCCTGTCCCACTGCTCGCGCACCGCGTCGCCGCGTGCGGAGGCGTCCCGGTCCGCCAGGACGTTCGTCCACCACAGCGAGTACGCCACGAACAGCCCGAGCACGAGGCCCACCGTGATCAGGAGCTCGCCCAGCAGGCTCAGGAACCCCGCGAAGGCGCTGCGGCTCGGGGACGGTGCGGCGGCACGTGACACTGCGGATCCTCTACGGGCTGGTCAGCTCGGGCGGAGCACCCTGGCTGCGGGGGCGTTCTGCGGTCATCCTGCCCCATACGATCAGCCGGTAGGTGCTGGTGAACTCCGGGGTGCACGTGGTCAGCGTGATGTACCGGCCCGGGGAGGTGAACCCCGATCCGACGGGCACCGGCTTGATGACCGACACGTTCGACGGCGGGGTCTGCGCGAGCTGCGAGCTCATCTCGTACGTGTAGTACGCGTCGCGCGTCTCCACCACGATCTTGTCCCCCGGCACCAGCCGGTTGATGTAGCGGAACGGTTCGCCGTGCGTGTTCCGGTGGCCCGCCAGGGCGAAGTTGCCCTGGGGATCGGCCGGCATCCCGGTCGCGAGCGGCGCCTCGGCGTAGTGGCCGACCATCCCCTTGTCGAGGACCTTCGCCTTGTTCGTCCCCTCCGCGACCGGCACCTTCACGTCCAGCTTCGGGATGTACAGGATCGCGAAGCCCTGGCCCGGCTCGAAGGCCGCGACGGGCGGCGCGGCCGCGCCGACCGGCTCGCGGTCCCAGTTCTGGAGCAGGGAGCCGGCGGCGTCGTCGGCCGTCCGGCCCGCCAGGAAGTTCGTGTACCAGAGCTGGTAGCCGACGAAGAGCAGCATCACCAGGCCCAGCGTGATGAACAGCTCCCCGGCGAGCCTGCTGAGGACCACGACCGGCCCGCCCGAGGCGGGCCGCCTGCGCCGCCGGCCACGGCCCCGCGTCCGCGTACGCTTCGCTGCCTCCTGCGCTGCCCTGCGTCGCGCTGCCCGGCCCTCGGTGGGCGCGGACGGCGCGAGGGCCGTCACGCGACGGCCTTGCCCACCACCGGGGCGAGCCCCACCGAGCGCTCCACCGCGCCCGCGTCACCGCAGCGCACCAGCCAGTTCGCGAGCATCCGGTGGCCCCACTCGGTCAGCACGGACTCGGGGTGGAACTGCACGCCCTCGACGTCGTGCTCCCGGTGGCGCAGACCCATGATGATCCCGTCCTCGGTCCGCGCCGTGACCTCCAGTGTGTCCGGGAGGGTCGGCGGCTCGGCCGCGAGGGAGTGGTACCGGGTCGCGGTGAAGGGCGAGGGCAGGCCTTCGAAGACGCCGAGGCCCTCGTGGACCACCGGCGAGGTCTTGCCGTGCAGCAGTTCCGGAGCCCGGCCGACGACGCCTCCGTAGGCGACGGCCATCGACTGCATGCCGAGGCAGACGCCGAAGACCGGTACGCCCGTGTCCGCGCAGTGGCGGACCATGTCCACGCAGACGCCGGCCTCTTCCGGCGTGCCGGGGCCCGGGGACAGCAGCACGCCGTCGAAGCCGTCCTGGGCGTGGGCGAGCTCGACCTCGTCGTTGCGCAGCACCTCGCACTCGGCGCCGAGCTGGTAGAGGTACTGGACCAGGTTGAAGACAAAGCTGTCGTAGTTGTCGACAACCAGAATGCGCGCGCTCACGGAGTCGCTCCCGATCCCTCGTCCACCGTCACATCGTTGAACGGAAGCAGCGGCTCGGCCCACGGGAAGACGTACTGGAACAGCACGAACACCACCGCGAGCACCAGCACGAGGGAGATCATCACGCGTACCCACGCGTTACCCGGCAAATGCCGCCAGATCCAGCCGTACATGCCGCCTGTGTCCTTTTCGTCCACGATCGTTCAACGCACCGCAGGGGCGGTACGTCCACAGCCTAAAGGCACCCGCCCGGCGCGGAGGGTCACCTTGCCAAACCCTCCGGCCCGCCCTGCGCGAGGGTCCGCATACCGGTCAGTTCGGCCCAGACCACGAGCCGGTGGCTGTGGCCCCATTCCGGGTCGCAGGTGGTCAGCGTCAGGTACTTGCCCGGCCCGGTGAAGGGCGAGCGGCTCGGCACCGGGTCGACCACGCCGACCTCCGTGGGGAGCGTGCGCAGCGGCTCCGCACGGACGGTGTACGTGTACCAGCCGGTGGCGTCCTTGAGGATCACCAGGTCGCCGGGGCGCAGCTTGGGGATGTCCTTGAAGGGGTCGCCGTAGGTGCGCCGGTGGCCGGCCACCGCGAAGTTCCCGGTCCCGCCGAGCGCGGCCGTGCCGGCGTAGTGGCCCAGGCCCTTCTTCAGCAGCTCCGTGCCCGTGCCCTCCAGGACCGGCTTGTTCCAGCCGGGGCCGAAGCGCGGGACGTACATCTCGGCGAAGGCCCGGCCCGGCGGGTACGCGGCGGGCTGCGGGGCGGCCGGGTCTGGCGACGGAGCGGGAGCCGGCTGCGGGGCGGCCGCGGGCGCCGCGGACCAGCGGTCGCGCATGCGGGCCATCTCCCCGTCCATGGCCTGGTCGGCCTTGACCCCGGTCCACAGCAGGACGTAGGCCACGAAGAGCACGATGAGCGAGCCCGCGGTCAGGCACACCTCGCTGAACGTCCGTACCAGCAGGCGCAGTACGGCGTCACGGGGTGGCGGACTCCAGCGGCTTCGCATAGTGGAGGTCCACTGTGCCGGAGTAGCCCGGCAGTGTCAGCGCCTTGTGCTCGTCCACTTTCCAGCCGAGCCCGTACGCGTTCACGTACAGCTGGTAGTTCTGCAGCGCCGGGGAAGCGGCGAGGGCCTTCTTCAGCGCACCGGGGTCGCCGACCGCCGACACCTTGTACGGGGGCGAGTACACCCGGCCCTGGAGGATCAGGGTGTTCCCCACGCAGCGCACGGCGCTGGTGGAGATCAGGCGCTGGTCCATGACCTGGATGCCCTCGGCGCCGCCCTGCCAGAGGGCGTTGACCACCGCCTGGAGGTCCTGCTGGTGGATCACCAGGTCGTTGGGCTGCGGCTCGGGCACGTTGGGGATGCGGGCGGTGGCGTTCGGGGGCGCGTCGTTGAGGGTGACCGTCACGGCCTTGCCGGCGATCTCCTCGGTGCCGGAGGCGGCGCGCAGGGCGGCCAGCCTGGCGTCCTCGGCCTTGCTGCTCCCGTTGTCGCGGCCGGCGAGTGCGTCGACCTGGTCGCGTGCGGTGGCGGTGCTCTTCTCCAGCTCCAGGTTGCTCTGGCTGCGCTCCTGGATCAGGTCGGACAGCTTGAGGAGCGAGGCGTCCGTCCGGATGTTCGTACCCTTGGAGGTGTTGAAGCTGGTGACGAAGATCAAGCCGGCCAGGGCGAAGACGGCGGCCGTGAGCAGCCGGACCGGTCTGGCACGGCGACGGGGACCCGCGGAGGAGTCGTCGGAATTGCTCAACGTACCCTTCTCCTTCAACGCCACAGGTCCACTACGCTAACGGACGCCCGGGGCAGGCAAGGTCCCCAGCCCATCGACAGGAGAGCCCCTCGTGCCGAAGTCACGTATCCGCAAGAAGGACGACTACACGCCGCCCCCCTCGCGGACGCCGCAGTCGATCAAGCTGACGAACCGCAACTGGGTCGCCCCGGTCATGCTGGCGTTCTTCTTGGTCGGCCTGGCATGGATCGTCGTTTTTTATCTCTCCGAGACCCAGCTTCCGATCGAAGCCCTCGGAAATTGGAACATTGTGGTCGGATTCGGCTTCATTGCGGCAGGATTCGGCGTCTCCACGCAGTGGAAGTAGCCAGGCTTCGCAAGCTCTCCCCATGAGTTATCCACAGCGTCATCCACACCTGAGGAAAAGACAGAAGATCTGTGGATAACTCTGTGGAGAGTTGACGCCGGTGTGATCAGGTGAGTACGGAAAGTTCAGCCGTCCGGATCGCGATCAGGGCTGTGGCCAGCAGGAACACCGCCACACAGGTGCCCCACTGGACGAATTTGCGATTCCGCGCGCCCATGTCCTTTGTGGGCCACAGGAAGCCCGAGGCGACCAGCACACCGGTGACGAGGCCACCGATGTGGGCCTGCCAGGACACGTTCAGCCCCGGTACGAAGGTCAGTACCAGCATGAACACCGCCATGGTGATCAGCGGACGCATTTCGTACCGCATCCGGCGGAACAGCACCACGGTGGCACCGAGCAGGCCGAAGACGGCTCCGGAGGCACCGAGGGTCGCGACGTTCGGCTCGGTGAGCAGGTAGACCACGGCGCTGCCGCCCAGGGCCGACAGCAGGTATACGGCGAGGTAGCGGGCCCGGCCCAGGGCCTGCTCCAGGGGTCCGCCGATGAACCACAGGGCGAGCATGTTGCCGAGGACGTGCCACAGCGCGGTGTGCAGGAACGTCGAGGTCAGCAGCCGGTAGTACTCGCCCGTGGAGACGCCTTCGAGCGGCCAGCCCACCTGCTCCCGGTAACGTCCGAGCAGTTCCACCTGGATCACCAGGCCGGGAAAGATCTGGGCCGCGAGGAACACGGCCACGTTGATCCCGATCAGGATCTTGGTGACCAGGTACGGATCGGCGGCGACCACCCCGCCCGCGATCGTCCGCGGAGCGTTGGAGGCGGGCCCGTGGCCCGTTCCCGAGCCTCCTCGGACGCATTCGGGGCACTGGAAGCCGACCGAGGCGCTGACCATGCACTCGGGGCAGATCGGCCGCTCACAGCGCGTACAGCTGATCCCGGTCTCGCGGTCCGGGTGCCGGTAGCAGCCCGGAAGACGGTCGGTGTCCATCGGTCCCCTCGGTCGGCGGCGAGGCGGCGGGTCCGCCGCGCCCGTCCGGTACGTATCGAGGACGGACGGGCGGGGCCGAAAGGTTCCCCTGCGGTCAGCGCTTCTCGATGACCACGGAGTGGATGATCACGTCGTCGAGGGGGCGCTCGGTGCGTGAGTTCGTGGGACCTGCCGCGATGGTGTCGACGATCTTCTGGCTGTCCTTGTTGCTGATCTCGCCGAAGATGGTGTGCTTGCGCGTCAGCCAGGCGGTGGGGGCGACGGTGATGAAGAACTGCGAGCCGTTGGTGCCCGGGCCGGCGTTCGCCATCGCGAGCAGGTAGGGCTTGGTGAAGGCCAGATCGGGGTGGAACTCGTCGGCGAACTGGTAGCCGGGGCCGCCGGTGCCGTTGCCCAGCGGGTCGCCGCCCTGGATCATGAACCCACTGATGACGCGGTGGAAGACGGTGCCGTCGTAGAGCGGGTCCGTGGTCTTCTGGCCGTCCGAGGGACGCGTCCACTCGCGCTCGCCGGTGGCGAGTTCGACGAAGTTCCGCACGGTCTTCGGAGCGAAGTTCGGCAGAAGCTCGATCTCGATGTCGCCGTGGTTGGTCTTCAGGGTGGCGTAGAGCTTCTCGGCCACGGATCTGCCTTCCCTCGTCATCACTGTCGGTTTCAGATCCTCGCACGGAGGGCTGCACAGGGCGGAAATCGTCCACCCGTATGCCCTGTCGCGCATGCCGGGCGGCGCTATGGGAGGCATGATCCGACAAAGGGTGGAAAGGTGAACTGTGTCCGCCACCGAGGAGGAGGATCCTGTGACCCGCAAGGAAAGCGTGCGCCTGGCAGCATCAAGTGCCAGGGATACGGCGCGGCACGCAGCGGAAGTGGTGGCGCCGTACGCGGAATCCGCCAAGCACGCTGCGGTCCATTACGCCCACGAAGCGAACGAACGGCTCGCACCGAAGGTGTCGCACGCGGCCGGCGAGGCTGCCAAGCAAGCCCGCTCGACGTACTGCTGCCACGTCCAGCCCCGGATCAAGTCGGTGCGCGCCCATGTGCCGCCGAATGTGGACCGGGCGGCGTCCAATGCCGTGAAGCAGACCCGCCTGGCGGCCCAGCACGCGGTGGAGTACACGCAGCCGCGGCTGGAGAGCGCCCTCGCGGCGGCCCAGCCGATGGCCGAGGAGGCCGCGTCCCGGTCGACGGCGGCGCTGGCGGCGCTGCGCGGCCAGGTTTCCGCCAAGGAGGTGCAGAAGCTCGTACGGCGCCACGAGCGGCGGGCGCGCTGCGGCCGGTGGTTCAAGGGCGCAGCGGTGGCCGGTGTCCTGGCCGCCGGGGCCTACGCCGCGTGGAGGTGGTGGGACCAGCAGTCGAACCCGGACTGGCTCGTGGAGCCGCCGGCCGCCACCGAGCTGTCCGCGCGTGAGGAGGCCCAGGGCCCCTTCGACGAGGAGCTGGCGGCGAAGGAGCGCGAGACCGGGACGTCGGATTTCGTGTCCGGCCTGGAAGCTGAGGCCGAGGCCGCGCAGGAGCGGATCGACGCGGAGGACGCGAAGCGCAAGCACCGCTGACGAACGGCAAGCACCGCTGACGAACGGCGCTCACGAAAAGAGTCATGAGAGTGGGGCCCGGATCCCTTCCAGGATCCGGGCCCCACTCTCATGCGCGTTCCCCCACTAGCTGGGGAGGGTGAGCTTCATCCCCGGGTGGATCATGTCGGGGTTCGAGCCGATGACGCCCCTGTTCATGGCGTAGAGCTCGCGCCAGCGGCCCTCGTTGCCGAGCTCGCGGCGGGCGATCGCGGAGAGCGAGTCGCCCGAGCGGACGGTGTACGTGCGCTGCGGCTTGGGTGCGGGCTTCGACGTCGCCGCGGGCATCGGCGCCGCCGGCACCGCCTTGTGCGCGGCGGAAGCCGGCGTGGGCGTGTGCGGGGCGGGCCGTGCGACGGGGGGCGCCGTCGGCGCCGGCGCGGCCTTGGGCGCCGCCGCCGCCATCCGCTCGGCGGCCGCCTTGGTCGCCGCCGCCGGGTCGGCGTACTTGGTCCCGGTGTCGGCGGGCATCGCGGACGGGGGCGGCGGAGCCGCCGCGCCCTGCTGCTGCACCTGCTCAGCCGCCTTCTCGGCGGCCTTCTCGGCTTGTTCCTTCTTCTTGTCGGACCTCATGAAGTCGAACAGTCCCATGTGCGTACGCCTCCGGCATGGTGGTGCCCCCCTGGGCTTGAGTGACCTGTTCCCACTCTCTGCCAGAAGGCGTCGGACGGCCCCGCGACTGAGCCATCCGGTCGATACGGGCCGCTCCTGGCGGGCCCGGCGGGCTGTCGGGGCCGCTACTGGCGGGCCCGGCGGGCCGGCCTCGGGCTCTCCGACGGGGTCTCCAGGTCGCCCTTGACCAGGAGGTTGAGTACGCGCAGCACGGCCTCGCGGTCCGCGTCCGAGAGGGAGGCGAGGGCGTCCGCGTGCACCTGGTCGACGATGCGGCTGCTCTCCTGCGCCAGGGCGGCGCCCTGCTCGGTGACGACGATGACGCGGGCCCGGCGGTCCGTGCGGGACTGCCGCCGCTCGGCCAGCCCGGCCTTCTCCAGGGCATCGACGGTGACGACCATCGTCGTCTTGTCCATGCCCCCGATCTCGGCGAGCTGGATCTGGGTCCGCTCTTCCCCCAGCGCGTGCACGAGCACGCAGTGCATCCGTGCCGTGAGCCCGATCCGGTCGAGTGCCGCCGCCATCCGGGTGCGCAGGACGTGGCTGGTGTGGTCCAGGAGGAAGGAGAGGTCCGGCTCGTTCTGGGCGGGGGCCATGGCTGTCATGCCCACCAGTCTAGCAATTCAGTCCCCAATAGATCGTCTGCAACGGAACTATCTGATACGGTCTTACCACGTCAGCCCGCCGCTCACCGACTGGGGACACCGATGTCTGCCACCTCCGCTCCCGCCGCCCCTCCCACCACTCCCACCGGGTCGGCCGCGCCCGATTCCGCCGCGGCCGCCGCTCCCCGCGGGCTGCGCTCCCGGTGGACCGCCCTCGGGGTGCTGTCCACCGGAGTCCTGATGACCGTCCTCGACGGCAGCATCGTCACCGTCGCGATGCCGGCCATCCAGAACGACCTCGGCTTCACCCCCGCCGGACTCAGCTGGGTCGTGAACGCCTACCTGATCGCCTTCGGCAGCCTGCTGCTCCTCGCCGGCCGGCTCGGCGACCTCATCGGCCGCAAGCGGATGTTCCTGGCCGGGACCGCCGTCTTCACCGGAGCCTCCCTGCTCGCCGGATTCGCCGGCTCGCCCGAAGTACTGATCGCCGCCCGGTTCCTGCAGGGACTCGGCAGCGCCATGGCCGCGGCCGTCAGCCTGGGCATCCTGATCACGCTGTTCACCGAACCGCGCGAGCGGGCCAAGGCCATCGCCGTCTTCTCCTTCACCGGTGCGGCCGGAGCCTCCCTGGGACAGGTGCTCGGCGGGGTCCTGACCGATGCCCTCGACTGGCACTGGATCTTCTTCATCAACCTGCCCATCGGGCTCGCCGCCCTCGCGCTGGCCCTGCCCGCCCTCCCCGCCGATCGAGGAGTGGGCCTGCGCGCCGGAGCCGACGTCATCGGCGCCCTCCTGGTCACGGCCGGCCTGATGCTCGGGATCTTCACGGTCGTCGAGGTGGAGCGCTACGGCTGGCTCTCCGCGCACACCCTCGGCCTCGGCGCGCTCTCGATCGCCCTGCTCGCCGGCTTCACCGCACGCCAGGCCAAGACCCGCACCCCGCTGGTACCGCTGCGGATCTTCCGCTCCCGGACCGTGGTCGGCGCGAACCTCGTCCAGATGCTGATGGTGGCCGCGCTCTTCTCCTTCCAGGTCCTGGTCGCCCTGTACCTCCAGAACGTGCTCGGCTACGGGGCCGCCGAGACCGGCCTGGCGATGCTCCCGGCGGCCGTGGTCATCGGCGGGGTCTCCCTCTTCGCCTCGGCCCCGCTCAACGCCCGCTTCGGCGAACGGAGCATCCTCCTGGCCGGACTCGCCCTCCTCGTCGTCGCCCTCGGCCTGCTGACCCGGCTCCCGGTCCGCGCCGACTACGTCACCGACCTGCTCCCCGTGATGCTGCTGGCCGCCGGCTTCGGCCTGGCCCTGCCCGCCCTCACCGCGCTCGGCATGTCCGGCGCCGACGCGCAGGACGCCGGCCTCGCCTCGGGGCTGTTCAACACCACCCAGCAGATCGGCATGGCCCTCGGTGTCGCCGTCCTCTCCACCCTGGCGGCCGCCCGTACCGACTCCCTGCTCTCCACCGGCCTCGACCGCGCCGAAGCCCTGACGTCCGGCTACCACCTGGCCTTCGGCATCGGGGCCGGGCTGATGCTGACGGCGCTCGTGGTGGCCGCGACCCTGCTGCGGACCGGCCGGCGCCGGTGACTCCCGCCCGATGTTTCACGTGAAACATCGGGACAGGACGAGGTCGGGCTGACCGACGGGACTGTGGATACGGCTGTGGGCCGCTCCGTACACCGGAGCGGCCCACAGCCGTATCACCAGCCGTTTCGTCGGCCGCTTCACCACAAGCCCGGGTCGGGGCCCTACTTCACGAAGAGGCCGTTGAGCGAGCCGTAGTCGACCGCGCCGTCGAGCGCCCCGTACGTCCCCTGCTCCAGCACCTCCACCGCCGCGGCGCGGGCCGCCGTGTACGCCGCCTGGGCCACGCCGGTCCCGACACTGACCCGGCGCACCCCGGCCTTCGCCAGCTCGGCGACGGACGGACCGCCCGGCCCGGCCATGACGTTGACCGGCAGCGGGCCCCGCGCGATCTCGCTCAGGACGTCCAGGTCCAGCAGCCCCGGCACGAAGATCCCGTCGGCCCCGGCGGCGGCGTACGCCTCCACCCGCGCCAGTACGTCCGCGAGGCGGCCGGACTCCTCGCCGATCCCGAACAGGAAGACATCGGTACGGGCGTTGATCACCAGCTCGGGCAGCCCGGCCGCGGTGGCCGCCGCACGGGCGGCGCGGATCCGTTCGGCCTGCTCCGAGGCGGTGTGGAGCGTACCGTCGGCCGGCTTCGAGTCCTCCAGGTTGATCCCGACGGCGCCCACCGCCACCACCTCGCGCACGGTGGCCGCGACGTCCTCGTAGCCGCCCTCGATGTCCACGGTCACCGGGACGTCCACGGCCGCCACGATCCGCGCGGCCGCCGCCAGCATCTCCGGCCCCGTCGCGTGCTGCCCGTCCCCGCGCCCGATCGACCAGGCCACACCGCCGCTGGTGGTGGCGATGGCCGGCGCCCCGGCCGACTCGATCACCGCCGCGCTGCCCGCGTCCCAGGCATTGGGGAGAACGAGCAGAGACTCGCCCAACGCGCGCAGCCGCAGCGCCTTCTCGGTGGTCTTCGCTTCCACGGTCATGCGAACGCTCCTCAGCCAGACGGTTTTTAAGTGCTCGTCACATCGATCCCACGGTAGAGGAATCCTCCCGGAGAGTGCGCTGGTCACCCGGCTTTTCGCTGTTACGCGGCCATGACAGGAAGCCCACGTTCCGATCGATCGAGATCCGTAGATTTCACATCAGCAGCCCCGCAGACTGACCGGACGAAACCCCGACAGCGACACCGCGGCATGCGACTCTCCGCCCCCTCCCAGACCATGTTCCAAGGAGTCGTTATGCGTACCGCCCTCCGCACCTCGATCGTCACCGCCGCCCTCGCCGGAGCGCTCCTCGCGCCCACCGCGCAGGCCGCGACGGCCGTGACGCCGGTGTCGACGGTGTCGGCGGTGTCGGCGGTGTCGGCGGTGTCGGCAGTATCAGCGAACCCCTCGGGCAACGACCGCTACGACGGTGAGATCGTCCCGCTGGGTAAGGGCCGGATCGCGGTGCTGCGCACGAGTCCGAGGGCCCCGAGGTCTGGATCCGCGCCGTCTCCCCCGACTGGAAGCCGGGCGACGGCTGGGCCGGCCGCGTCCTGGCGAAGCTCGACGTCACCCACCCCGTCGCCGTGCTCGACGACGTCCAGTACAAGCTCACGAACAACGGCGGGGGATTCGACATCCGCGTGCTGAGCGAGGGTGCCTCGACCTTCCAGCTGATGCCCAAGGCCCGGCCGGCCGCCAAGCCCTCCACCAAGCCCGCCAACGCCGCGAAGCCGCAGACCGTCGTCGTCCCCAAGGGCCCGGTCGCTGCGGGCGCCGAGCTCGACGAGCCCGCCGACAACACGAACACCGCCACCGCGGCCGCCGGCGCCGCCCTCGTCGCGATGTTCGCCGGCCTGGGCACCGCCCTGCTGGTCCGCGCCCGTGACGACCTCGTCACCGACTGACCGGCGCCGGACGGCGGCGGCCGCCCGGGCGCCGGTCCGGGCGCATGCCCTCACACGCCGCCGTCCGCCCCGTCGAGGAACAGGGCGCTGAGGACGTCCAGAATCCATTCCCCGCTGGTGACCGTGGCCCCGTCCCGGGTCACCGGATGTACGAGCATGCCCGTGGCCGCCAGTACCGCCAGGGCCGCCTCCTGCGCCCCGAGGGCCGGAGCCAGCCGTGCGTACAGCCGGTGCAGCCTGGCCGCGTCCCGCGCGATGATCTTCCCCTCGAAGTGCCAGTCGGGAGCGTCTTCCCGCACCTGCTCGAGGAGCCCGAGCTCTACGGGAACCCTGAGCGGGTCCCAGGCATCCGCGTGCGCATGGAGCCAGGCCACGACGGCTGCCAGACCGTCGTGGCCGGTGGCGGTCACCCCGGCCGTGACCACGGGCGCCGTGGCGGGGAGCGGCAACGCCTCCCCGATCCGCGCAAGGCTGGTGTCGACGGGGTTGAGACCGAGGACGCCGTAGAAGAGCGCACGGGTCATCGCCGCCGGCCCGTTCCCCGCGATGGCGCTGAACGGCTTGAGTTCCCATCGGGGATCGGAGACCGCCCGTTGACCGTCGTCCTCGAACCGGTTGACCGCGTAGGTGCTCATGTGTGCTCGGGGAGTCAGGGGGTTCTTCTGCGCTCCCTCCGCCGCGGCACGCGTCGCACGCCAGACCAGGTTGTAGATCTCACCGAGGGACCGGTGTTCGGCGACCTTGTAGGCGGTGTCGCCGAGACGGGCACCGTGGTTCTCCGGAACCGGAGGCAGGTTCAGCTCCTCGAGCCGGTTGGTGAAGTAGCGGAGCGCCTCCTCCGCGATGAGCTCTCGCGCGCACTCCAGCAGCTCGTCGTGCTGCGCCGCGCTCATGAGGGCCGGAGTCAGGGCGCTGGCGAGCTCGGCGTCGAGCTCCTCGGCCGCCCTTCCCGGGCTCGTGCCGAAGGGGACGTAGTACCGCGCCCTCAGCGGGTAGAACTCGCCGGTGAGTTCGGGCTCGGCAACGGCGTCCAGATCTCCTCCGGCCTCCCGCAGCGCGTGCTCGAAACCCTCCGGGGACCAGACGAACGCCTCGGCAGGGCTCGTGGGATGAATCTTCAGCAGCCCGGCCCCGAGCAGCGATCCCAGTAACTCGGAAGCCGCACCCATGTCCGGGTACAGCGGCTCGGGCCACTCCGCGATATCGGCGATCGGCGAGGTCGAGGAGGCGTACCTCAGCAGTGCCAGGGTGGCGACCATGTCCTTGACCGGGGCGGGGAGCGGTCGCGTGCGCTCGGCGGGAAAGGCGGTCTCGTAGCGCCGCGCGACGACCTCCCTCTGGGCTTCGGCCCACGCGGCGCCGGTGTCGTGGAGGACCTCCTGTTGCCGCGTCGTGGCTCTGCCGGCCTCCCTCTTCTCCTTGCGAGCCGGATCGAGGACCACGCGCACCGCGGAGAGCAGCCACTCCGTGCACTCCACACAGGCGGAATCCCCGCCGGCGCACACCTGCTGGAAGGCGGTCCGCGACGTGAGGCTCAGCGGCCCCGCGCAGTCGGGACACGTCCGCCCCGGGACCACGGCGCGCACACCGGCCGCCGCGACGGCGTAGATCTGGTGCCCCCACCCGTCGGTGTCGATGTCCCTGGCCTTCTCGCACCACACGGGTGTACCGAACTCCGGGGAGAAGCCCGCCAAGGCCCAATAGCGTTCACCGATGACGACGAGGTCGGGGTCGGCCCCGGGGTTCGGGACGATGCCCGGAACGAGCTTGCCAAGATCTTCAAGAACCGACCGCAGGTCGGGAAGGTCGTTCACGCCGCCACTGTAGGGCGGGGCCGCCACGGCGCGGGGTGGAATGGACTGTTCTGCCCACCAAGGCCCCGGGCGGGCCCCGGGCGGGCCCCGGGCGGGCCCCGTCTCCCCCGCCGTGCCCCACTGCGTCCCGCCAGGACGGCAAAAGACCCCCTTGCTCTACGTTTCCGCAGATCAAGGGGGTCTTACGAGTGTGGAGCCTAGGAGATTCGAACTCCTGACATCTGCCTTGCAAAGGCAGCGCTCTACCAACTGAGCTAAGGCCCCGTACGCGGGCACGGCAGTCCTTCGGAGAGGGGGTGACCGTTCCGAAGGACAGAGTACCGGGTGTACCCCCTCATCCCGCAAAATGATAGGGACTCCCGCCCCGCGACCACTCTCCGTAAGATGCTCGCGAGGTTCGCACCAGCGAAGGGGAGTAGTAAGAGTGGACGCAGTACAGCAAGAGGCGACCGCCAGAGCCAGGGAACTCCAGCGGAGTTGGTACGGGGAGCCCTTGGGCGCGCTCTTCCGCCGGCTCATAGATGACCTCGGTTTGAACCAGGCCCGCCTCGCTGCCGTCCTCGGGCTGTCGGCGCCGATGCTGTCCCAGCTGATGAGCGGTCAGCGGGCCAAGATCGGCAACCCCGCGGTGGTCCAGCGGGTCCAGGCTCTCCAGGACCTCGCCGGCCAGGTGGCCGACGGGAGCGTCAGCGCGGGAGAGGCGACCGACCGCATGGACGAGATCAAGAAGACCCAGGGAGGTTCCGTCCTCAGCAACAGCACCAGCCAGGCCGCCACCGGTTCCGGCGCACCCACCGTCAAGCGCGTCGTACGCGAGATCCAGTCGCTGCTGCGCTCGGTCTCCGCGGCCGGCGACATCATCGACGCGGCGGACACCCTCGCCCCGACCCACCCGGAACTGGCAGAGTTCCTCCGGGTGTACGGAGCGGGCCGCACCTCCGACGCCGTCGCGCACTACGAATCGCACCAGAACTGACACGCGACGCACGCGACGGACAGAGCTGACGACGGGGGACGGGCGCAGCAATGGGTGAGATCTTCGCCGGCCGGTACGAACTGATCGACCCGATCGGGCGTGGCGGCGCCGGCGCCGTATGGCGTGCCTGGGACCACCGGCGCCGCCGGTACGTCGCAGCGAAAGTCCTCCTGCAGAGCGATGCCCACACCCTGCTGCGGTTCGTCCGCGAGCAGGCGCTGCGGATCGATCACCCGCACGTGCTGGCCCCGGCCAGTTGGGCGGCGGACGACGACAAGGTCCTCTTCACCATGGACCTCGTCGCCGGAGGTTCGCTCGCCCATGTGATCGGGGACTACGGGGCCCTGCCGCCCCGGTTCGTGTGCACGCTGCTCGACCAGCTCCTGTCGGGGCTGGCGGCGGTGCATGCGGAGGGTGTCGTCCACCGCGACATCAAACCGGCCAACATCCTCATGGAGGCCACTGGAACCGGGCGGCCGCACCTGCGGCTGTCCGACTTCGGCATCGCCATGCGCAAGGGCGAGCCCCGGCTGACCGAGACCGCCTACGTGGTCGGCACGCCGGGCTATCTCGCGCCCGAACAACTCCTCGGCTCCGAACCCGACTTCACCGCCGACCTGTTCGCCGTCGGACTGGTCGGCCTCTACCTCCTCAAGGGCGCCAAGCCCGACTCCCAGGCCCTCGCGGAGCAGTTCTTCACCCACGGCACCCCCGGCGCCCCGGAGGGCGTTCCCGCGCCGCTGTGGGACGTCCTGGCCGCGCTGCTGCAGCCGGACCCCCGGAGCAGGTTCCAGACGGCCACCGGGGCGCGCAGGGCCCTCGCCGAGGCCGTGGAGCTGCTGCCGCCGCCCGGCCCGGACGGAGATCCGCTCGGAGTGGTCGAGGTATTCGACCAACTGGGCCCGGTTCCCGCCGGTTTCACACCCCAAGAGCCCCGGGGGCCCCAGGAACCCCGACCGCCCCGGCCGGCCACGAACGCGGATACCGACGCGCGGCAAACCGGGCACCGGGCCGCACACGAAGCCCGGTACCAAGCCCAGTACCAAGCTCCGTACGAGACCCCGCCCACGGCCCCCCACGCGGCCCCGGCCGTCACCGTGCCCGCGACACCCGACGACGCCCGGACCCCCGCCACCACTCCCCTCGGTGTCTTCGGGCCCTCCGAGACGGGCAGCTTCCACCTCCCGCCGCCCCTCCTCGCCGCCACCCCGGCGCCGGATGCGCCGCAAACGCCTCAGCCGACGCCGACGGCCCCCTACGCGCATCCGTACCAACAGCCCGCGCACGCGCCCGCCGGACCCCGCACGAGCACGCTCGCGCCGCCGCCCCCGAAGGTCACCGCCGGGATCCTGCTCGCCGCCGTGCTGTGCTTCGCCGTCGGGATCTGGGCACTGACCCAGCTCTAGTGCCTGTCCTAGGCGGCCCGCCGCCGGGACAGCAGGATCCAGCCGCCCAGGACGAGCAGCAGCACCGTCCCCGTGCCGAAGCCGGCACCCGCGACCACCCGCATCACCGACCGGTTCGCGGCGGCGGCATCGGCCTCCACCGCCGTGGTGCCCTCCTTGGCGGCGGTGCGGTCCCCGGCCCCCACCCCGAACCCGCCCGCCGCGAGGTCCTCCGCGTACGCCGGAGCCTTGCCCGGCGCTCCGATGATCTGCGTGCGCAGGGTCAGCGGGACGGGCACCGCTTCCTTGGTGAACTCCCCGACCTTCCCGGCCATGGTCACCGCGACGTAGTACCAGCCGGCCACCCGGACCGACCCGACCTTCCGGTCGGAGGCGAAGCGGTTCGCGTAGGCCACCGGCGGGGTCCGCGGCAGCGTGAGCCCCGCCTGCTTACCGTCGTACGAGGCGTCCTCGCCGTCGATCAGCGACCGGTACGGGCTGTACAGCGAGACGGAGAGGCCGGGCGAGGCGTATCCGGAGTCCTTCGTCAGCTGGCCGGCGGAGAGTTCGGCCGCGAGGCCCAACTGCTGTCCCCAGTCGAGCGGCACCCGGTAGTAGAGGGTCTGGCCGGGGCGCACTTCGTCGCTCCAGACGCCGCTGTCCAGGGCCCGCGCGTCGTTGAAGCCGGTCCCGCCGGTGCGCGGCGCCGCATCGCTGCCGGGCAGGGTCGGGGAGGCGGAGGGCCAGACGCTGGGAGCGGCGGCGGGCGCGTTGCTGCCGCCGAGCTCCGGCTCGCGCTGGACCCGCAGCTCCAGGGGCCAGGCCGCCTGGTCCCCGTCCTTGGCCGTCTCGCGCGTGACCTTGACGTAGTAGGTGCCGCCGCCCTGACAGGCGGCGTCCTCCTGCCTGACCCGGGCGCCCACGGCGCTGACGGGGACGGGGTCGTAGCCGAAGCCCGCCCGTCCGGGGCTGCCCATGCAGGAGCGGTTCTCGATGGTGAGGACGTCCACTTCCAGGACGTCGCCGTAGCCCACCTTGGCGCCGCCCGGGGGCTGGAGCACGCCGGAGACGTACACGGTCGAGCGGTCGTCGAGGTTGAGCCGGTAGTACCGCTCCCCCGGAGCCATCGAATCCTTGTAGACCGAGCCGGCCTTCAGCTCCGGGGCGCCGGCCGTGGACGGCTTCCCCTCGACCGCCTGGGCCCCGTCGGCGCCCCGGTAGGCGGGGACCGGCTGCGGGGTCCCCGCCGCGACCGCGGCCCCCGGCAGCGCCGCGAGCAGCCCGAGGGCGGCCAGCGCCGCCGCCGTGGTCGTCCGTACCCGACGTACCCCACCCATCACACGCACCCACCCCGAGTTTGCCAACGCAAGCAACTTCTTTGCATATTGCAACATTTCGTCACAGAGCAGCACAAAGCCCCGACCGCAGCGGCAGTCGGGGCTCTGGGATCAACCTCGGGTCTCACACACCGGAACCAGAAGGCACGGAGTCAGTTGCCTCCGTCCACAGGTCCTGCTCTGCGCGGTCCGCCTGGATCTGGCGGTACACGAGGAGCCCGCCGATGGCGGCCAGTGCGACCAGGAGCAGCTTCTTCACCGCGCGACCTCGTCTTTCGTTGACGTAGGGGACTTCTGGCGCCCAACAATACACACCGACCGATACCGATCGGTGATCTGCCGACCCATCAACTGATCCACCAACTGGCCCAACGGCGAAGACCCCCAGGCCATGGGCCTGGGGGTCTTCGACACTGTGGGGCTAACAGGATTTGAACCTGTGGCCTCATCCTTATCAGGGATGCGCTCTAACCAACTGAGCTATAGCCCCATCCGCGCTGCGCGCTGACTTCTGAAGGTTAGCGCACAGACCCGGTGACTCCAAAATCGATGGCGGCGGCCCGTCTGCGCAGGTCATCCGCCCCGTCTTCGGAGGCCTACTCGTCCTCGGCGAGCGTCAGCTCCACACCGCCGACGAAGCCCGCCGACAGGTTGTAGATGAACGCGCCCAGGGTCGCCAGCGCCGTCATGAGCACCACGTCGATGACCGAGATCACCGTCGTGAACATCAGGACGCGCGGCAGCGACAGGAAGGTCTGGAGGTCGAAGCCGTTGCTCTCGTTCGAGCCGGTCGCCTCACTGATCGTGCCGCCGACGCTGGAGAAGATGCCCATGGCGTCCATGACCATCCACAGCACCACCGACGCGACGATCGTGCACACGCCCAGCGCGATCGACAGCAGGAAGCTGACCTTCATCACCGACCACGGGTCGGCCTTGGCCACCCGGAGCCGCGCCTTGCGCGTCCTGGGCGCCATACGGGCGCCCGTGCGCGGCTTGCGCTGCGCACCGGGATCACCCGCCCCGCGCGGCGCCCCGGGGCCCGGGGGCACCGAGTACGCCTGCGGCGGGTGGTACGGCGGCTGAGGGCCGGCCCCCGCCTGAGTCTGATGCGCCTGAGGTGCCTGAGGCGGCTGCGGTCCTCGGGTGTCCGTCACGGTTCCCCCCTGGGAGTCCGCGGCGGGGCCACGGGCACCGTTCGCTCCAGTGTTGGCCGGTCCGGCGCCCGTGGCTCCGCTCACGCTTACTCCTCGTGCTCCCCGGCCGAGGGCTCCGTGCCCCCGGCGGCCTCGACGGCCTGTCCTTCGACGGCCGCCTCGGTCCCGATCTCGTTCTCGATGTCGTCGACCTCGTCAGCTTCCTGACCGGCCTCCGCGTTGCGGGCGATGCCGACGACGGCATCGCGCTTGCCCAGGTTGATCAGCTGGACGCCCATGGTGTCACGGCCGGTCTCCCGTACTTCGTTGACGCGCGTACGAATCACACCACCGCTGAGCGTGATGGCGAGGATTTCGTCCGTTTCATCCACCACGAGCGCCCCGACGAGCGAGCCGCGGTCCTCCACGATCTTCGCGGCCTTGATGCCCAGGCCACCACGGCCCTGGACGCGGTACTCGTCCACCGGCGTCCGCTTGGCGTAGCCGCCGTCGGTCGCGGTGAAGACGAACGTACCCGGCCGGACCACGCTCATGGACAGCAGTTCGTCCCCTCCGCGGAAACTCATGCCCTTCACGCCCGAGGTGGCGCGGCCCATCGGGCGCAGCGCGTCGTCGGTCGCCGTGAAGCGGATCGACTGCGCCTTCTTGCTGATGAGCAGCAGGTCGTCCTCGGCGGACACCAGCTCGGCGCCGATCAGCTCGTCGTCGCTGCCGTCCTCGGTCTCCCGGAGGTTGATCGCGATGACGCCACCCGAACGGGGAGAGTCGTAGTCCTTGAGCGCCGTCTTCTTCACCAGGCCGCCCTTGGTGGCCAGGATCAGGTACGGGGCGATCTCGTAGTCGCGGATCGCGAGGATCTGGGCGATCTTCTCGTCCGGCTGGAAGGCCAGCAGGTTCGCCACGTGCTGCCCGCGGGCGTCGCGGCCGGCGTCCGGCAGCTCGTACGCCTTGGAGCGGTAGACGCGGCCCTTGTTCGTGAAGAACAGCAGCCAGTGGTGCGTGGTGGACACGAAGAAGTGGTCGACGAGGTCGTCCTGCTTCAGCTTCGTGCCGCGCACGCCCTTGCCGCCGCGCTTCTGCGAGCGGTAGTCCTCGGTCTTGGTGCGCTTGACGTACCCGCCGTGGGTGATCGTGACGACGATGTCCTCTTCGGCGATCAGGTCCTCCATGGACATGTCGCCGTCGAAGGGCACCAGCTTGGAACGCCGGTCGTCGCCGAACTTCTCGACGATGGCGGCCAGTTCCTCGCTGACGATCTGGCGCTGGCGCTCCTCGGAGGCCAGGATCGCGTTGTACTCGTTGATCTTGGCCTGGAGCTCGTCGTGCTCGGCGACGATCTTCTGCCGCTCCAGGGCCGCGAGGCGGCGGAGCTGCATCTCCAGGATCGCGTTCGCCTGGATCTCGTCGATCGACAGCAGGCCCATCAGGCCCTCGCGGGCGATCTCGACCGTGTTGCTGCGCCGGATCAGCGCGATGACCTCGTCGATCGCGTCCAGCGCCTTGAGCAGACCGCGCAGGATGTGGGCGCGCTCCTCCGCCTTGCGCAGGCGGAACTTCGTGCGCCGGACGATGACCTCGATCTGGTGCGTCACCCAGTGGCGGATGAAGGCGTCGATCGACAGCGTGCGCGGCACGCCGTCCACCAGCGCCAGCATGTTCGCGCCGAAGTTCGTCTGCAGGTCGGTGTGCTTGTAGAGGTTGTTCAGCACGACCTTGGCGACGGCGTCGCGCTTGAGGACGATCACCAGGCGCTGGCCGGTCCGGGACGAGGTCTCGTCGCGGACGTCGGCGATGCCGCCGACCTTGCCGTCCTTCACCAGGTCGGCGATCTTCTGCGCCAGGTTGTCGGGGTTGGTCTGGTACGGAAGCTCCGTGACCACCAGGCACTGGCGGTTCTGGATCTCCTCGACCTCGACCACCGCGCGCATCGTGATGGAGCCGCGCCCGGTCCGGTACGCCTCCTCGATGCCCTTGCGGCCCACGACCAGGGCGCCCGACGGGAAGTCCGGGCCCTTGATCCGCTCGATGAGCGCGTCCTGGAGCTCCTCGTGCGAGGCCTCCGGGTGCTCCAGCGCCCACTGGGCGCCGGCCGCGACCTCGCGCAGGTTGTGCGGCGGGATGTTGGTGGCCATGCCGACCGCGATGCCGGCGGAGCCGTTGATCAGCAGGTTCGGGAACCGCGCCGGCAGGACCGTGGGCTCCTGGTTGCGGCCGTCGTAGTTGTCCGTGAAGTCGACGGTCTCCTCGTCGATGTCCCGGAGCATCTCCATGGCCAGCGGCATGAGCTTGCACTCGGTGTAGCGCATCGCGGCCGCCGGGTCGTTGCCCGGAGAACCGAAGTTGCCGTTGGAGTCCACGAGCGGCATGCGCAGCGACCACGGCTGGGCCAGGCGGACCAGGGCGTCGTAGATCGAGGAGTCGCCGTGCGGGTGGTACGTACCCATGACGTCGCCGACGACGCGGGCGCACTTGTAGAAGCCCTTCTCGGGCCGGTAGCCGCCGTCGTACATCGCGTACAGCACACGGCGGTGGACCGGCTTGAGGCCGTCCCGTACGTCGGGCAGCGCGCGGGAGACGATGACGGACATCGCGTAGTCGAGGTAGGAGCGCTGCATCTCCGTCTCGAGCCCGACGGGCTCGATGCGTACGACGGGCTGCTCCTCCGCGGATTCCGCGGCGGTGGGGATGATTTCGTCGGCCATTGCTGGTCAGAAGTCCTTTCGGGCGGTCAGCTGAGCCGACTCAGATGTCGAGGAAGCGAACGTCCTTGGCGTTGCGCTGGATGAAGGAGCGCCGGGCTTCGACGTCCTCACCCATCAGCACCGAGAACAGGTCGTCGGCCTGCGCGGCGTCGTCCAGGGTGACCTGGCCGAGCACGCGGTGGTCGACGTCCATCGTGGTGATGCGCAGCTCCTCGGCGTTCATCTCGCCCAGACCCTTGAAGCGCTGGATCGAGTCTTCCCTGATCCGCTTGCCGTTCTGCTTGCCGAGCTCGACCAGGGCGTCGCGCTCGCGGTCCGAGTACGCGTACTCGAAGTCGTCGCGGCCCCACTTGATCTTGTACAGCGGCGGACGCGACAGGTACACGTGACCGGCCTCGACCAGCGGCCGCATGAAGCGGAACAGGAACGTCAGCAGCAGGGTGTTGATGTGCTGGCCGTCGACGTCGGCGTCCGCCATCAGGATGATCTTGTGATAGCGGAGCTTCTCGATGTCGAAGTCCTCGTGCACACCCGTGCCGAAGGCGCTGATCAGCGCCTGGACCTCGGTGTTCTGGAGGATCTTGTCGATACGGGCCTTCTCGACGTTCAGGATCTTGCCGCGGATGGGCAGGATGGCCTGGTACATCGGGTTGCGGCCGGACTTGGCCGAGCCGCCGGCCGAGTCGCCCTCGACGATGAAGATCTCGCACTGGGTCGGGTCGTTCGACTGGCAGTCCGACAGCTTGCCCGGCAGCGAGGCGCTCTCCAGCAGGCCCTTGCGACGGGTGAGGTCACGGGCCTTGCGGGCCGCGACGCGCGCCGTGGCGGCGTTGATCGACTTGCGGATGATGTCCGCGGCCTCGTTCGGGTTCCGGTCGAACCAGTCGTTGAGGTGCTCGTGGACGACCTTCTGCACGAAGGTCTTGGCCTCCGTGTTGCCCAGCTTGGTCTTCGTCTGGCCCTCGAACTGCGGCTCGCCCAGCTTGATCGAGATGATCGCGGTCAGACCCTCGCGGATGTCCTCACCGGCGAGGTTGTCGTCCTTCTCCCGCAGGAACTTCTTCTCACGCGCGTAGCGGTTCACCAGACCCGTCATCGCGGCGCGGAAGCCCTCTTCGTGGGTGCCGCCCTCGTGCGTGTGGATCGTGTTCGCGAAGGAGTAGACGCCCTCGGTGTACTGCGAGTTCCACTGCATCGCGATCTCGACCGAGAGCATGCGCTCCTTGTCCTCGGCCTCGACGTCGATGACGGTCGGGTGGATCATCTCGCCCTTGCGCGAGTTCAAGTGGTTCACGAAGTCGACGATGCCGCCCTCGTAGTAGTACTTGACCGTGCGCGCCTGCTGGTCGTCGATCTCCTCGGCGGTGTCCGCGCCCATCGTGGCCTTGGCCGACTCGCGCTCGTCCGTCAGGGTGAGGGTCAGGCCCTTGTTGAGGAAGGCCATCTCCTGGAAGCGGCGCGAGAGCGTCTCGAAGGAGTACTCGGTGGTCTCGAAGATGTCGCCGTCGGCCCAGAAGGTGACCGAGGTGCCCGTCTCGGACGTCGCCTCGTTCTTCAGCAGGGCCGCCGTCGGGACACCGAGCTTGTAGTCCTGGGTCCAGCGGTAACCGTCGGTCTTGACCTCGACCGCGACCCTGGTCGACAGGGCGTTCACGACGGAGACGCCGACGCCGTGCAGACCGCCGGAGACGGCGTAGCCGCCGCCGCCGAACTTGCCGCCCGCGTGCAGGACCGTCAGCACGACCTCGACGGCCGGCTTCCCCTCGGACGGCACGATGCCGACCGGGATACCGCGGCCGTTGTCGACCACGCGCACGCCGCCGTCGGCGAGGATCGTCACGTCGATGGTGTCCGCGTGCCCTGCCAGGGCCTCGTCGACCGAGTTGTCGACCACCTCGTAGACGAGGTGGTGGAGCCCGCGCTCACCGGTGGAGCCGATGTACATGCCGGGCCGCTTGCGGACCGCGTCCAGGCCCTCGAGGACCTGGATGGCACTGGCGTCGTACGAGGACGTGACCTCGCCGTTCTGGCCGACTGTGGACTGGTTGTCGTTGGGGTTGCCGGAATCGGCCACGAAGCGCCCTTTCTGGCACAGCACAGGCCGTACTCCGGGCCGGCATGCATGCAAGCGGGAGCGGCTGCGTCGATCTGCGTTGTCAGCGGTGGTCAGCTTTACTCGACTGGATCCCGCGCGTGCGCGGGATTCTCGTTCAGTCTACCGGTATCACCCCCGTGAATGGGCGTTTGCCGGTACCTGAGTCCGCATGTGCCGCCCGGAAACTCCTCTCTCCGACTCCCCATATCCGGGGAGGGGCTCAAAGAGGCTCACGCGGGCATTGAGCGCTTCGGGCTGTCAACCTCTCGCTACCGTGAGGGACACCACCCGCACAGCCGTCCGCACGGGGCGCCCGTCGGACCCTACTCACCCGTACGGGTACCCGCGGCGGGCAGGCTCACGGGCATCGGGCACGGGCCGGCGCACGACCGGAACACGCGCGGCCGAGCGCGCCGGTTCGATCGGCCCGCGTTCGGGTTCCCGGCGTTCGGGTCCCGCCTTCTGGCCCGCCTTCGGGACGCCTTCGGGCCGCCTTCGGGCGCGCGGAGTCGGGCCCGAAGGCTCACCCGTAGGTGTCCCCCGGGCCGGTGCTCCCCGGGGCCCGCCAGGGGCCGGACCGCTTCGGTCCGCCGCCCGGGCCGTGGACCTTGATCAGCCGGACGGTGCCCTGCCCCAGGTCCGCGTTGAGCCGGGCCACGAGCTGCGGGGCCAGCAGCTTGAGCTGCGCCGCCCACGCCGAGGAATCGCAGCGCACCACCAGCTCGCGGTCCTCGTACCGGTCCGGCACGCAGTGCGTCGCGATGTCCCGGCCGACGATCTCCGGCCAGCGCTCCATCACGCCCGCCACCGCCATCGGCATCTCCCAGCCGCGCTCCGTGCGCAGCCGGTCCAGCGCCGCCATCAGCGGCATCGGGTCCCGGCCGTCCGCGCGGGCGCCCGAGCGCAGGCCCGGCTGGTACCGGCCCTTCTTGTTCTGCGCCGCGTTGCCCCGGGCCCGCGCCTGCTCGCGCGCCGCCGCCAGGGCCTGGCGCGCCAGGTCCACACCCGACGGCTCGGCCGCCTTGCGCGGCGGAGCCTGCGGCAGGTCCCGCGGCGTGTCCTGCTCCTTGCCGCTCACAGCCGGGTCACCTCCCCGCCGGACACCGCGAACCGGGTCCCGGCCAGCACGCCGGGCACGTCGTCGTCGACCGCGGCCGTCACCAGCACCTGCTCGCCGGGCGCCACCAGCTCCGCCAGCCGCTCCCGGCGCCGCGCGTCCAGCTCCGCGAACACGTCGTCGAGGATCAGCACCGGCTCGCTGCCCTCGGAGCGCAGCAGCTCGTAGGAGGCCAGCCGCAGCGCCAGCGCGTACGACCAGGACTCGCCGTGGCTGGCGTACCCCTTGGCGGGCAGTTCCCCGAGGCGCAGCACCACGTCGTCACGGTGCGGGCCGACCAGGGTCACCCCGCGCTCGATCTCCTGCTTGCGCACCTCCGCCAGCGCGCCGAGGAGGACCTCGTACAGCGCCTCGCGGGTGCGGGCCTCGCCGCTGTCCACCTGCTCGCCCGCAGAGGACTTGTAGGCCGCGCCGAGCGGTCCGCCACCGGGCGCGAGCTGCTCGTACGCCTTGTCCGCGAGCGGCAGCAGGGTCCCGATCAGGTCGAGCCGGTGGGCCAGCAGCTCCGCGCCCGTGCGCGCCAGGTGCTGGTCCCACACGTCGAGGGTGGACAGGTCCATGGAGCGGCCGCCGTGCCGGCGGGCCATCGCCGCCGACTTCAGCAGGGTGTTGCGCTGCTTGAGCACCCGCTCGTAGTCGGAGCGCACGGCCGCCATGCGCGGCGAGCGGGCCGTGACCAGCTCGTCGAGGAAGCGGCGCCGCTCGCCGGGGTCGCCCTTGACCAGGGCCAGGTCCTCGGGGGCGAACAGCACCGTGCGCACGATGCCCAGCACGTCTCGCGGCCTGACCTGCGAGGACCTGTTGATCCGGGCCCGGTTGGCGCGGCCGGGGTTCAGCTCCAGCTCCACGAGCTGCTGCCGTTCGCCCTGGGTGACGGCGGCCCGGATGACGGCGCGCTCGGCTCCCATCCGCACGAGCGGGGCGTCCCCGGAGACGCGGTGGCTGCCGAGGGTCGCGAGGTAGCCGATCGCCTCGACGAGATTGGTCTTGCCCTGGCCGTTGGGGCCGACGAAAGCGGTGACGCCCGGGTCGAGGGGAACCTCGGCCCGGGCGTACGAGCGGAAGTCGGCCAACGAGAGATGCGAAACGTGCATACGGCGCCGACCTCCCCCGGCTTCCTGCTGCTCTGTCGTGCTCCGCTCCACAGGCTGTGGATCCACAAGCCGTGGACCTGCAAGCCGTGGATCCACGAGCTGTGGACCTGTGGAGCGGTTGTGGATTACTTCTTCTCGACCGCGTGGCCGCCGAACTGGTTGCGCAGCGCGGCGATCATCTTCATCTGCGGGGAGTCGTCCTGGCGCGACGCGAAGCGCGCGAAGAGCGAGGCCGTGATGGCCGGCAGCGGCACGGCGTTGTCGATCGCGGCCTCGACCGTCCAGCGGCCCTCGCCGGAGTCCTGCGCGAAGCCGCGCAGCTGCTGCAGGTGCTCGTCCTCGTCCAGCGCGTTCACGGCCAGGTCCAGCAGCCAGGAACGGATGACCGTGCCCTCCTGCCAGGACCGGAACACCTCGCGGACGTCGGTGACCGAGTCGACCTTCTCCAGGAGCTCCCAGCCCTCGGCGTAGGCCTGCATCATGGCGTACTCGATGCCGTTGTGGACCATCTTCGCGAAGTGGCCGGCGCCGATCTTGCCGGCGTGCACGGCACCGAACTCGCCCTCGGGCTTGAGGGCGTCGAAGATCGGCTGGACGGCCGCGACGTGCTCCTTGTCGCCGCCGTACATCAGCGCGTAGCCGTTCTCCAGGCCCCAGACGCCGCCCGAGACTCCGCAGTCCACGAAGCCGATGCCCTTGGCGGCCAGCTCGGCGCCGTGCTTCTCGTCGTCGGTCCAGCGCGAGTTGCCGCCGTCGACGACGATGTCGCCGGGCGAGAGCAGGCCCGCGAGCTCGTCCACGGTGGACTGGGTCGCGGCGCCCGCCGGGACCATCACCCACACCACGCGGGGGGCCTGCAGGCTGTCCACAAGTTCCGACAGGCTGTGGACATCGGCGAGGTCCGGGTTGCGGTCGTATCCGATGACGGTGTGGCCGGCGCGGCGGATGCGCTCGCGCATGTTGCCGCCCATCTTGCCGAGACCGACGAGACCAAGCTCCATCAGGTGGTTCCTTAAGCGTTGTGGCCGTCTGTGCCGGGGTGCACCCCTGCCCGGGGACATCGCCCCGTGCCGAGCCTACGCCGGGCCGTGCCGCCCGGCGCCACGGGCACTCCGGGTGTCGGCGCCGGGGCGGGCGGCGGGCCGCCCACGAGGCTCCGTACGCCCTCCGTGCGGCCTCCCGCGAGGCCGTTGCCGGGCCGCTACGGGGCTTCGCGGCCGGGAGGCTCAACGCCCTCGGGCCCGTCCCGCGGGAAGCGGGGCCGGGCCCGAGGGGCTGCCGCGTCGCTGCCGGGATCAGCCGGAGAGGCGGACCGGCATGATCAGGTACTTGTACGCCTCGTCTGCCTCGGCGTCCACCGCCGGGCGGCCGCTGAGCAGCGCCGGCTTGGTGGACGTGGTGAAGCTCAGCTGCGCGGCCGGCGAGTCGATCGCGCTCAGGCCGTCCAGCAGGAAGGTCGGGTTGAAGGCGATCGAGATGTCGTCGCCCTCCAGCTTCGCGTCGACGCGCTCCACAGCCTGTGCGTCGTCGGAGGAGCCGGCCTCGAGGATCAGCACGCCCTGCTCGAAGCTGAGGCGGACCGGGGTGTTGCGCTCGGCGACGAGGGCCACGCGCTTGACGGCCTCGACGAACGGCGCGGTCTCGATCACCGCGACGGAGTTGAACTCCGTCGGGAAGAGCGTGCGGTACTTCGGCAGGTCGCCCTCGAGGAGGCGGGTGGTGGTGCGCCGGCCGGCGCCCTCGAAGCCGATGAGGCCCTCGCCCTGGCCGGAGCCGGACAGCGCGATGGTGACCGTGTCGCCGCTGGTGAGCGACTTGGCGGTGTCCAGGAGGGTCTTGGCGGGCACCAGGGCCACGGCCGAGGCCTCCGGGTCCTCGGGCTTCCACAGGAACTCGCGGACCGCGAAGCGGTAGCGGTCGGTGGAGGCCAGGGTGACCTTGTCGCCCTCGATCTCGATGCGGACACCGGTCAGCACGGGCAGCGTGTCGTCGCGGCCGGCGGCGATGGCGACCTGGGCGGCGGCCGAGGCGAAGACCTCGCCGGGCACGGTGCCGGTCGCGGTGGGCATGGTCGGCAGCGCCGGGTATTCCTCCACAGGCAGGGTGTGGAGTGTGAATCGCGAGGAGCCGCAGACCACGGTCGCCCGTACACCGTCTGTGGAAATCTCCACCGGCCGGTTGGGCAGGGCGCGGCAGATGTCGGCGAGCAGCCGGCCGGAGACCAGGACGGTGCCGTCCTCCTCGACGTCCGCCTCGACGGAGACCCGGGCCGAGACCTCGTAGTCGAAGCCGGAGAGGGACAGCTTGCCCTCCTCGGCCTTCAGCAGCAGGCCCGCGAGAACGGGCACCGGCGGCCGGGCCGGGAGGCTACGAGCAGCCCAGGCCACCGCCTCCGCGAGTACGTCGCGCTCCACCCGGATCTTCACCGGAAACCGCCTCCTGCTGTTGCTCGCTCGTCTGCCGGCCTTCGTCGTCGGCTCGTCGATGCCTCGACCGATGCCGGGGACCAGTCTGACGTACGGCGCCGACAGTCGTCGCTGCTGCCGGTCAAGTCGGGAGCGAGGTGTCGGGGAGGGCGATCCACCGAGTTGTGCACAGGACCTGCTTGAAAACCGAAACCGGGCTAACTCTCTATGGGGGTAGTAGTAGGGCCTGTGGAAACGGTGGATAACAGTGTTTTTGCAGGTCAGCACGCGTTTTTTATCCCCACACCCTGTGGGTGACACCGGTGGACAACTCGGTGTCTCTGTGGAGAACGAAAAGTTCTGCACAGGCCATCCCCAGATGACCCCGACTACTCCACAGGTGCGTCCCCAGGTTTTCCCGAGTACTCCACAACCCAAACGTCGACTTCGGTGTGACCGCTTTCACTCGGGGCGGTGATGGAGGGTTCCTCGTTGCCGAACAGTGGACAACGGTGTGGGGAAGTCGTCTGATCCTGTGCACAGGACGCGGGAAGCTGTGGACCGCCGGTGGACAACGCGGTGGACAGACCTGTGGATGAAAATTTCGTCCACAGCCTGTGGATAGTCGTTGCGCACAATTCCACAGGGGTCTGACCAGCCCTGATGGTGCCTCACACCTGGGCCCTGTGGACAGTCTTGTGGGTGGCGCGGCCCGTCCCCAGCCTGTGGACGGAAGAAAGTCGCCCAATCTGTGGATGAGTTGCCCCCAAGGGGGCGTATTCGAACAGGTCAGGGGCGCACGCACGAAGAAGGGCGCCCCCGAAGCGACCCGGGAGCGCCCTCTGACTGCGTTTGAACAAGCGTGTTTGGAGGGTCGGCGGCGCCCGTACGGCCCGTACACAGAGCCGGCGTCAGCCGTTCTTGATGCGGTTCGTGAGCTCCGTTACCTGGTTGTAGATGGAGCGCCGTTCCGCCATCAGAGCGCGGATCTTGCGGTCCGCGTGCATGACGGTGGTGTGGTCGCGGCCGCCGAACTGCGCCCCGATCTTGGGCAGCGAGAGGTCCGTGAGCTCCCGGCACAGGTACATGGCGATCTGCCGCGCGGTGACCAGCACGCGGCTGCGCGAGGAGCCGCACAGGTCGTCCACGGTCAGACCGAAGTAGTCGGCGGTGGCGGCCATGATGTCCGTCGCCGTGATCTCGGGCGCGCTGTCTTCGCCGCCGGGGATCAGGTTCTTCAGTACGTCCTCGGTCAGGCCCAGGTCCACCGGCTGCCGGTTCAGGCTCGCGAAGGCCGTGACCCGGATCAGCGCCCCCTCCAGCTCGCGGATGTTGCGCGAGATGCGGGAGGCGATGAACTCCAGCACCTCCGGCGGGGCGTTGAGCTGCTCCTGGACGGCCTTCTTGCGCAGGATCGCGATCCGGGTCTCCAGCTCGGGCGGCTGGACGTCGGTGATCAGGCCCCACTCGAAGCGGTTGCGGAGCCGGTCCTCCAGGGTGACGAGCTGCTTGGGCGGCCGGTCGGAGGAGAGCACGATCTGCTTGTTGGCGTTGTGGAGCGTGTTGAAGGTGTGGAAGAACTCCTCCTGCGTCGACTCCTTGCTCGCGAGGAACTGGATGTCGTCGACGAGCAGGATGTCCATCTCGCGGTAGCGCTTGCGGAACGCGTCGCCCTTGCCGTCGCGGATCGAGTTGATGAACTCGTTGGTGAACTCCTCGGAGCTCACGTACCGCACCCGGGTGCCGGGGTAGAGGCTCCGCGCGTAGTGCCCGATGGCGTGCAGCAGGTGCGTCTTGCCGAGGCCCGACTCCCCGTAGATGAAGAGGGGGTTGTACGCCTTCGCCGGCGCCTCGGCGACGGCCACCGCGGCCGCGTGCGCGAAGCGGTTGGAGGCGCCGATGACGAAGGTGTCGAAGAGGTACTTGGGGTTCAGCCGGGCGGTCGGCTCCAGCGGGCCCGAGGTGGAACCGCCGGACGGGGCCGAGGGAGCGGGCCGGCTGGGCGCTTGCCGCGCGGGCGGCTGCTCGTACTGCTGCTGCTCGTACTGGCGGGCGGAGCGCTGCTGCTGGCCCTCGTACTGCTGCTGCTCGTACTTCTGCTGTTCGTAGGAGCCCTGGTCGTAGGAGGAGGGCTCCGGCTGCTGCATGTAGCCCGGCTGCGGAGAGGCGTAGGGATCGCGCTCGGGGAAGCCGCCGAGGCGCGGCTGCTGCCAGCCGTAGTCGTCCTGCTGGCCGCCGCGGGGCCAGGCGCCGGGCTCGGAGCGCTGCTGCTGGTAGTCCGGGTAGGCGGGGCGGGCGGTGGGGAGCTGGTCGTCCGCGGGACCGGCGTGGCCGGTATGACCGCCGGGTCCCGTGTGGCCCCCGGGGCCGGTGTGCCCGCCGGGGCGCTGGCCGCCGTACGGTTCGTAGCCGTCGCGCGAGGAAGAAGAGGACGGGGCCGGGGGCGAGGGCTCGCCGGCGGAGTCGTCGACGGTGATGGCGATCCGGATGGGGCGGCCGCACTCACGGCTGAGCGCGTCGCTGATGAGCGGGGCGAGCCGGCCCTCCAGGACCCGCTTGCCGTACTCGTTCGGGACGGCGAGCAGCGCGGTGTCGGCCACCAGGGCCAGGGGCTGACAGCGCTCGACCCACTGCTTGTCCTTGGGCTCGATGCTGTTCTGTCCCTCCCCGAGGAGCTTTTCGAGCACCCTTGGCCACACTGCGGCAAGATCGGCAGGTACGTCAGCCACAGAGCACGCTCTCTCAGAGGGGGTCCCACGAATGTGTGGTTCTTTGGGACGGTCGGGACAAAAAATCCGGAGTCAGGCAACGGTAGTCAGGCCGACGGGTACGGTTCAAGTCGTTGTCCACAGCCTGTGCACAGTGTGGGGCACCGTCGGCTCGGTTTGACCGGATGGCGTAGCCGCGCGTACCGTAACGAGGTCGAGTTGTCGATGGCTGCTGCCGCCTGCCTACCGATGGGCGAAGATCACTGGTTGTGATCGTTTTGCGGTGCCACTCGGGCGAACACGCGAGTTCTACTCCTCGTGGGCGCACGGTGACAGCCAGGCGATGTCCCGCCTAAACGATTTATTCTCTGGAGCCCCCGAGTGAGCAAGCGCACCTTCCAGCCGAACAACCGCCGTCGTGCCAAGACCCACGGCTTCCGTCTCCGGATGCGTACCCGTGCCGGCCGCGCCATCCTCGCGAACCGTCGTGGCAAGGGCCGCGCCGAACTCTCCGCGTAACTGACGGGCGGATCGTGACGTCGTGCTGTCTCCCGAAAATCGGCTGAGGCGGCGCGAGGACTTCGCGAGCGCGGTACGTCGAGGTCGTCGGGCCGGTCGCCCGCTCCTCGTCGTCCACCTACGTACTAGCGGTGCAACGGACCCGCACGCGCCGGGGGAGATCGATCCCTCGACGCGTGCGGGTTTCGTCGTCAGCAAGGCTGTCGGCATCGCTGTCGTACGCAACCGGGTCAAGCGCCGTTTGCGCCATCTCGTCCGCGAGCGGCTGTCCCAGCTGCCCGAAGGTAGCCTGATGGTGGTACGGGCTCTGCCCGGAGCGGGTGATGCCGGTCTCGACGAGCTGGCCCGGGACCTCGACGCCGCATTGCTGCGGCTCTTGGGAGGCGTGGCTCGATGAAGTACCCGCTGCTCGCATTGATCAAGCTGTACCAGTGGACGATCAGTCCGCTGCTCGGGCCGGTGTGCCGCTACTACCCCTCGTGCTCGCACTACGGGTACACGGCCATCGACCGGCATGGTGCGGTGAAGGGGACGGCTCTGACCGCCTGGCGGATCCTGCGGTGCAATCCGTGGTCCCCGGGTGGCGTGGACCACGTCCCACCCCGGAAACGCCCGCGTTGGCACGAGCAGCTGCGCAGTGCGTTGCGTAGATCTCGCAATGCTCAAGGAGCCTGATTAGTGGACACGATTGCCAGTCTGTTCAGCTTTATTACCACGCCTGTCTCGTGGATCATCGTCCAGTTCCACAAGGTGTACGGCGCCATGTTCGGCGCGGACAGTGGTTGGGCCTGGGGCCTGTCCATCGTCTCCCTGGTGATCTTGATCCGCATCTGTCTGATCCCGCTCTTCGTGAAGCAGATCAAGGCGACGCGCGGCATGCAGGCGATCCAGCCGAAGATGAAGGCGATCCAGGAGCGCTACAAGAACGACAAGCAGCGCCAGTCCGAAGAGATGATGAAGCTGTACAAGGAGACGGGTACCAACCCGCTCTCCTCGTGCCTTCCCATCCTGGCGCAGTCTCCGTTCTTCTTCGCGCTCTACCACGTGCTCGCCTCCATCGCCAACGGCACGCCGATCGGCAAGATCGACGGCCCGCTGCTGGAGAGCGCGCGTAACGCGCACATCTTCGGCGCGCCTCTGGCATCGAAGTTCACGGACAGCGCGGACAAGGTCGCCGCTCTCGGCGCCGACATCACCGACGTGCGGATCGTCACCGCGATCATGATCGTGATGATGTCGCTGTCGCAGTTCTACACGCAGCGCCAGCTGATGCAGAAGAACGTCGACCTCTCGGTCAAGACGCCGTTCATGCAGCAGCAGAAGATGCTGATGTACATCTTCCCCGTGATCTTCGCGGTCATGGGCATCAACTTCCCCGTCGGCGTCCTCGTCTACTGGCTGACCACGAACCTGTGGACCATGGGCCAGCAGATGTTCGTGATCAGCCGGAACCCCACCCCGGGCAGCATGGCCCAGGACCAGTACCTGACGCGCCTGCTGAAGCAGGTCGGTGCGCGCGGCGAGCTCAAGGGCCGGGGCAAGAAGAAGATCGTCGCGGCGATCGTGGCCAAGGGCCCGGACCGCAACGACAACGAGCGCAAGTTCATCACCGGTCTTTCCAAGCAGGGCCTGGCCGCGCAGGCGGACGGCTCCGTGGTGAAGAGCGTCGAGGCGACCGTCGATGCGGACGCGGCCGGCGGCGGTGGCCAGAAGCGCCAGCAGCCCAAGCGGCAGTCGAAGTCTCAGCGTCAGACGCCCCCCAGCAAGCCCTCTCCCAAGAAGTAAGAAGGAGCTCCTCCCGTGACGGAAGGCACCACCACCGCCGCCGCTGAGAGTGGCGACACCCTGACCCGCCTCGAGCAGGAGGGTGAGATCGCGGCCGACTACCTTGAGGGTCTGCTGGACATCGCCGACCTGGACGGCGACATCGACATGGACGTCGAGGCGGACCGCGCCTCTGTCTCCATCGTCAGCGAGTCCGCGCGCGACCTGCAGAAGCTCGTGGGCCGCGACGGCGAGGTGCTGGAAGCTCTGCAGGAGCTGACCCGGCTCGCCGTGCACCGCGAGACCGGGGACCGCAGCCGGCTGATGCTGGACATCGGCGGCTTCCGGGCGAAGAAGCGCGAGGAGCTGACGGCCCTCGGTGCGAAGGCCGCGGAGGACGTGAAGACGTCCGGTGAGCCCCTGAAGCTGGACCCGATGACCCCCTTCGAGCGGAAGGTCGTCCACGACGCCGTGGCGGCCGCCGGTCTGCGGAGCGAGTCCGAGGGCGAGGAGCCGCAGCGCTTCGTCGTCGTGCTTCCGGCTTGACCGGAAGCCTTGTATCCGGCCCCGTCTGTCTCGCAGGCGGGGCCGATGTTTGTCAGCCTGGCAGCGACGACGTGGTTTTTTCACCATGCGGTACGGAAGGACGGTCCCCGTGACGGAGGCAGCTGAGCTTCCCCCGACGCCCGAAGAAGCGCCCGAGGCACCTGAAGAGGCGCGTGCGGTGTTCGGTGAGCACTTCCCGGCAGCTGTGCGGTACGCGGAGCTGCTGGCGGACGCGGGTGTCAAGCGGGGCCTGATCGGGCCGCGCGAGGTGCCGCGGCTGTGGGAGAGGCACCTGCTGAACTGTGCCGTGCTCTCGGAAGTGGTGCCCGAAAACGTCACCGTGTGCGATGTGGGTTCGGGGGCAGGTCTCCCCGGTATTCCGCTGGCCCTGGTGCGCAGGGACCTGAAGATCACACTGCTGGAGCCGCTGCTGCGCCGCACGAACTTCCTCCAGGAGGTCGTGGAGCTGCTGGGGCTCGATCATGTGACGGTGGTACGCGGGCGGGCCGAGGAAGTCCTCGGCAAGCTCCAGCCGGTGCACGTGGTGACGGCGCGCGCGGTGGCCCCGCTGGACCGGCTCGCCGGCTGGGGTGTGCCCCTGCTGCGCCCGTACGGCGAGATGCTGGCGCTGAAGGGCGATACCGCCGAGGAGGAGCTGGTGGCGGCGAAGGCCGCGCTGACGAAGCTCGGTGTGGTGAAGACCTCGGTGCTGCACGTCGGCGAGGGGGTCGTGGACCCGCTCTCCACCGTGGTGCGGGTCGAGGTCGGGGAAAGCCCCGGCGGGGTGCGGTTCGCGGCGAAGCGGGCCAAGGCCGCCCGGGTGAGCCGTACGCGCCGTCGTCGCTGAGCCCCTGCCGGGCAGTGTTCGCAGGCGTATCGCAGGGGTGTTGAGCCCTATAGGTATGGATTTCGGAGTGTCGTAGCGGCCGGATGACTCCGTCCGGGCATCGTGTTTCACGTGAAACGTCGCTCTCTGCTGCAGGGAATCATCAGCCGCGGTCGTGCGGCCACGTCCCCCCGTCTCCGCAAGGGCGAAGGGGGGACGGAGTTGTCCACATCGGTGGATTCATCCACAGGAGTACGGGCCCCGCTGGTTCGCGACCCCGGTGACATGGCAGGCTCTGTTCATCGCGAGCCTGATGCCGAGGAGAGTGACACCGTGCGGTCAGACGCCAACCTTGCGGGGCCGATGGCCGATCCGGTCCCCGGTCCCCGCTCCGAATTCCCGGGCGACGATGTTTCACGTGAAACATCGGCCCCGCCGCTAGTGGACAACGAAGACACGCCCATCGGCCGGGCCGCACAGATCGCGGTCGAGGCCCTGGGGCGTGCGGGTGAGGGGCTGCCCAGGCCCCCGAAGACCCGGATCATGGTGGTGGCCAACCAGAAGGGCGGCGTGGGCAAGACCACGTCGACCGTGAACCTGGCCGCATCCCTGGCCCTGCACGGAGCGCGGGTCCTGGTGGTCGACCTCGACCCGCAGGGCAACGCCTCGACGGCGCTGGGCATCGACCACCACGCGGACGTGCCGTCCATCTACGACGTGCTCGTGGACAGCCGACCGCTGATGGAGGTCGTCCAGCCGGTGGCCGACGTGGAGGGGCTCTTCTGCGCGCCGGCCACGATCGACCTGGCGGGTGCCGAGATCGAGCTGGTGTCCCTCGTGGCACGGGAGAGCCGTCTCCAGCGGGCCATCCAGGCGTACGAGCAGCCGCTCGATTACATCCTGATCGACTGCCCGCCCTCGCTGGGCCTGCTGACGGTGAACGCCCTGGTCGCGGGCGCGGAAGTGCTGATCCCGATCCAGTGCGAGTACTACGCGCTGGAGGGGCTCGGACAGTTGCTGCGCAACGTCGACCTGGTGCGGGCCCATCTGAACCCGACGCTGCACGTGTCCACCATCCTGCTGACGATGTACGACGGCAGGACCCGGCTGGCCTCGCAGGTGGCGGAGGAGGTGCGCACTCACTTCGGCAAGGAGGTGCTGCGCACGAGCATCCCGCGGTCGGTCCGCATCTCCGAGGCTCCGAGCTACGGGCAGACGGTGCTGACCTACGACCCGGGTTCCAGCGGTTCCCTCTCCTATCTGGAGGCGGCGCGGGAGATCGCGCTGCGCGGGGCCGGATTCCAGTACGAGCCCCATCACCCCCATCAGGGTGCGGGCCTGAACAACACGCAAAGCATGGCGGAGGGGATCCAGTGAGTGAGCGACGTAGGGGTCTGGGGCGGGGGCTCGGCGCGCTGATTCCCGCGGCTCCCCAGGAGAAGGTGCCGCCGGTGATCGGGGCCGGATCGATGTCTCCGTCGGCGGTGCCGCTGCTGCCCTCGGAGCGGGGCATCGCGGCGGCGAAGCTGGCTTCGCTGGCGCAGGCCGATGTTTCACGTGAAACATCGGCGGTGGCCGATTCCG
Organism: Streptomyces sp. GQ60; assembly: GCF_059758875.1. Taxonomy (NCBI): domain Bacteria; kingdom Bacillati; phylum Actinomycetota; class Actinomycetes; order Kitasatosporales; family Streptomycetaceae; genus Streptomyces; species Streptomyces sp. GQ60. Next base: position 212,705 of record NZ_JCAXEG010000007.1, on the reverse strand, counting down.
TGAGGGAGCCCGAGCCGGCCGCGGCTCCGGAGGCCGGGCAGGTTGCGGGGGCCACGTTCGCGGAGCTCCCGATGGACTCCATCACGCCGAATCCGCGGCAGCCGCGCGAGGTGTTCGACGAGGACGCTCTGGCCGAGCTGGTGACCTCCATTCAGGAGGTGGGCCTGCTCCAGCCGGTGGTGGTGCGACAGTCCGGCCCCGGCCGCTATGAGCTGATCATGGGCGAGCGGCGCTGGCGGGCGTGCCGGGAGGCCGGACTGGTCCGTATCCCGGCGATCATCCGGGCCACGGACGACGAGAAGCTGCTGCTGGACGCGCTCCTGGAGAACCTGCATCGGGCGCAGCTGAACCCCTTGGAGGAGGCGGCCGCGTACGACCAACTGCTCCAGGACTTCAACTGCACGCACGACCAGCTTGCGGACCGGATCGGGCGTTCCCGTCCGCAGGTCTCGAACACGCTGCGGCTGCTGAAGCTCTCCCCGCCCGTGCAGCGGCGGGTGGCGGCGGGTGTGCTGTCGGCGGGGCATGCGCGGGCCCTGCTGTCGGTGGACAACTCCGAGGAGCAGGACCGGCTGGCGCACCGGATCGTGGCCGAGGGGCTCTCGGTGCGTGCGGTCGAGGAGATCGTGTCGCTGATGGGTTCGGAGTCGCCGAATGCGGTGAAGCCGAAGGGCCCGCGGGCGGGTGCCAGGGTCGCCCCGGCGCTCAGCGAGCTGGCGACGCGGTTGTCGGACCGGTTCGAGACGCGGGTGAAGGTGGATCTGGGCCAGAAGAAGGGCAAGATCACCGTCGAGTTCGCTTCGATGGAGGACCTCGAGCGGATTCTAGGGACCCTGGCGCCGGGCGAGGGCCGGGTGCTGGACCAGGGTGCTGCCGGGGAGTAACCCGCAGCTCGGGGGTGGGTCGTTCCGGTGTGAGCCGGTGCGGCCCGCCCTCTTTGCCTTGTTGCGGTTTCGGGTGATTCGGGCTGTGGATACGATGCGGTCATGGGTCGTCGGCTGGTACCGCTCACGCTGGACAACCTCCAAGACCTGCCCCGGCGTTGCCGGTCCTGCGTCTTCTGGGAGCTGGACCCCGTCAGCGGCGAGGCCGCCGTGAAGGCGGGGAACTCTGCCGGGGAGAAGGAGGCGTGGATCTCCGCCGTCCTCTTGGAGTGGGGTTCGTGCGGCCGCGTGGTCTACGTGGACGAGGTTCCCGTGGGGTTCGTTCTGTACGCGCCGCCGGCGTATGTGCCGCGTGCGACCGCGTTCCCGACCAGCCCGGTGTCCCCGGACGCCGTGCAGCTCATCACCTCGTGGATCATGCCGGGGTATCAGGGCCAGGGGCTGGGGCGGGTGATGGTCCAGACGGTGGCGAAGGACTTGCTGCACAGGGGGTTCCGGGCGATCGAGGCGTTCGGCGACGCCCGATGGGAAGGTCCGGCCTGTCTGCTGCCGGCGGATCATCTGCTGGCCGTGGGCTTCAAGACGGTACGCCCGCATCCGACGCGGCCACGGTTGCGGCTGGAGCTGCGGTCCACGCTGTCGTGGAAGGAAGACGTGGAGCTGGCGCTGGACCGGTTGCTGGGCGCGGCCCGGAAGGAACCGGCGCTGCGTCCGCTGTGAGACGGGAGCAGCCTGCTCTCGTAGGGGGCCGGCATGCGAACGGGGCCGCCCCTGGCAGGGGGCGGCCCCGTGGCACGCGATCGCGTCCGGCTTAGGACGCGGGAGCGTCAGGCCTTGATCGTGACGAAGGCGTCGAGGTCGCGCAGGATGGCGGCCTTCGGCTTGGCGCCGACGATGGTCTTCACGACCTCGCCGCCCTGGTAGACGTTCAGCGTCGGGATGGACATGACGCCGTACTTGGCCGCCGTCTCCGGGTTCTCGTCGATGTTGAGCTTGACGATCTCGATCTCGTCACCGTATTCGGAGGCGATGGCCTCGAGGGACGGAGCGATCTGGCGGCACGGACCGCACCAGGCGGCCCAGAAGTCCACCAGGACGGGCTTGTCGCTCTTGAGGACGTCGTCATCGAAGCTTGCGTCGGTGACGGTCTTGAGGGTGCCGGCCACAGCGGCCTCCTTCTTTTCCTGCGGGGGTGGGGTGTGGTGGTGCTGCTTGAGGGTGTCAGACCGCCGCGTGCGCCTTCTCGGCGTCCGCGAGGACGGCGAGGAAGCGCTCGGCGTCGAGGGCCGCGGAGCAACCCGTGCCCGCGGCGGTGATGGCCTGACGGTAGGTGTGGTCGACGACGTCGCCCGCGCCGAACACACCGGTGAGGCTGGTGCGGGTAGAGGGTGCGTCGACCTTGAGGTAGCCCTCCGCGTCGAGGTCGAGCTGGTCCTTGAACAGCTCGGTGCGCGGGTCGTGGCCGACGGCGATGAAGAGGCCGGTCACGGGCAGCTCGGAGGTCTCACCGGTCTTGGTGTTGCGCAGGGTGAGGCCGGCGAGCTTCTGCTCGCCGTGGATCTCCGCGACCTCGCTGTCCCAGGCGAACTTGATCTTCGGGTCGGCGAAGGCGCGGTCCTGCATGGCCTTGGAGGCGCGCAGGGAGTCACGACGGTGGACGATCGTGACGGACTTGGCGAACCGGGAGAGGAAGGTGGCTTCCTCGATCGCGGTGTCACCACCGCCGACCACGGCGATGTCGTGGTCCTTGAAGAAGAAGCCGTCGCAGGTCGCGCACCAGGAGACGCCGCGGCCGGAGAGGGCGTCCTCGTTGGGCAGGCCGAGCTTGCGGTGCTGGGAACCGGTGGTGACGATCACGGCCTTGGCGCGGTGCACGGTGCCGGCGGTGTCGGTGACGGTCTTGATCTCGCCGGTGAGGTCCACGGCCACGACGTCGTCCGGAATCAGCTCGGCGCCGAAGCGCTCGGCCTGGCCACGCATGTTGTCCATGAGGTCCGGCCCCATGATGCCGTCCTGGAAGCCGGGGAAGTTCTCGACCTCGGTGGTGTTCATCAGCGCGCCACCGGCGGTGACGGCGCCTTCGAAGACCAGGGGCTTGAGCGAAGCGCGTGCGGTGTACAGGGCGGCGGTGTAACCGGCCGGCCCGGAGCCGATGATGATCACGTTTCGTACGTCGCTCACGGGTTGATTCCTCGTCTCTGCGGACTGCCTGCTGCCTACCGGGGGGCCGGTGTGGACTCTCACCCCACCCAACGGATCCTACGGCGCCTGCATTCCCGAGTTTTCCCCCCGGGCTTTTCGGCCGCTCAGCTCCTCGGGTAGGTACGGGTGAGCAAGGGCTTTCCGGGGTCCGCCGAGGGGTCGGTGACGCAGGTGGAGCCGACGAGATAGGCGTCCACCACGGAGGGGTCGCCGGGGTGGGGCAGGACGACGAGGAAGACGTCCTTGCCCTCGTAGGTGCCTGGCTCGAAGCCCAGGGGGGTCTCGGTGCGGCCGGTGGCTTCTTGTACGCAGGCGGGTGCCCGGGGTGCCTCGCCATCGGGCGGGGCGAGGTTCGGCTCGGACGGGGAGCTGTTCTCCGTTCCGAACGTCTTGTTCCCCTCCCCCGCCGTCTTGTCTCCCGGACCTCCGGATGCGAGGAGTTCGCGCACCGTGCCCGGGAGCCCCTGGGCGGTGTACTCCGGCGTGCCGGACCTGGACTGGGAGGCGGAGGCGTCGCTCCGCGCGGACACGTCCGTCGCGGGGCGGTCGCCGGACATCACGCCGGCCACCAGGATGCCGGCGGCGCACGCCGCGAGCAGGCCGCCCGCGAGAGCGATCCGGCGGCGTGCGCGGTGCCTGCCGGGGCCCGTTGGGCCGGCCGGGTGACCGGAGGGCCGCCGGGCGCCGGATTCACCGAGCGGTCCGGGCGCTGTTTCACGTGAAACATCGATTGCTGTGCCCGCGTCGGCCTCCTGGGCCGGGTGGCTGGGGCCGGGCTCCTCGTGCCGGATGGTGGCGTCGAGGAGTGCTTCGGCGGCGAGGGCCGCGTCGATCCGGCCGGAGATGTCCACGGGCATCCGGGCGGGTCCGGGCAGGGTGCCGAGCAGGGCCCGGATCTCCTCCAGGGAGGCGCGGACGTCCGCGCACAGGGGGCAGTCGCCGAGATGGCTGCGGACCTCCGCCGTGCGGGACGGGGAGAGGAGGCCTTCCGCCAGCTCGGAGATCTCCGAGACGTCGGGGTGCCCGATCGTGCCGGTCGCGCCGGTTGTGGGGTTCACGCTCGTCCACCTCCGCCCTTCACTGCGTTGGGATCCGGGGCCGGGTCCCCGCGGTCTGCCGCTGGTGGGACGGTTGTCCCCGGTGTCCGGTTCCTTCCCCGCTCGGAGTCGGTGTTATCCCCGGTATGTGTGCGCAGATGAGTGAGGAGCGGGACGAGTTTCGCCCGGCCGCGGGCGCAGCGGCTCTTCACGGTGCCGACGGGGACGTCGAGGATGTGGGCGGCCTCGGCGACGGGGTAGCCCTGCATGTCGACGAGGACCAGAGCAGCCCGCTGATCGGCCGGGAGGGTGCTCAGGGCCGCGAGGAGCTGCCGGTGGAGGTCCTGGCGCTCCGCGGGTGCCTCGGCCGACTCGTGGGGCTCCAGGAGCCGCTCCAGGCGGTCCGTGTCATCGAGGGGGGACGTCCTGCGGGAGGCGGCCTTGCGGGCCCGGTCCAGGCAGGCGTTCACGGTGATGCGGTGCAGCCAGGTCGTGACGGCGGATTCGCCGCGGAAGGTGTGCGCGGCCCGGTAGGCGGAGACGAGGGCGTCCTGCACGGCGTCGGCGGCTTCCTCCCGGTCGCCGAGGGTGCGCAGGGCCACGGCCCACAGCCGGTCGCGGTGCCGGCGTACGAGCTCACCGAAGGCGTCCGGGTCTCCGGCGGCGTGCAGGGACAGGAGTTCCTGGTCGCTGCGGCCGCCGGGTGCGGCTTCGTCCAACGCTGGCCCCCTCCCCTGCTGTCCGTCAGCCCGTGAACTTCACGTCCGTGATGGCTTGCTTGAACCCCGCTCCGCTGTACGTGTCGACGCCGGCTTGCGGCATCGCGGTGATCCAGACGACGACGTAGCGCGTGGTGACCGGTGCGTCGGTGGTCACCTTGAGCGTGCTGTCCGACGTGGTGCCGGCCGCGATCCTCTTCAAGGAGCCGAACGGAGTCGAGGCGGACAGGGAGTTGGCCGCGTACAGCGTGGCGGTCGTGTGCTTGCCGGCGTACTTCAGCGCTATCGAAGCGCCGTTGACCGCCTGCTCGGAGCCGAGATCGTAGACGATGCCGAGGCCGGCTTTGAAGTCCGTCTTCATCTCGGGGCCGTCGCGGTAGCTCTTGGTGCGCCAGTAGGTCCTGGCGTCCCCGTCGAACGTGTTCCCGACGTTGTCGGCGTCCTGGGGGTTGCCGTCGGGGTAGTACTCGTGGGCGGCCTTGATGGAGAGGAGTGTGGGCTCCTTCTCGTCCGGGGTGTCGTCGGCCTTCTCGTGCGTGGTCTGGCTGCCGCTGGTGCTGCCCTGGTTGTTCCGGTTGAGCAGGGCGTCGGCGAGCTGCCAGCTGCCCAGTCCGAGGGCTGCGATCAGCAGGGCCGCGACGCCCCACTTGAGGACGCGGCCGGTACGGCTCTGCAGGGGTGGCGGTGGCGGGGCGACGGTGAGGACCTGTGCGGTGGGCATGCCCGGGCCCTGGGCCCTGCCGTAGCTGCCCTGCTGGTACGTGGTGTGCTGGTACTCCGGAGGCGCTGTGAACGTGGGCTCCGGAGGCCGGATGCGGGGCATCGCGGCCACGGCCTTGGAGAGCTCTTCGGGGGTGGTGCAGGCGGGTTCCTGCCGCGAGGCGGTGGCCCCGTCGTTGGCGAGGGCGCGCATGGCCAGCTCGCCCAGACCCCGGTGCACGCCCGCGCGGACCTGGTCGGGGGCGACGAGGCCGACGCCCTTGGGCAGGCCGGTGAGACCGTAGGCGTCGTTCTCGTACGGCCACCGCTGGGTCAGCGCGGCGTACAGGAGGGCGCCGATGGCTTCGGTGTCCGAGCGCTGCGGGGTCTCGCTGGTGATGCCGCGCAGGGCGGCGTTCACGGCGAGGCCGCGGATGCGGTACTGGCCCGTGGAGGTGCGCAGTATCGCGCTGGGGGTCAGCCGCAGGTGCGCCAGGCCCTCGCGGTGCGCGGCGGCCATCGCCTGGGAGACCTGGCTGACGAGCTGGTAGGCCTCGTGCGGCTCCATGGGTCCCGCGGCGAGGACCGCGGTGAGTTCCGTGGCGTCGGGGAGCCACTCGTGGACGACGTAGACGAGGTCGTTCTCCTCCACGGCGTCGAGGACCTGGACGAACCGGGGGTCGCCGAGCAGGGCCGAGGAGCGGGCGGCGGCCAGGACGGCGCGGGCCCGTGCGTGGTCTGCGGGGAGCAGGTGCACGCCGACGGCACGGCGGAGCTTCTCGTCCATCGCACGCCAGCTGCTGAATCCGTCCAGACGGGTGACGCACTCTTCGAGCCGGTAGCGTCTGGCCAGCTTGTGGCCGCTGTGCAGCTCGGGCGCGGCAGCTGGTGCCGGGTTCCTGCGGTCGCCGTCCTTCTCGGGCATGGTTCCGTCCGCGGCTTGTCCGTTCTGGGTGTCCACCCCGTCGGCCGTGGCCTGGGCCGTCTCCGCGGCCAGCGGCTCGTCGCCGCCGTTGTCGGCCACGTCGACGGCAGCCGTGCTACGTTCCGCCACCGTCGTCCCCGCCTCCCCATCCGTTGCGCGCTGTCGGCCAGTCTGCGAAGCCATGCCAATTGTGCCCACAGTCCACCGATCTGCACGACACGCCAGGGACGGGGATGGTTGTGCGCATCAGCGTCCCAGGCGTCCGCGGACCATCCCGACCATGGCGTTGAGTTCTTCGATGCGCATCCGCTTGGCGGCGACGAGGAACACCGCCGCCAGGGCGATGCCGCCGGCCACCAGAGCGGTGAGGGAGCCGAGGGCTCCGTCGCCGATGAAGTGCAGGACGGCGTAGGCCACGGCGCCGGCCACGGCGGCCGCGGGGACGCAGGCGCCGATGAGCCGGGTGTAGGTGCGCATCACGTGCGCCCCGTCGAGGTCGCCGCCGAGGCGGGTGCGCAGTCGGCGCCAGGCGACACCGACGCCCACTGCGTAGCCGAGGCCGTAGGCGGCGGCCATGCCGACGACGGCCCAGCGGGCGGGGAGCACGAAGAAGGCGACGGTGGACATGCCCGCGTTGACGGCGGCCACGATGACCGTGTTGTAGAAGGGCGTCCGGGTGTCCTCGTAGGCGTAGAAGCCGCGCAGGACCACGTACTGCACGGAGTACGGGATCAGTCCGAGGCCGAAGGCCATCAGGATGAAACCGATGTTCTGGGCGCTTCCCGTGCCGGAACCGGCGTAGAGCAGGCCGGCCATCGGGACGCCGAGGGCGAGGAAGGCGAAGGCGCAGGGCACGATCGCGACGGCCGAGGTGCGCAGTCCGTAGGAGATGTCGTCACGGACGGCGGCGGCGTCGCCGTCGTGGGCGGACCGGGAGATGCGCGGCAGGACGGCGGTCATGACGGAGACGGTGATGATGGCCTGCGGCATCTGCCAGAGCAGCAGGGCGTAGTTGTAGCCGGTGATGCCGGTACCGCCGTGGCCCTGCTTGTCGGCCACCTCGCCGGCCCAGGTGGCGAGCTGCGTGACGACGATGAGGCCGAGCTGGTTGGCGAGGACGAAGAAGAACGTCCACTTGGCCAGGCCGGCGGCCTTGCCGAGGCCGTGGCCCTTCCAGTCGAACCGCAGGCGCGGCTTGAAGCCGGCGTCGCGCAGGTAGGGGAGCATCGCCAGGGACTGGACGACGAGGCCGAGCAGGGTGCCCAGGCCCAGGAGTCGGACTCCCTCGGGGGTGATGCCGGCCTCGGTGACGCCCGTGGTGGTGAATCCGCCGAAGGCCCAGATGAAGGCGCCGAAGGTGGCGATGACGACGACGTTGTTGAGGACCGGGGTCCACATCATGGCGCCGAACCGGCCGCGGGCGTTGAGGATCTGACCGAGGACCACGTGCACACCCATGAAGAACATGGTGGGCAGGCAGTAGTGGGCGAAAGCGACGGCGACGTCCAGCCGCTGCGGGTCGTCGGCGATCTTCTGCGACATCATGCCGATGAACAGCGGGGCCGCGAGGACGCAGACCACGGTGACGGCGCCCAGCAACACCATGACGAGGGTCAGCAGCCGGTTGGCGTATGCCTCTCCCCCGTCCTCGTCGTTCTTCATCGCGCGCACGAGCTGCGGGATGAAGACGGCGTTGAGGGCGCCGCCGCCGACCAGGACGTAGATCATCGTCGGCAGGGTGTTGGCGACCTGGTAGCTGTCGTTGAGGGTGGCGACGCCGATCGCCCCGGCGATCACCAGGGTCCGCAGGAAGCCGGTGATGCGGGAGACGATCGTGCCGGCGGCCATCAGGGCGCTGGACTTGAGCAGGCTGGAGGCGCGTCCGGCGGGCTTGCTCGGTGCCGGGGCGGCTACGGGCGCGTCCTCGGCGGGGGTGCGGGGCGCCGCGTCCTGGTCCCGGTAGAGGTGTGCGAAGGCGTCGGGACGGGGGTCCTGGTCGGCGGCCTTGGTCACGAGGGAGTCCACACCGACGAACTGCGTGGTCGTGGCGTGGTCGCCGTAGGGCAGGTGCCGGGACGGGCCGTCCGGCTCGGGCGGCGGCGTCTGGGCCCAGACCCGCGGGTCCGGGGCGTACGAGGGGGCTGGCGGGGCCGCGTAGAGCGGACCGGGCTCCTGGAAGGTGCCGGGTGGGGGCGGCGGGTGCGAGGCCCGGTCGTACAGGACCTCCGCCACCGGGTCCTGCGCGGAGAGGTCTTGCGCCCGGTACGGGTCGTAGGCGTAGGCGTCCTGGACATAAGGGTCGTGGTCCGGCGCGGGCGCGGGCGCGGGAACCTGTCCCGGCACCGGGGCACCGGGGGCAGTGCCCTGGGAGGGCGCGTGCCCGCCAGTGCCCTGCGCGCGGTCACCTTCGTACGGCGCGTTCATCGAAACCCCACCTCATCGTCCCCAGGCCGACCGGCCACGGCATCGCTCAACGGTCCACTGTCTCACCCGTGCCGGACGGGTCCGCGCTTTGCGGTCCGGTGTCCGGGGACTCGTCACTCTGCTGCGTGCTCTCCTCGGCGGCGGCGCGTGCCGCGACGCGCTTGCGGCTCGCGTACATCTTGATGCCGGCCAGTACGAGGAGGAGGACGCCGCCCGCGATGACGAGCATGACGGTCGGGGTCACTTCTGTGGCTTCCACGGTGAACTTGCGGGCCTTCCCGTAGGGCACGCCGTCGGTGGTGAACAGCTGGGCCGTCACCTCGACCGGACCGCTGGCGGTGGCGTTGGCGGCGAACTTGACGGTCTGGCTGTGCCCTCCTTGGACCGCGACTTCCTGCTGGGCCTCCCCGCTGTCGCCGAACATCAGCCGGGTCGGGTTGGCGGACCGCACCCGGAGGACCAGGTTGTGGGTGTCCTGGACGAGGCTGTTCTGGACGCTGACGGGGATGGTCGCGCTGTGTCCGGAGAGCGTCGCGTCGGACTTGGGGATGATCTTGACCTTCTCGGTGAGCCGGATCAGGTACCGCTGCACCTGGTCCCGGTAGTCCCACGCCGCGTCCGGGCGGCCGCGCCAGGAGGCGGACATCTCCCGGTTGGTGGTGTTGCCGAAGGGGATCTCGACGCGGTCGGGCGCGGTCAGGATCACCTTGAAGTGGTCGAGGGTGGTCTCGGTGGTACGGATCTTCTCGAAGGCGGAGACCGGGAGTTCCTGCTTGCTCAGGGCCTCGGGGTACTGGCCCGCTCCCGGGACCTGGGTGGCGGCGCGGGGATCGGGAGTCGCGGCGGCCGCCGCTTCCAGGTCCACGGGCTGGCTCCAGCGGCCCGGCTGCAGACCCCGGATGGCGGCGGCCATCGTCTGCGCCTGGCTGGCGCTGGGCATCCGCTGCGGTGCGACGACGAAGCTGCGCTGGTTGTCGGTCTTCTGCAGGTTCAGGGCGAGGGTCTGGGCGAGGAACTGCTGCACCGCGAGGGTGGAGTTCCCGGAGCGGAGCATGTCGCCCTGGAAGGCGGTGGAGAGATCGGCGTCGGCGACGACGGCCGTGGTGCCCGCGCCGACGGGCCGCGCGGCCGACGGGGTGTAGCCGAGCGCCCCGGTCTCCTGGAGGCTGTCGCTGCGGGTGAGGACGTTGTGGGCACCGGCCGACGTGGCGACGTTGACGATCGACGGATCGATCGCTCCGTCCACGGGCCAGGAGAAGTCGGTGGTCGCGGGGACGTGCAGGACCGTCTCGACGGCCTGCTTCGCCTTGTCGGTGGCCGGCCGAAGCTGTCCCAGGGCGCCGGACACGTCCTTGCCCCGGTGGGCGAGCGAGGCGATGTCCGGATCCGCGAAGGGCAGCGCGACCACCTTCTTGCCCTGGACGGCGGCTTCCAGCGAGTTCAGCCACTGCTCGGCGATGGCCTTGTTCTTGCCCGGGACGGTCTTGCCGTCGGGGGTGCGGACCCGGTAGCCCTTGGTCATGGCATCGACGGAGTAGAGCAGATCCGGGTCGATGACCCAGGTGATGGGGAGGTCCTTGCCGAGGGAGACCATCTGTTCGAGGCGGCCGCCCCCGGGCCTCAGCTCCTCGGCGAGGCTGTCGTCGAGGAAGACGGGGGTCTGCAGCTCGTCCGAGCCGGTTTCCGAGGTCAGGTGCGTGGTGGAGATCAACGGCCACACGTAGGCCAGCTGGGAGCGCTTGGCGGCGGCCTCCGGCTGCCAGGGCAGGAAGGTCCGCCGGATGCCGAGTACCTGCTCGTACTGGCGGCTCGCGGTCTCTCCGGACAGGGAGACGCCGAGCTGGTAGACGCCGTCCTCGTCAAGGTCCAGCTTGTTCACCGGGACCTTGAGCGTGAACGGCTGGCTGACCTTCGAGGGCAGTGAATCGATCTTCACGGCGAACTCGGCACCGACCTCCGCCGGGTCGGTACCCGCCCGGAATCCGCCGCGCGCCGCGGCCTCGGCGACGGAGCTGCGGTCCCCCAGCGCCGGTCCGACCCGCAGACCCACGTGCGCGTCGGTGATCTTCTCGCGACCGTTGTTGATCACGGTGCCCGAGATGGTGAGGGTGTCGCCCTTCACCGGGGCGCTCGGCGCGAAGCCGTCGAGCTGGATGTCGACGGTGGCGGCCGCCGAGTCGGCGGCCTGAGCGTCGGGGGCGTGCGAATAGACCAGGCCGGCGAGTACCGGCGTCCCGGCGAGCAGGACGACCGCGCGCCTCAGCCAGCGCCGCCGGGCAGGGGCGAGGGGTGCCCCCTGGATGTCTGCCGCCTCGGCCAACGCGCTCGCCCGTCCCTCGAAGTGTCAGTGGTCGTCGTTTGTGCGTCCACGCATGGTAACGAGGCCCGCTGTGCGCGAGTGCCGCGCCTTGCTCCACATGATCGGGTCCGCCCCGAGGCGGCCGTGGGCCGGGGTGGCCGCAAAACACGGGAGCTCCCGGCGGGCCGGGCACGTACCCTTTTCTGTTGTGCCGAACGCCAACGAAGACAACCCCAGTGTCCTGAATCACGGGCAGGCTCGCGCAGTGAGTGAACTGCTGCGGATCGCCCCTGTCGCCGACGAGCTCGGCCGCCGTTTCCAGGAGGCGGGTTTCCGCCTCGCCCTGGTCGGCGGGTCCGTCCGCGACGCGCTGCTCGGGCGCCTCGGCAACGACCTCGACTTCACCACCGACGCCCGTCCCGAGGACGTGCTCAAGATCGTCAGGCCGTGGGCCGACTCGGTCTGGGACGTCGGCATCGCCTTCGGAACGGTCGGTGCGCAGAAGGGCGCCCGCGTCGGAGACGCTGACCGAAGCTTCCAGATCGAGGTGACCACGTACCGCTCGGAGTCCTACGACCGGACCTCGCGCAAGCCCGAGGTCGCCTACGGCGACTCCATCGAGGAAGACCTCGTCCGCCGGGACTTCACGGTGAACGCGATGGCCGTCGCGCTCCCCGAGAAGGAGTTCGTGGACCCGTACGGTGGCCTGGAGGACCTCCGGGCGGGCGTGCTGCGGACCCCGGGCGCTGCCGAGGACTCCTTCTCCGACGACCCGCTCCGGATGCTGCGGGCGGCGCGGTTCGCGGCGCAGCTCGACTTCGAGGTCGCCCCGGACGTGGTGGCGGCGATGACGGAGATGTCCGGCCGCATCGAGATCGTCTCGGCCGAGCGGATCCAGGGCGAGCTGAACAAGCTCCTGCTCTCCGCGCACCCGCGCAAGGGACTGGGCCTCCTCGTGGACACGGGGCTGGCCGAGCACGTGCTGCCCGAGCTGCCGGCGCTGCGTCTGGAGAGCGATGAGCACCACCGGCACAAGGACGTCTACGACCACTCGCTGATCGTGCTGGAGCAGGCGATCGCACTGGAGCAGGACGGCCCGGACCTGGTGCTGCGGCTCGCGGCCCTGCTGCACGACATCGGCAAGCCCCGGACCCGCCGGTTCGAGAGCGACGGACGGGTCTCCTTCCACCACCACGAGATGGTGGGCGCGAAGATGACCAAGAAGCGCATGACCGCGCTCAAGTACTCCAACGACATGGTCAAGGACGTGTCCCGGCTGGTGGAGCTGCACCTGCGCTTCCACGGCTACGGGGACGGGGAGTGGACCGACTCGGCCGTGCGGCGCTATGTCCGTGACGCCGGTCCGCTGCTGGACCGCCTGCACAAGCTGACCCGTTCCGACTGCACCACGCGCAACAAGCGCAAGGCGAACGCGCTCTCCCGCACCTACGACGGGCTGGAGGAGCGCATCGCCCAGTTGCAGGAGAGGGAGGAGCTGGACGCGATCCGGCCCGACCTCGACGGCAACGAGATCATGCGGGTGCTCGACGTGAGCCCCGGTCCGGTGATCGGCAAGGCCTACGCGTTCCTGCTGGAAGTGCGGCTCGAGAACGGTCCCATGGAGCACGACGCGGCGGTCGCCGCCCTGAAGGAGTGGTGGGCCGCACAGGCCTGAGGGACTGAGCGGGACGATGTTTCACGTGAAACATCGGGGCGGAGAGCCGGTCGTACGACGGTCAGGGCGATGTTTCACGTGAAACATCGCCCTGACGCATGAGGAGTGCCGCGGTCCCCGCGTAGAGCATCGCCACCCCGAGGATCAAGGGGACGGAGTGCCCGTCGAGGGGGAGCACGAGAGCGGCCACTCCGGCGGCGCCGACGAAGGCGGCGTTGAAGAGCACGTCGTAGACGGAGAAGACGCGGCCGCGGAACGCGTCGTCCACCTGGGACTGCACGACGGTGTCGGTGGAGATCTTCGCGCCCTGGGTGGCCAAGCCCAGCACGAAGGCGGCGGCCAGCATCGGTCCGGGCGCGAAGAAGAGGCCGAGCGCCGGCACGAGCACCGCGGCGCCCGCGGCGCAGAGGGTGATGGAGCCGAGGGCGCCCAGCCGGCCCACCAGCCAGGGAGTGATGACGGCGGCCGCGAAGAACCCGGCCCCGGAGACGCCGACCGTGACGCCCAGCAGGGTCAGCCCGTCGGCCTCGTTGTCCGACCAGGCGTAGCGGCAGAGCATGAGCAGGGTGACGAACAGGGCCCCGTAGCAGAACCGCATGACGGTCATGGCGGTGAGCGCCCGGGCGGCCTCGCGCCGGGAGGCCAGGTGCCGCAGGCCTTCGGCCAGGCCCCGCACGGTGAGGGCGACCCCCTGGCCGACCGTCGGGTTGATCCGGCCGGGAGGGTGGTCGGGCCCGAGGAGGTCCAGCGCCAGGCGCAGCGAGACCAGGGCCGCGCACAGGTAGAGGCCGGCTCCGAGGAGCACGACCAGGGCGTCGGAGTCGTCGGCCAGTACGCGGACGAGGAAGGCCAGGCCCCCGCCGGCGACGGCGGCGAGCGTTCCCGCCGTGGGTGAGAGGGCGTTGGCGGTGGCCAGTTGGCCGGGCGCGACGACCCGTGGAAGGGCGGCGGCGAGCCCGGCCAGGACGAAGCGGTTGACCGCGGTCACGGACAGGGCCGAGACGTAGAAGACCCAGTCGGGGACGTGCGCGACGATCAGCATGCCGGTGACGCAGGCGAGGAGGGCCCGCAGCAGGTTGCCGTAGAGGAACACCTGGCGGCGGCGCCAGCGGTCCAGCAGGACGCCCGCGAAGGGGCCGATCACCGAATAGGGCAGCAGGAGTACCGCCATGGCCGAAGCGATGGCAGCGGGAGAGGCCTGCTTCTCCGGGGAGAAGACGACGTAGGCGGCCAGTGCGACCTGGTAGACCCCGTCGGCGGCCTGGGAGAGCAGCCGTACGGCGAGCAGGTTGCGGAAGTCCCGTAGACGCAGGAGTACGCGCAGATCACGCACGACAGCCATGAGGGAAAGGGTCACACACGCGGAGGGTCCCCGGGCACATTGCCCGGGGACCCTCCGCGGAAGAACTGCCGAAGTCCAGGTGTCCGTACGGACGCCGGGGTTCGACTAGCGCTCGACCTCGCCCTTGATGAACTTCTCGACGTTCGCGTAGGCCTCGTCGTCGAAGTACTGCACCGGCGGGGACTTCATGAAGTAGCTCGAAGCCGACAGGATCGGGCCACCGATGCCGCGGTCCTTGGCGATCTTCGCGGCGCGCAGGGCGTCGATGATGACACCGGCGGAGTTCGGGGAGTCCCACACCTCGAGCTTGTACTCGAGGTTCAGCGGGACGTCACCGAAGGCGCGGCCTTCGAGACGGACGTAGGCCCACTTGCGGTCGTCGAGCCACGCCACGTAGTCGGACGGGCCGATGTGGACGTTCTTCTCGCCGAGCTCGCGGTCGGGGATCTGCGAGGTGACGGCCTGAGTCTTGGAGATCTTCTTCGACTCGAGGCGGTCGCGCTCCAGCATGTTCTTGAAGTCCATGTTGCCGCCGACGTTGAGCTGCATGGTGCGCTCAAGACGGACACCGCGGTCCTCGAACAGCTTCGCCATCACGCGGTGCGTGATGGTAGCGCCGACCTGCGACTTGATGTCGTCGCCGACGATCGGGACACCGGCCTCGGTGAACTTGTCGGCCCACTCCTTGGTGCCGGCGATGAAGACCGGGAGGGCGTTGACGAAGGCGACCTTGGCGTCGATGGCGCACTGGGCGTAGAACTTCGCCGCAGCCTCGGAACCGACCGGCAGGTAGCAGATCAGGACGTCGACCTGGCGGTCCAGAAGGGTCTGGACGATGTCGACCGGGGTCTCGGCCGACTCCTCGATGGTCTCGCGGTAGTACTTACCGAGACCGTCCAGGGTGTGGCCGCGCTGAACGGTCACACCCGCGCTCGGGACGTCGCAGATCTTGATGGTGTTGTTCTCGCTGGCGCCGATGGCGTCCGAAAGGTCGAGGCCGACCTTCTTCGCGTCGACGTCGAACGCGGCGACGAACTCGATGTCGCTCACGTGGTAGTCGCCGAACTGGACGTGCATCAGACCGGGGACCTTGGCCGCCGGGTCGGCGTCCTTGTAGTACTCGACGCCCTGCACCAGCGAGGCGGCGCAGTTGCCTACGCCGACGATGGCTACGCGAACCGAACCCATTCCGGTTGCTCCCTGTTTGTTCTCGGACGAGGCCTGCGAGATGCAGGCCTCACTTAGTCGTTTCGTCGGGCGGACCGGGTCGTCTCTGATCCCGTCCCGCCCGCTCACTCTCGATGAGCTCGTTCAGCCAGCGCACTTCGCGCTCCACGGATTCCATGCCGTGGCGTTGCAGCTCGAGCGTGTAGTCGTCGAGCCGCTCGCGTGTGCGGGCGAGCGAGGCGCCCATCTTCTCCAGGCGCTCCTCAAGGCGGCTGCGACGGCCCTCAAGCACCCGCATGCGCACTTCTCGTTCGGTTTGACCGAAGAAAGCGAAGCGGGCGGCGAAGGACTCGTCCTCCCAGGCCTCAGGGCCCGTGTGGGAGAGGAGCTCCTCGAAGTGCTCCTTACCTGCTGCCGTCAACCGGTAGACGATCTTGGCGCGGCGCCCTGCGAGTGAAGCGGCGAGAGCGTCCTCCGGGGCGTTGCCCGGCTCTTCGATCAGCCATCCGTTGGTGACGAGCGTCTTGAGGCAGGGGTAGAGCGTCCCGTAGCTGAACGCCCTGAACACTCCCAGTGAGGTGTTGAGCCGCTTGCGCAGCTCGTAACCGTGCATGGGGGATTCGCGGAGCAGGCCGAGAACAGCGAACTCGAGGATGCCTGAGCGCCTGCTCATCCGCCTGCCCTTCCTCCGCCTCGGAGTCTTTATGTCGAGCTGATGTATCGGCTCGATACATCCAGACGATAGAACGGGTGGCCGTCCGCTACAAGTCGCGACACGGTGACCGGCGTCACATCACCGATTTGCGCGGGGCAAGTTGCCTGATTTGGGGTGAACTTCGGCAGTGATTGGCTTTTGGGCGTGCGTAGTCTGTGCGCCATGACACCGGGGGGACCGGAACTCACCTGCCGCTTCCAGGCCACTCGCCTGCCCGAGGAGTAGTCGTTCGATGAGCGAGCACCGCCGCAAACCGCAACAGCCCCAGGGCGGCGGCCGCGCCGCCGCCCGCAAGGCTGCCCAGCAGCGCCCCGTCAGGGGCGCCGGTTCCGAGCGTGACGTCCCCACCGCGTCACCCAGCGGGCCGTATTCCCAGCAGCCGGGTCACGGCAGCCGATCGGACGCCCGGAGATCCGCCGGCCGCGGCTCGGCGGGCCGGGGCCGGGGTGCCGGCCGGCCCAAGCGGTTCATCAACTACCCGCGGGGCGAAAAGGCCGGCTGGAAGCGCTTCGTCCCGTCCTGGAAGCTCGTCGGCGGCACGTTCCTGGGCTTCTTCGCGATCATCACGGCAGGTGCCGGCATCGGCATCGCCATGGTGAACAAGCCCGACGTGAACAAGACGGCCGAGGCGCAGAACAACGTCTTCTACTGGTCGGACGACACCCAGATGGTCGCGACCGGCGGATCCGTCAACCGCCAGATCGTCCCCATCGGGAAGATCCCCCGGTCCATGCAGAACGCCGTGATCGCGGCGGAGAACGAGTCCTTCGAGTCGGACAAGGGTGTCGACCCGATGGGCATCGCCCGCGCTGTGTGGAACATGGCCAAGGGCGGATCCACCCAGGGCGGCTCGACGATCACCCAGCAGTTCGTGAAGAACCAGTACCTGGAATCGGATCAGACGCTCAAGCGAAAGGTCACCGAGCTCTTCATCTCGATAAAGCTGGGTGTGAGCGAGGAGAAGAACACGATCCTCGCCGGCTACCTGAACACCGCCTACTACGGCCGTGACGCCTACGGGATCCAGGCGGCCGCGCGCGCCTACTTCGGCAAGGACAGCGAGGAGCTGAACCCCTCCGAGAGCGCCTTCCTCGCCGCCGTGCTCAAGGGCCCGAACCTCTACAACCCCGACGGCGGCATCGGCTCCGCGGCGACGCCCGAGGCGAACAAGAAGCGGGCCGAGGAGCGCTGGGCCTGGGTCCTGGACCGCGAGGTCAAGGTGGGCCGCATGGAGCAGTCCGAGCGGGACAAGTTCAGGACCTTCCCCACGCTGATCGAATCCGCCCAGGCCGCCGGCATGTCCGGTCAGATCGGCTACCTGGTCGAGACGGCCAAGCTCTACATGCTGAAGACCAACGGCATCAAGGTCGAGGACCTGGCCAAGGGCGGCTACCGGATCTACACCACCTTCGACAAGACGAAGGTGGACGCGATGGTCAAGGCCGTCGAGGGGACCCGCGACGGGCTGATCGACGAGAAGAAGCGGCCCGACACGGACACGTTCGTGCAGTTCGGTGCTGCCTCGGTCGACGTGAAGACCGGCGCCCTCGTCGCCCTGTACGGCGGTCCGGGCATCGACAAGAAGCACTTCAACAACAATGCCAACACCTCGGGCGTCCAGGTCGGCTCGACCTGGAAGCCGTTCGTGCTGGCGGCGGCCATGCAGTACGGCACCCAGAACTCGAAGGGCGAGGGGATCTCGGCCGAGAGCAAGTACCAGGCGAACGACCTCACGGTGATCAACAACCGTGCGGGCCAGCCGCTGCGCGACGGCTCCGGCAAGCCGTTCCGGCAGAAGAACGAGAACCCGGCCGCCTACGGCTACGTGACCCTGGACGAGGCGATGGAGAAGTCCATCAACGTCCCCTTCGCCCAGCTCGTCTTCGACGTCGGCCACAGCAAGGTGAAGGCGGTCGCGGAGGCGACCGGCATCCTGCCGGAGTCCTTCGACCCGAACGACAACGCCTCCTTCGCCCTGGGCACCTCGACCCCCAGCGCCATCCGGATGGCCAACTCGTACGCCACCTTCGCCGCCTCCGGGACCCACCACGACCCGTACTCGGTGCGGAGCGTCAAGAAGGACGGCAAGGACGTCCCCGGCTTCGAGGCGCCCAAGGCGGAGCGGGCCATGGACAACTCCATCGCCGACAACATCACCAAGGTCCTGCGCAACGTCGTCGAGAGCGGAACCGGCACGAAGGCCAAGAAGCTCGGCCGGCCCGCCGCGGGCAAGACCGGTACCACCGACAAGAACATGTCGGCCTGGTTCGTCGGCTACACCCCCGAGCTGTCCACCTCCGTGACCCTGTTCCGCTCGGACCCGAGCGCGGAGAAGAAGGAACTGATCTCGATGAGGGGCGTGGCGGGCATCCCCTCCCTCCACGGTGGTGACATCCCGGCCGAGATCTGGACCAAGTACATGAAGGCGGCGCTGGACGGCGTCCCGAAGTCGGACTTCCCCGAGCCCGACGAGCTCGGTGTCGTCGCGGACGCCTCCGGCGCCCCCTCGCCCTCCCCCTCGATGGCCCCCTCCCCCTCCCCGTCTCCGTCCAACTCGCCTTCCCCGACTCCGTCCCCCAGCCCGAGCCCGTCGCGCAGCTCCAGCAAGCCGACCTGCAAGCCGTGGGCGATCTGCGACCCGGACCCCAGCCCCAGTTCGTCCCGGTCCCCCTCCCCCTCGCCCAGCAAGTCGCGTGACAGGCCGAGCGGCGGTGGCGGAGACTTCCCGATAGGGGGCTCCATGGGCGGCTGACCGGACGCCCCACGACCCGGCCGGAGAGGGCCGTCGCACCCGGTGCGGCGGCCCTCTCGCATGTTCGGCGTCGTACGGCAGGATGTGCGCATGACGAAGGTGCACGAGGACAGCCCCGTACTGCCCACCCAGCAGGACGAGGTGGCCGCCGCGGGAAGCGAGTTCATCGGCGGCCCGGTGGGCCGCTACGCCCGGCTGGGCGGCCACTGGCTGACCCCGGTACGGGTCGTCGTGCTCGTCGCCCTGGGGATGTTCGCGCTGGGCATGGTGCAGAAGCTGCCCTGCTACGACTGGGCGTGGTTCCGCGGGGCCGGCTCCCAGTACACCCACGCCTGCTACTCGGACATCCCGCACCTCTACGTCGTACGCGGCTTCGCCGACGGCCTCATCCCGTACTTCGACCGGATCCCCGGCGACATGCAGTTCCTGGAGTACCCGGTGCTCACCGGGCTCTTCATGGAGGTCGCCTCCTGGATGACCCCCGGCAGCGGCTCCATGCAGCACCGGGAGCAGATGTACTGGATGGTCAACGCGGGCATGCTGATGGTCTGCGCCGCCGTGATCGCCGTGTGCGTGGCCCGCACCCACCGCCGCCGGCCGTGGGACGCGCTGCTCTTCGCCCTCGCGCCCGCCTTCGCGCTCACCGCGACCATCAACTGGGACCTGCTGGCCATCGCCCTGACCGCCGCCGCGATGCTCATGTGGTCGCGGGGCCGGGCCCGGTCCTTCGGCGTCCTGATCGGCCTGGCCACCGCGGCCAAGCTCTATCCCGTCCTGCTCCTCGGAGCCGTGTTCGTGCTCTGCTGGCGGGCCGGGAAGTGGCGGGCGTTCGGCGGGGCGGTCGGCGGCGCCCTGGTCGCCTGGCTCGTGGTGAACCTGCCGGTCATGCTCTTCGCCTGGGAGGGCTGGCAGAAGTTCTACACCTTCAGCCAGGAGCGGCCCATCGACTTCGGATCCGTGTGGCTGCTGATCTCCCAGCGTTCCGGGAACCCCCTCGAAGGCGCCAACACCTACGCGACGGGCTTGACGCTGCTGCTGTGCGCGGGCGTCGCACTGCTCACGCTCACCGCGCCCCGCCGCCCCCGCTTCGCGCAACTGGCCTTCCTACTGGTGGCCGCCTTCATCCTGGTCAACAAGGTCTATTCGCCCCAGTACGTGCTCTGGCTCATCCCGCTCGCCGCGCTGGCCCGGCCGCGCTGGCGGGACTTCCTGATCTGGCAGGCTGGCGAGGTCGTCTACTTCCTGGGGATCTGGTTCTACCTCGCCTACACGACCAGTGGGGACAAGCACCAGGGCCTGCCGTTGGAGGGCTACCAGGTGGCGATCGCGGCCCACCTGCTGTGCACGCTCTACCTGTGCGCGGTGGTCGTGCGCGACATCCTGCTGCCCGAGCGGGACGTGGTGCGGCGCGACGGCTCGGACGACCCCTCCGGCGGCGTCCTGGACGGTGCGGCGGACGTCTTCACGCTCCCGCGGACACCGAAGGCGCCGCACGACGCGGCGCCTTCGGAGGGTCAGCGGGTGGACTGGGGCGCGCGCCCCGGGGAGTGACTCAGGCGTCGAGCACCCGGTCGAACTGCGTGGTGGTGTGGCGCAGGTGCGCCACCAGCTCGTCGCCGACCTTCGGTTCGGGAGAGTCCGACGGAACGAACAGGATGGACACCTGCATGTGCGGCGGCTCGGCGAACCAGCGCTGCTTGCCCGCCCACACGAACGGCGACAGGTTCCGGTTGACGGTGGCCAGTCCGGCGCGGGCGACGCCCTTGGCGCGCGGCATCACCCCGTGCAGGGCCTTGGGGGCCTCCAGGCCGACTCCGTGGGAGGTGCCGCCGGCGACGACGACCAGCCAGCCGTCGGAGGCGGCCTTCTGCTGCCGGTAGCCGAACCGGTCGCCCTTGGCGACGCGGGTGACGTCGAGCACCGCACCGCGGTACTCGGTCGCCTCGTGGTCGCCCAGCCACAGCCGGGTGCCGATGCGGGCCCGGAAGCGCGTCTGCGGGAACTGCTGCTGCAGCCGCACCAGCTCCGAGGCCTTCAGGTGGCTGACGAACATCGTGTGCAGCGGCAGCCGGGCCGCGCGCAGCCGGTCCATCCAGCCGATGACCTCCTCGACGGCGTCCGAGCCGTCGGGGCGGTCCAGCGGCAGGTGCAGGGCGAAGCCCTCCAGCCGGACGTCCTCGATCGCCGAGTGCAACTGGCCGAGGTCCTGCTCGGAGATCCCGTGCCGGCGCATCGAGCTCATGCACTCGATGACCACACGGGCGCCGACGAGGCCGCGCACCCCGTCCAGCGAGGACACCGAGCGGATGACCCGGTCCGGCAGCGGGACCGGCTCCTCACCGCGCCGGAACGGGGTGAGGACGAGCAGGTCACCGCCGAACCAGTCCTTGATGCTGGCGGCCTCGTACGTGGTGCCGACGGCGAGGACGTCGGCGCCCATCCGGGTCGCCTCCTCGCAGAGCCGCTCGTGACCGAAGCCGTAGCCGTTGCCCTTGCAGACGGGGATCATCCCGGGGAACTGGTCCTGGATCTGCTTCTGGTGCGCACGCCAGCGCGCGGTGTCGACGTAGAGCGTGAGCGCCATGCCCGTCCGGAGCCTCTCTCGAAAAACTGCGTGGTGCAGCGGTGCGGTGTGTGTGGATGGGGCGGGGTCAGCGACGCGACATGTAGATGTCGAGTGCCTTGTGCAGCAGCTTGTTGAGCGGGAAGTCCCACTCGCCGACGTACTCGACGGCCTCGCCGCCCGTGCCGACCTTGAACTGGATCAGCCCGAACAGGTGGTCGTTCTCGTCCAGGGTGTCACTGATGCCGCGCAGGTCGTAGACGCTTGCGCCGAGCGCGTAGGAGTCGCGCAGCATGCGCCACTGCATCGCGTTCGAGGGACGGACCTCGCGCTTGTGGTTGGCGGAGGCGCCGTAGGAGTACCAGACGTGCTGGCCGACGGTGAGCATCGTGGCGGCGGCCAGCGGTTCCCCCTCGTGGGTGGCGATGTACAGCCGCATCCGATTGGGGTCCTCGGAGTTGAGGGCCGTCCACTGGCGCTGGAAGTAGCTGAGCGGGCGCGGGCGGAACTTGTCGCGCTCCGCCGTCACCTCGTAGAGCTTCTGCCAGGTCGGCAGGTCCTCGTAACCGCCCTGGACGACCTCGACGCCGGCCTTCTCGGCCTTCTTGATGTTGCGGCGCCACAGCTGGTTGAAGCCCTTGAGGACGTCGTCCAGCGAGCGGTTGGCCAGCGGTACCTGGAAGACGTAGCGGGGCTGTACGTCGCCGAAGCCGGCGCCACCGTCCTCGGCCTGCTGCCAGCCCATCCGGCGCAGCTTGTCGGAGACTTCGAAGGCGCGGGGCTCGATGACGGAGGCCTCCACGTCGCGCAGGCGCTTGACCTCCGGGTCCTGGATCCCGGCCTTGATGGCGGTCGAGTTCCAGCGGCGGATGACGACGGGCGGGCCCATCTTCACGGTGAAGGCGCCCTGCTGCTTGAGGTGCGCCAGCATCGGCTGGAGCCACTCGTCGAGGTTGGGGGCGTACCAGTTGATGACGGGGCCCTCGGGGAGGTACGCGAGGTACCGCTTCACCTTGGGCAGCTGTCGGTACAACACGAGTGCGGCGCCGACGAGTTCGCCGGACTGGTCGAACCATCCGAGGTTCTCGGAACGCCACTCGTTCTTCACGTCGGCCCACGCCGGGACCTGGCAGTGGCTAGCCGAGGGCAGGCTCTGGAGGTAGCCCAGGTGCTGCTCTCGGCTGATGGTCCTCAGGGACAGGCTCATGCGGGGCGTCTCCTCGGCGGCTTCGCTGGCTATGGCGCGAAGCCTACTGCGACGGGGGCGCCACCCATCTGGGGGACAGGCCGGGCCTGGGCCGGTGGGAGGCCGGCGCCCCGTCGCGGAGCCACCCGGTCAGCCCAGCCAGCCGCCGAAGAGACCCCCGTGCGCCATGCCGAGGAAGAAGCCGATGGCCGCGGCTCCGAGGCCGATGATCAGTGCTGTGCGTTCGCGTGTCGTGGCGGAGATGAACTGGCCGTAGAGGCCGGTGACGATCCCGATCAGCCCGGTCCACGAGCTGAGCAGGTGCAGGTTGTGGAAGAAGGCCGTGACGAACGCCACGGCGCCGAGGATCAGGGTGACGGCCACCAGGGTGTCCTGGAGGGGATGGGGCTTGCCGTCGGTCGCGAAGAGCGAGATGGAGGACTGGCGTCGCATTGCCTGTGCCATCGGAAGGCACCTCCTGGCTGCAGCAGAGCGGTGCTGCGGGCTTCCTCCGGCAGGGGCCGGGGGCATAGCACCGAGCACACCCGATGCATACAGATTGTGGCCTCCTCGTGCCGGATTTCAACCGGAAGGAGTCGAGGAGGTAGTCTGTACAGCTGCGCGGTGTCTGCTCTGCAGATGCCGTGCGCACGCATCACGACCCTCCTGCCACGGAACGACCGTGGCCGCTGAGTCCAAAGGAGGTGGGTTCCACATGCGTCACTACGAAGTGATGGTCATCCTCGACCCCGATCTCGAGGAGCGCGCTGTCTCCCCGCTGATCGAGAACTTCCTTTCTGTCGTCCGTGAGGGCAACGGAAAGGTCGAGAAGGTCGACACCTGGGGCCGTCGTCGTCTCGCTTACGAGATCAAGAAGAAGCCCGAGGGCATCTACTCGGTCATCGACCTCCAGGCCGAGCCTGCGGTCGTCAAGGAGCTTGACCGACAGCTGAACCTGAACGAGTCGGTTCTCCGGACCAAGGTCCTTCGCCCCGAGACCCACTGAACTTCGGTTCAGCGGTAATCGGGACCGAGTAGCACAGCAGCCCAGCAGCAATCCCCGCCGAGAGGTTCATCCATGGCAGGCGAGACCGTCATCACGGTCGTCGGCAATCTCGTCGACGACCCCGAGCTGCGCTTCACCCCCTCGGGTGCGGCGGTCGCGAAGTTCCGTGTCGCGTCCACTCCCCGCACCTTCGACAAGCAGACCAATGAGTGGAAGGACGGCGAAAGCCTGTTCCTGACCTGCTCGGTCTGGCGCCAGGCGGCTGAGAACGTCGCCGAGTCCCTCACACGGGGCATGCGCGTCATCGTGCAGGGCCGGCTGAAGCAGCGGTCGTACGAGGACCGTGAGGGTGTCAAGCGCACGGTCTACGAGCTGGACGTCGAGGAAGTCGGCCCCAGCCTGAAGAACGCCACGTCCAAGGTCACCAAGACCACTGGTCGCGGTGCCCAGGGTGGATACGGCGGCGGTGGCGGCGGTCAGCAGCAGGGCGGCGGCGGTGGCAACTGGGGCGGAGCCCCCAGTGGCGGCGCCCCCCAGGGCGGCGGAGCTCCCTCCGACGACCCCTGGGCGTCCAGTGCGCCGGCCGGCGGCCAGCAGCAGGGCGGCGGCGGCGGTTGGGGCGGAAGCTCCGGCGGCTCCGGCGGTGGCTACTCGGACGAGCCGCCCTTCTAGGGCAGCTCGCACCCCCACTTCTTGATTTCACAGGAGAGACACAATGGCGAAGCCGCCTGTGCGCAAGCCTAAGAAGAAGGTCTGCGCGTTCTGCAAGGACAAGACCCAGTACGTGGACTACAAGGACACGAACATGCTGCGGAAGTTCATTTCCGACCGTGGCAAGATCCGTGCCCGCCGCGTTACCGGCAACTGCACGCAGCACCAGCGTGACGTCGCCACGGCAGTCAAGAACAGCCGTGAGATGGCACTGCTGCCCTACACGTCCACCGCGCGATAAGGAAAGGGTGACCGAATAATGAAGATCATCCTGACCCACGAGGTCTCTGGCCTCGGCACCGCCGGCGATGTCGTCGACGTCAAGGACGGTTACGCTCGCAACTACCTGGTCCCGCGTGGTTTCGCGATCCGCTGGACCAAGGGTGGCGAGAAGGACGTGGCGCAGATCCGCCGCGCCCGCAAGATCCACGAGATCGCGACCATCGAGCAGGCCAACGAGTTCAAGGCCAAGCTCGAGAACGTCAAGGTCCGTCTGGCCACCCGCGCGGGTGACGCCGGTCGTCTCTTCGGTTCCGTCACGCCCTCCGACATCGCCACGGCGATCGAGGCGTCCGGTGGCCCGAAGGTCGACAAGCGCCGCGTCGAGCTGGGCTCCCCGATCAAGACCCTCGGTTCGTACCAGGTCTCCGTGCGTCTGCACGCTGACGTGGCCGCGACCGTGGGCATCGAGGTCGTCGCCGCCTAAGGGCTGCGCATGAAGGGCCGCACCCCTGTGGGGGTGCGGCCCTTCGTCGTTGTTTCACGTGAAACACGGACTCGTTCATCGGCCCTGTTTCACGTGAAACATCGCTCCAGGGCTGCCGCGGGCGGCTGGCTGTTACCGCGTGGCTCCGGCGACCAGCCAGCGGCCCGAGCGTGCGCGCCGCTGGAGGGTGACCATCCGGACCACCATCATCAGGGTCATGGCCCACCAGAGGGCCGTCAGCCCGCCGCCCAGGGCCGGTACGAGCAGGGCGGCCGGCGTGAAGACGGCGAGGGTCAGGAGCATGGCCCAGGCCAGGTAGCGGCCGTCGCCCGCGCCCATCAGGACACCGTCGAGGATGAAGACGATGCCGGAGACAGGCTGGGAGACGGCCACTACGAGGAGGGCCGGCAGCAGGGCGTCCTCGACGGCGGGGTCGCTCGTGAAGAGCGGGATGAACACCGGGCGGGCCGCGATCACGAGGAGGCCCAGGACGATGCCGGAAACGATCCCCCACTGCACCATGCGGCGGCAGACGGCCTTGGCGCCCTCGGTGTCGCCCGCGCCGAGGTAGCGGCCGATGATGGCCTGCCCGGCGATCGCGATCGCGTCGAGTGCGAAGGCGAGCAGGCTCCACAGGGCGAGCAGGATCTGATGGGCGGCGATATCGGCGTCGCCGAGGCGTGCGGCCACGGCGGTCGCGATCAGCAGGACGGCGCGCAGGGACAGGGTGCGGACCAGAAGGGGTGCACCGGCCTGTGCGCAGGCCCGGATGCCCTCGGCGTCGGGGCGCAGGGAGGCGCCGTGCCGGCGGGCGCCGCGGACGACCACGATCAGGTAGGCGGCGGCCATGGCGCACTGGGCGATCACCGTGCCCCAGGCGGAGCCGGCGATGCCGAATCCGGCCCCGTAGACGAAGGCGACGTTCAGGGCTCCGTTGAGGGTGAAGCCGCCGATCGCGACGTAGAGCGGGGTCCGGGTGTCCTGGAGACCGCGGATGACGCCGGTGGCGGCGAGCACCACGAGCATCGCGGGGATGCCGAGGGAGGAGATCCGCATGTAGGTGATCGCGTAGGGGGCGACGGTGTCGGAGGCCCCGAAGAAGGAGACCAGGGCGGGCGCCGTGGGCAGTACGACGGTGACGACGGCCGCGCCGAGGAGCAGGGCGAGCCAGATGCCGTCCATGCCCTGCCGGATGGCGGCCGGGAGGTCGCCCGCGCCAACGCGTCGGGCTACGGCAGCGGTGGTGGCGTAGGCGAGGAAGACGAAGATGCTCACGGCTGTGGTGAGCAGTGCAGCCGCGATGCCGAGACCGGCCAGCTGGGGTGTTCCGAGGTGGCCCACGATGGCGCTGTCGGCCATCACGAAGAGCGGTTCGGCGACGAGTGCGCCGAAGGCGGGGACGGCGAGTCCGAGGATCTCGCGGTCGTGCCGTCTCGGGGCAGCCTTCGGTGCGGTGGGGGCCTGTCTCATGCGCTCAATCTAATCTTCCACAGGTAATAGACGCAAGGGTGCTGGGATCCTTACCGATGTGGTCGATTCGAGCGTTCGTCCCACCTCGTTGGAGGCGATCTCGACACAGTGGCGAAGAATTTTCTCCCTCACCGTCAGTGGAGGGAGAAACCCCAGGTCAGATTGGGTGTGGGGGTGGGTCAGGTGATTTTGTCCACAGCGCCGTCCCCCGGTCCGTGCACAGCTTCCGGGGAGTTACCCACAGCATTGGCGCGGTCATCCACACCTCATCCACACAGCCTGTGGATAACAAGATTGGCTGACGCCGCTCCCGGGCCTACCGTGGTTCGTTGTCCGACTCGCCGAGAGCCGATTCGGGTGCCCCAAATGTCAGAGCCGTGTCGTAGAAAGAGTGCCACGGCAAGGTCCGCGTTGCGGACGGGAGGAGGCGGCCCGGTGAGCATGTCCGAGCCCATGGACGACCCCTGGGCCGACAGCGGTCCAGGTGACCGTCTGCCTGCCCGTACGCGCCGCAACGGCGAAGGCCGTGGCCGCGGGGACGAACAGAGCGACCGAGGCCGTGAGGGCGGCTCCTGGGACGGCGGTGGCGGCGGCTTCGAGCGGGTCCCGCCCCAAGACCTCGACGCCGAGCAGTCCGTCCTCGGCGGCATGCTGCTGTCCAAGGACGCCATCGCCGACGTGGTGGAGGTGCTGAAGGGGCACGACTTCTACCGTCCGTCGCACGAGACGATCTACCAGGCCATCCTCGACCTGTACGCCAAGGGAGAGCCGGCCGACCCGATCACCGTCAGTGCCGAGCTGACCCGGCGCGGCGAGATCAGCAAGATCGGCGGAGCCCCCTACCTGCACACCCTCGTCCAGTCGGTCCCCACGGCGGCGAACGCCGAGTACTACGCGGAGATCGTCCACGAGCGGGCGGTCCTGCGCCGGCTGGTCGCCGCCGGTACGAAGATCACGCAGATGGGTTACGCCGCCGACGGGGACGTCGACGAGATCGTCAACAGCGCCCAGGCCGAGATCTACGCCGTCACCGAGCAGCGGACCTCCGAGGACTACCTGCCGCTCGGCGACATCATGGAAGGCGCCCTCGACGAGATCGAGGCGATCGGTTCGCGCAGTGGTCAGATGTCGGGTGTTCCGACCGGCTTCACGGACCTGGACTCGCTGACCAACGGTCTGCACCCGGGCCAGATGATCGTCATCGCGGCCCGTCCCGCCATGGGAAAGTCCACCCTCGCGCTGGACTTCGCCCGTGCCTGCTCCATCAAGGCCAACCTGCCCAGCGTCATCTTCTCCCTCGAGATGGGGCGCAACGAGATCGCGATGCGCCTGCTCTCGGCGGAGGCCCGGGTGGCCCTGCACCACATGCGCTCCGGCACGATGACGGACGACGACTGGACCCGGCTGGCCCGCCGGATGCCGGACGTCTCCGCCGCCCCGCTGTACATCGACGACTCCCCGAACCTGTCGATGATGGAGATCCGGGCGAAGTGCCGCCGCCTCAAGCAGCGCAACGACCTGTCGCTCGTCGTCATCGACTACCTCCAGCTGATGCAGTCGGGCGGCTCGCGCCGGCCCGAGAGCCGCCAGCAGGAAGTCTCGGACATGTCCCGAAACCTCAAGCTCCTGGCGAAGGAGCTGGAGGTTCCGGTGATCGCGCTGTCCCAGCTGAACCGTGGTCCCGAGCAGCGCACCGACAAGAAGCCGATGGTCTCCGACCTGCGAGAGTCCGGCTCGATCGAGCAGGACGCCGACATGGTGATCCTGCTGCACCGCGAGGACGCGTACGAGAAGGAGTCCCCTCGCGCTGGTGAGGCGGACCTGATCGTGGCGAAGCACCGTAACGGTCCGACGGCCACCATCACCGTGGCCTTCCAGGGCCATTATTCGCGGTTCGTGGACATGGCCAACACGTAGCATCCGCACCATGGATGCCGCATTGGAAGATCTTGCCCTCCTGCCCGCGACCCGGCGGGCGCTCGGCCACCGGATCGCGGTCGCGCAGCGGGAAGGCCGGGCGCCGTCCCTGGTGGCGGCCGTGGTGCGGGGCGGAGAGGTGGTCTGGGAGGGGTCCCGGACCATGGTGGAGGGGCACGGTCCCGACGGAAGCGTGCAGTACCGGATCGGGTCGATCACCAAGACGTTCACCGCCGTGCTGGTGATGCGGCTGCGGGACGAGGGCCTGCTGGAACTGGGCGACCCGGTCGAGAAGTTCCTTCCCGGTACGGGAGTCGGCGAAGTGACGGTGGGACAACTGCTGTCCCACACGTCCGGCCTGGCGGCGGAGACGCCCGGCGAGTGGTGGGAGCGGACGGCCGGCACGCTGCGGCCGGAACTCGCGGACGTCCTGGGCGAGCGCCCCTTCCGCTTCGAGCCCGGACGCCGCCACCACTACTCCAACCCCGGCTACACACTGCTCGGTTCGCTCGTCGAGGCCGTCCGCGCAAGGCCGTGGGAGGACGTGCTCCGCGCCGAGGTGCTGGAGCCGCTGGGACTGGGGCGCACCACGGCGCAGCCGGTCGCCCCGCACGCCGGCGGCTGGGCGGTGCACCCGTGGGCGGACGTGATGATGCCGGAACCGCTGGAGGACCTCGGGCTCATGGCTCCGGCCGGCCAGCTCTGGTCCACCACCGGCAACCTGGCGAAGTTCGCCGCCTTCCTCGTACGGGGCGACGCGCGCGTGCTGAGCGCCGAGTCCGTCCGGGAGATGCGGACCTCGGCCACTCCCCCGGAGCCGGGCATCGCCGACCTCGGATACGGGCTCGGGGTGCAGCTGACGCTGAGCGGCGGGCGCAGGCTCGCGGGCCACAGCGGCTCGCTTCCGGGCTTCCTCGCCGGGCTGTGGCTGAGCGAGGCGGACGACGTGGCCGCGGTGGTACTGGCCAACTGCACTTCAGGGCCGGCGGTTTCGGTGCTGGCGGCCGACCTGGTGGGCATTGTCGCGGAGGCGGAGCCGCGGATCCCCGAGCCGTGGCGGCCGCTGCCGGAGGCCGATCCCGTCGCGCTGGAGCTGTGCGGCCCTTGGTACTGGGGCACCTCGGCCCAGGCCGTACGGCTGACCTACGACGGGTTCCTGGAGCTGGGCCCGGTGGGCGCGACCGGGCGGGCCGCCCGCTTCCGGCCGGAGCCGGACGGAAGCTGGACCGGACTGGGCGGCTACTACGCGGGCGAGTCGCTGCGGGCCGTACGGCGCCCGGACGGATCGGTGAGCCACCTCGACCTGGCCTCGTTCGTGTTCACCCGGGAGCCCTACGACCCGAAGTCCCCGGTGCCCGGCGGGGTCGACCCGCAGGGCTGGCGGGGCATCGGCTAGCGCACTGGCGTCACCCCGCTGCGAGTTCACGCTCGAGCGGGGTGCGGAAGCGCGGGGTGACCCGGGCCTCCCCCAGCCAGGAGGCGAGCCGGACGGCCTCGGCGGAGATGGCCTTCTCGGCATCGCTGCCGGGGTCGCCCAGCAGCCGGTGGACGATCTTGCCGTCGCCGCGCTGTGCCCAACCGCCGACGATCTCCCCGTTCCACCACACGGTGGGGCCGATGTTGCCGGAGCGGTCGAAGAGGGGTGGCCGGTGGGCGGGGTCGAGATGGAAGCCCCGGTCCGCCCAGCCCATCGAGCTCGGATCGAGGGCCGGAAGCAGGGCTGCCCAGGGCTCCTGCTCGGGTCCGGGCCCGGTGTCCCCGGGGCAGACGAGCGCGATGGCGCCGTCCTCGAGCCGGACCTCGTCGGGGCCGACGGCCGCGAGGGCCTTGCGGACCTCGGTGAGGGTCCAGCCCGTCCACCACTTGAGGTCGGTCTCGGTGGCCGGACCGTAGGAGTGGAGCCACCGGCGGGCGATCTCGGCGCGGGCCTCGGCCGCGGGCACGGTGGGCCAGGGCTCGGTGTGGGCCCAGCGGTACTGGCTGGAGGTCCACGATCCCCGGGGCCGGTCCCGGCGGATCCGTCCGTCGGCAGCCAGCAGCCGGATGACACGGGTGGCGACACCGGTCTCGGTCTCGTACTTCTTGCCCCGGCCGTAGACGAACTTCCGGCGCAGGGCGGGGACGGCCGTGGAGAGCTGGCTGCCGGTGGAGGGGCCGTGGGCGTCGAGCGCGTCCAGCACGGCGCGCTCCACCTGGGCCAGCCAGTCCGCGTCGAGCCCCTGACCGTCCTCGAGGAGGTGCTTGAGGAAGGTGCGGCGCTCCTTCACGGCGATGCCGCGGGCGGTGGAGGCATCGACGTACGGGGCGAGTTCGGCGGAGACGGCGAAGAGGGTGTTGCGCATGCTGAGCAGCCGGACGAGGGTCACGTCCTCGTACAGGGCCTGCTCGATCGCGGCGGGCGCGCTTTCGCTCAGCCTGGCGCGGGCGGAGAGGAAGACGGTCGCGGCATCGGTGGCGTGCAGGGCGACGACGCAGTCCGCGACCTCGGACACGGTGGCGGCGTGTGCCGACGGGGCCAGGCGGTGCCTGCGGCCGAGGCGCCGGCGGCGCTCCGTGGTGCTGATGAGGGGAAGGCTGCTCATCCTCCCGATCGTAGGCCGGGCCACCGACAGCGGCCCGGCCCACGGCCGGCGGATCAGAGCTGGAGTTTGAACCCGACGTGCGAGGCGGTGAAGCCGAGCCGCTCGTAGAAGCGGTGGGCATCGACGCGGGTCACGTCCGAGGTGAGCTGGACGAGTTGGCAGTTCTCGGCACGGGACCGTTCGATCGCCCACTCGATGAACCGGGTGCCCAGCCCGCTGCCGCGTTCGTCGGCGTGGACCCGGACGCCCTCGATGATCGAACGGGTGCTTCCCTTGCGCGAGAGCCCGGGGACGATCGTCAGCTGGAGGGTGCCGACGACGCGGCCCGCGCGGACGGCGACGACGATGTGCTGGTGGGGGTCGTCCGTCAGCCGCTTGAGGGCTGCCGCGTAGGGGGTGAGATCGTCCGGGGACTCCCGGGTGGCGCCGAGCGGATCGTCCGCGAGCATCGCGACGATCGTGGGCAGGTCCTGCTCGGTGGCGGGACGGATGAGCAGGCCGGAGTC
The DNA here is from genome assembly GCF_059758875.1 of Streptomyces sp. GQ60. Classification (NCBI taxonomy): domain Bacteria; kingdom Bacillati; phylum Actinomycetota; class Actinomycetes; order Kitasatosporales; family Streptomycetaceae; genus Streptomyces; species Streptomyces sp. GQ60. Next base: position 181,218 of record NZ_JCAXEG010000007.1, on the reverse strand, counting down.
GCTGTCGGTCATGGTCTGATGCTCCTTGCTCAGCCGGCCGCCACGGTGAGCGGGGCCCACCGGCGGGTCCAGTCACCTGGCAGGCCGGGGATGTCCCGGGTCATGACGGTGTTGAAGGCCACGGAGCCGAGACCGCGGTCCTTGAGCCAGCCGAGAAGTTCCTCGTGGCGTACGTCGACATCCGTGCGCAGGGGGCGGTCGGTGGCCGCCGCGAGGGCGGTGACCAGTGCCCGGGCCGCGCTGGTGTCCCGGGCCACCAGGGGACCGATGACATGGGTCTCCATGTTCGGCCAGATGGCTCCGTATCCGATCAGCTCGCCGGAGGGGTCCTCGGCGATGAGCAGCCTGTCGGTGAAGGCGGGCAGCCGGGTGACCATGTGGGTCCGGTCGGCGCCGAAGACCTCGGCGTCCAGCAGGAGGATCCGCGCGATGTCCTCGGCACCGGCGGGCCGGACGCGGACGGTGTCCTGCGCGGGCCCGGCGGCTTCCGGGCTGAAGGAGCCCCGGAGCATCTCGGCGCGCCCGGTGGCCTCGAATCCGAGCTCCTCGTAGAGGGGGCGCCCGTACGGGGTGGAGTGCAGGGTGATTGGAATGCCCTTGAGGACCTCGTCGCAGACGTAGGTCATCAGGTGCCGGCCCAGACCCTGGCGGGCGTAGCGCTCGGCGACGAGGACCATGCCGATGGCGGCGAGTTCGGGGTCGGCCAGCGGTGGTCCGTACCGGGTGACCACGCAGGCCGTGGCGAGCCCCTGTCCGTCGGGGGCGTCGATGCCGTAGCCGTGTCCGGCGGCGAGCAGCAGCCCCCACTTGTGGTCCTCGCGGGGCCAGCCGCGGTCTTCGGAGAGATCGGCGCAGTGGCGGAGGTCGTCCACGGTCAGTGCGCGGATCGGGAGGGAGATGAGGTGTGGTGGTGTCACGGCCCCAGACTGGTTCATCGATGGTGACCCGGTCCAGGGGATTTGGGGTGCATGTTTCACGTGAAACATCGACACGAGGTCCGGTGGGCGGCATCCACTGTTTCACGTGAAACGAACGTACTAGCCTCGACGGTTATGACCCTCCTCCACCTGTTCGACCTCGACGGGACGCTGATGTACGGCTCGGCGTCACCGGTCGAGATCTCCCGGCAGCTCGGGCTGTCCGACGAGATCGCAGACCTGGAGCGGTCCTTCGCCGCGCGGGAGCTCCAGCCGCACCAGTTCGCTCTGGCGGTGCAGAAGCTCTGGACGGACCTGACCCCGGCACACGTCCGGGCGGCGTTCGACGGGGCTCCGTGGCTGTCGGGGATCAGGGAGGTCTGGCAGGAGATCCGGGGGCGCGGGGACTACTGCGCGGTGATCTCGCTGTCGCCGTCGTTCTTCGTGGAGCTCCTGCTGGAGTGGGGCGCGCACGCCGCGCACGGCTCGGTCTTCCCGGAAGTGCCCTTCACCCGGCCGGTGGAGGTGGCCGGGATCCTGACCCCGCAGGGAAAGGTGACGGTCGCCGACCGGCTGTGCGCACGGTTCGGCGTGACCCGGGCCGACTGTGTCGCGTACGGGGACTCCAGTACCGACGTGGCGCTCTTCGAGGCGGTCCCGCTCTCGGTCGCGGTGAACGCCCGGCCCTACCTGGTGGAGCGGGCGACGCACGTCTATGAGGGCCGGGACTTGCGCGAGGCATACCAGCTGACAGGGGTGGCACGCACGGGAGTTGAGGCATCTTAAGGGGAAAGTGGGTTCGAAACGCGGAATTCCCGCATTTCCCCGCAAGCTCTGGGGCGGACTGGCACGCTGTGAAACCCGGAACCACGGATTCGAAGGCCGTGGCGTGTGCAGACCTACCGAGATGTTCGAAGCGAGGCACCGCATGGACGCTCCGCCCACCAGATCGGCAAGACGGGGGTCATCCCGGATACCGTCCGGGGACGGGGCGCCCGAGCCCTCTCCCGAGCCCTCCCCCGATGCCGTGCTCATCCGCCGGACCCTCGAGGAGATCGCACCCGTCGCCGACAGGGTGACCTCCTACTTCTACGCCGTCGTCTTCACGGGCTACCCGGATCTGCGGGGGCTGTTCCCCGCCGCGATGGACGTGCAGCGCGACCGGCTGCTGAAGGCGCTGCTGACGGCCGCCGAGCACATCGACAACCCCGAGGTGCTCACCGCCTACCTGCGCCGGCTGGGCTCGGGACACCGCAAGTACGGGACCCGGCCCGAGCACTATCCGCCGGTGGGAGAGGCCCTGATCGGGGCGCTGGCCAAGTACGCCGAGGCCACCTGGGGACCCGAGACCGAGGCCGCCTGGGTGCGTGCGTACACCGCGATCTCCCAGATCATGATCGACGCGGCGGCCGAGGACGAGCCCAAGGCGCCGCCGTGGTGGCACGCGGAGGTGGTCTCCCACGATCTGCGCACCTCCGACATCGCGGTGCTCACCGTCCGCCCCGACCAGCCCTACCCCTTCCTGGCAGGCCAGTACACGAGCCTGGAGACTCCGTGGTGGCCGCGGATCTGGCGGCACTACTCCTTCGCCTCGGCGCCGCGCGCGGACGGGCTGCTGTCCTTCCACGTCAAGGCCGTTCCGGCGGGATGGGTCTCCAACGCGCTCGTCCGGCACGCCCGGCCCGGAGACGTGCTGCGGCTCGGGCCCCCGGCGGGATCGATGGTGGTGGACCACAGCACCGACAACGGAATGCTGTGCCTGGGCGGAGGCACGGGCATCGCCCCGATCAAGGCCCTGATCGAGGACGTCGCCGAGCACGGAGAGCGGCGCCCGGTGGAGGTGTTCTTCGGGGCGCGCAGCGACGACGACCTGTACGACAAGGACACCCTGCTGGGGCTGCAGCGCTCGCACCCCTGGCTGTCGGTGCGCCCGGTGGTCTGCGACGAGGGCCTGGCCGGACAACTGCCGCAGGCCGTCGGCACGCACGGGCCCTGGAGCTCGTACGACGCGTTCGTCTCGGGGCCTGCCGCGATGATCCGCAGTGGGGTGGACGCGCTGAAGAGGATCGGGATCCCGGGCGAGCGGATCCGCCACGACGAGGTGGAGGAACTGGCGGGCGTCGCCGGCTGATTGCGGCGGCGGCGCCCGCGTGCGGTGGGTCAGCCCAGGTCGGGGGCGTGCATCGCGCGCACGCCCTCGATGTTGCCGTCGAGGTAGCGGCGCAGGGACAACGGGACGAGATGTACCGCGGCGATGCCGACGCGGCTGAAGGGCACGCGGACGATCTCGTACTCGCCCTCCGGCTCGTCGATCTCGGGTCCGTGCCGCTGGCTGGGGTCCATGGATTCGAGGTGGCAGACGAAGAAGTGCTGCACCTTGACGCCGGTCACTCCCCCGTCGGCGATGTGCTCGACGGTGTCGACGAAGCAGGGCACGACATCGGTGATCTTCGCGCCGAGTTCCTCGTGGAGCTCCCGGTGGAGGGCTTCGACGACGGTCAGGTCGGAGGGCTCGACGCCCCCGCCGGGAGTGAGCCAGTACGGGTCGACGCCGGGTTTGGTCCGCTTGATGAGGATCAGGTCGTCACCGTCGAGCAGGATCGCGCGGGCGGTGCGTTTGACCACTGGACGTTCGGTCATGGGAGAAGAGTGGCCCAGACTTCCGCTTCTGAAACGCCCGCGGGTGAAACCCGCCGGGCGGGGATCCGTGCGGTCCGAGCTGCTGAACAGCGTGCTCGGACCGCTTTCGGACGGCCGGTCAGCCTTCCGCGGCTGCCAGGTCGAGTGCCCGCAGCACGTCCGTGACCAGGTCCTCGGTGTCCTCGGCGCCTGCGGAGAAGCGGATGAAGCCCTCCGGAACGGCGTCTCCGCCCCACCGCCGGCGGCGCTCCGCCGTGGACCGCACCCCGCCGAAGCTGGTGGCGTCCTCGACGAGCCGCAGGGCCGCCATGAACCGTTCCGCGTGCGCTCGGTCGGCCAGGATGAAGGACACCACGGAGCCGAAGCCCCGCATCTGCCGCGCGGCCGTCTTGTGGGACGGGTCCGCCGGCAGGCCCGGGTAGCGCAGCCCGGTGACGTCGCCGCGGTCGGCAAGGGCCTCGGCGACGGCGAGCGCGTTGGCCCACTGGCGCTGGGCGCGAAGCTGGATGGTGGACAGGGACCGGTGGGCGAGCCAGGCCTCCATGGGACCGGGGATGGCGCCGACCACCTTGCGCCAGCGGCGGATGCCCGCGGCGAGCTCGGCGTCCCGGCAGACGACGTAACCGAGCAGCAGGTCGCCGTGGCCGGTCAGGCCCTTGGTGCCGCTGGCCACCGAGAAGTCGGCGCCCAGTTCGAGGGGGCGCTGGCCGAGCGGGGTCGCGAGGGAGTTGTCGACGGCGACGAGGGTTCCACCGGCGTGTGCCGCGTCCACGAGGCGTCGTACGTCGCAGACGTCGAGGCCCGGGTTGGACGGGGTCTCCAGCCACAGCAGCCGGGCCCCGTCGAGAACCGCGAGCTGGGCGTCCTCGGCGGTGGGGGCGGTGCGCACGTGGACCCCGTACGCCTCCAGCTGTTCTCGTACGAGGGGCAGCACCTGGTAGCCGTCGTCCGGCAGGACGACGGTGTCCCCGGCGCGTGCCTGGGAGAGCAGGACGGCGGAGACCGCGGCCATGCCGGAGGCGAAGACGACCGTGTCCACCCCGTCCAGGCCGGGGGCCTCCAGCTCCCCGATGGCCCGCTCCAGCAGGGTCCAGGTGGGGTTGGTGTCGCGGGCGTAGGCGTAGGGGCCCTCTACGTCGCCGGGGAGGTGGAAGTGGGCGGCGAAGACGGGGCCGGGCAGCGGCGGCTCGTTCTTGACGGGCTCCGGCAGTCCGGCGCGGACGGCGACGGTGCCGTCGCCGAGCCGCTCCGCCCTCGGAGGCACGTGGTCGGGGGTGTTCATCGGGTGTGCTCCTTCACGGCTTCGCTCACGGCGGCCAGCAGGCCGGGGCTGGCCGCCTCGACCAGCCGCAGGCACTCCTCGAATCCGTCGAGGGTGCCGTAGTAGGGGTCCGGTACGTCGGTCTGCGCGGTGGGGGCCGCCGGGTCGTAGGACCGCAGCAGCCGGACCTTGGCGGCGTCCTCGGGGGTGGGGGCGAGCGCCCTCAGGTCACGCAGGTGCCCGGCGTCGAGCGCGATGACGAGGTCGAGGCCGGCGAACCAGGAGGCCCGGAACTGCCGGGCCCGGTGGCCCGGTTCGTACCCGGCGGCCTCGAGGACGGCTACGGTGCGCGGGTCGGCCCCGTCGCCCTCGTGCCAGCCGCCGGTGCCGGCGCTGTCGACCTCCACCAGGCCCGAGAGCCCGGCGTCGGCCACGTGGGAGCGGAAGACCGACTCGGCCATGGGCGAGCGGCAGATGTTGCCGGTGCAGACGAAGCACACGCGGTACATGGGCGCCCGGCCTCAGTTCTTGTCGGGCAGGACCATGTTCACGGCCCAGGAGACGACGGAGATGATCAGGGCGCCGACGACCGCGGTCCAGAAGCCGTCGACGTGGAAGCTGAGGTCGAACTGCTTCGCCAGCCACGAGGTCAGCAGCAGCATCGCCGCGTTCACCACGAGGGTGAACAGGCCGAGGGTGAGGACGAAGAGCGGCAGCGAGAGCAGCTTCACCACGGGCTTGACGATGAAGTTGACCACGCCGAAGATCAGCGCGACCAGGATCAGGGAGAGCGCGCGGTGGCCCATGCTGGTGCCGTCGTCCAGCGTGATGCCGGCGAGGAGCCAGATGGCGACGGCCAGGGCTGCCGCGTTGGCGAGGGTCTTGACTACGAAATTCGTCATGTGTCTGATCGTTGCAGAGATGGTCCCGGTGGAACATCAGCTGATCCGCGGATGCTTGCCGGACGAGAGAGCACAAGGGGTACAAAGAAGATGAAGGCCTTCCGGCTGGACGACCTCGAGGCCGAGCGGGCCGCGAACGAGGGTGCCTACCTGCAGTTCCTGCGCGAGCGGAACATGTCGGTCGGGCTGTACGCGCTGGACGCCGGGCAGAGCGATCCCCAACAGCCGCACGGTCAGGACGAGGTGTACTTCGTCGTGAGCGGCCGGGCCTCGATCACCGTCGGGGAGGAGACCACGATGGTGGCGAACGGGAGCGTGGTCTACGTGCCGGCCGGGGTGCCGCACAAGTTCCACCACATCACCGAGAACCTGAAGGTCATGGTCGTCTTCTCTCCGCCGGAAGGGTGAACGGGCCCCGGGACTGAGGGTCCGGGGTCCTGTCCCCCTAGGGGTCGGATCAGGGGACTACGGGGGCTCGCGGGGCCCCGTCGCGGGCCGCGGCCTCCTAGCATCGAGAGCAGGAGTTCACCGGCTAGACGGACTAGGAAGAAGAGGTCGAGGACATGGAAGGCATCCGAGGGATATTCGAAGGCATGCCCTGGTGGGTCAAGTGGGTCGCCGTTCCGCTGCTGGTGCTGTTCGTCTTCGGAGGCGTGATCACCAGCATCATCGGTGCGCTGATCGGCTTCCTCTTCAAGGCGCTGCTCCTCGTGGCCCTCGTCGGAGGCCTGATCTTCGTCGTCAGGAAGTTCAAGGGCACCGAGGCGAAGTCCTCCGCCGGGGAGTGGTAGAACTGGCGCAACCAGGGTCACAGTGGGATTAACCCAGCTGAGGGAACGTGAAGCGCTAAACCGCTCACAGCCCGGGAATCGGCGGATAGAGTGGCAATCTGTGCCGTTCCCTGGGCACCGAACGCCGGTACTGCCGCTCTGACCTGCGGTTCTTTGTTACAGCCGCCGAGCACGACCCCCAGGAGTCACGGCACACGCGGGGGCGGCCCCCGCAGGGCGGGCCCCCCCAAGGCTCGCCGCCACGCCTGGGGGTGAGCTTTGTCTCCGGTTCACAATGCCGGTGTGCCGACTCTGATCGGTTCGGTGCAGCGGGCACTGAGGCTGCTCGAAGCGGTGGGTTCCCATAGTGAGGGAGCCCCGGCGAAACAACTGGCGCGCGAGGCCGGGCTCCCGCTTCCCACCGCGTACCACCTGCTGCGCACCCTGACGCACGAGGGCTATCTGCGACGGGAGAGCGGGGTCTTCGTCCTGGGGGACGCCGCGGGCCGACTGGCCGGTGGCGGGCTTCAGCAGAAACGTCGCAGCATGATCCTCGACTCCCTCGCGCACTTCCGCGACGCGGTCGGGGCACCCGTCTACTTCGCGGTCTACCGCGAGGGTGAAATCGAGGTCGTGGGCGTCTCGGACACCCCGGCGAACCCGGCCTGCGAAGAGTGGGCCGATTTCCGCGAGACCGGCCACGCGCACGCCATCGGGCAGTGCCTGCTCGGCCAGCTCGACGAGAAGGCGCGCAAGGACTACTACGACCGTCACCCGGTCGAGGCCATCACCGCCTACACCGTGCGGGATCTGCGGGCTCTTGAGCAGCGGATCGGCTCCATGGAACGGATGCAGCCGGTGACCGAGCGGCAGGAGTACGCCCTGGGCACGGTGTGCGCGGCCATCCCCATCACGGCCGGCGACACCGCCGCGACGATGGCGATTTCTCTTCCTCTGCACCAGGAAAATCGATTGCTGTATGCGGTCGATCGGCTACGGAGTGAAGTAGGCGCGCTGTTGAGCACCCTCTCGTTCTCTATCAGTATCTGAAAACTCACTCCTTGTGATCTGCTAGCGCTTCCACCACTCTTGTCAAGAGGGCCTTGGGGGATCATTCCTGGCCACTTCCACTACAGCGGGGTAGGCAATGCGCGAGTCGGTACAGGCAGAGGTCATGATGAGTTTCCTCGTTTCCGAGGAGCTCTCGTTCCGGATCCCGGTGGAACTCCGGTACGACGCTCGTGACCCCTACGCAGTGCGCCTGACCTTCCACCTTCCCGGAGACGCGCCCGTGACCTGGGCGTTCGGCCGGGAGCTCCTTCTCGACGGCATCAACAAGCCGTGCGGTGACGGCGATGTCCACATCGCCCCGACCGATCCGGAGGAACTGTCCGATGTCCACATCCGGCTGCAAGTAGGAGCAGACCGGGCTCTCTTCCGCGCGAGCGCGGCGCCACTCGTGGCGTTCCTCGACCGCACCGACCGGATCGTTCCGCTCGGCCAGGAGCGCAACCTCGGGGACTTCGAGGAGAACCTCGACGAGGCGCTCGACAAGATCCTCGCGGAGTCCCAGCAGAACGAGCAGAACGCGGGCTGACGGAAGCCCTGCCGGACGCCCGCTGACCAGGGCGCGCCGGCAAGCGTCACCGCACCACCTGGATCACCGCACGAACGCACCACGGCTCAGCGTGCCGACGCGCTGAGCGCTCCACCTTGCCGTTCCGCACGACCGGCCGTGCGCGCGAACTGACCAGTCGCGCCCGTCGGTCCGCCTTTCAGCGCTTGCGTCGCCGGCCCCGGCCGCCGCGGAGCGGCCCCGAGGCCGCTGTGGCCGCCGGGGATTCCGCGCGGTCGGCGGACACCACCAGCGCGGCCAGCGCCGTCGTCACCGGTACCGAGGCGACCAGCCCGATCGAGCCCACGAGGGTTCGTACGATCTCTTCCGCGACCAGCTCGCTGTTGGCCACCGAACCCATACTGCTGTTCGCGATCGAGAACAGGAGGAGCAGGGGCAACGCCGCGCCCGCGTAGGCAAGTACCAGGGTGTTCACCACCGACGCGATGTGGTCGCGCCCGATGCGGATGCCCGCACGGTAGAGCCCGCGCGGGCCCATCGACGGGTCTGCCTGGTGGAGTTCCCAGACCGCCGAGGTCTGAGTGACGGTCACGTCGTCCAGTACGCCGAGCGATCCGATGATGACACCCGCAAGCAGCAAACCGCTCATGTCGATGTTCGGGTAGAGCCCGTGGATCAGCCCGGTGTTGTCGTCCGTGTTGCCGCTGAGGAACGCCCAGTCGATGAACAACGAGCCCAGCAGGCCGATCAGCAGCAGCGAGACGAGGGTGCCGAGGACCGCGACCGAGGTGCGGGCCGTCAGCCCGTGGCACATGTAGAGCGCGATCAGCATGATCGCGCTCGCTCCGACCACGGCCACGACCAGCGGGTTCGACCCCTGCAGGATCGCGGGGAGGATGAAGAAGGTCAGCACCGCGAAGCTGACGGCGAGGGCGATGAGCGCGAACAGCCCGCGCATCCGCCCGACGAGGACCACCGCGAGGGCGAAGATGCCCGCGAGCAGGGCCATCGGCAGCTTGCGGTTCACGTCGACCACGGAGTACTGGAGGTCCTGGGGTGCGTCCGGGGCGTAGGCGACCACTACCTCCTGGCCGCCCGTCAACTGCCGTGGTGCACCGGGCTGGACGATCTCGACGAACTCGCGGCCCTTGTCGGGGCCGCTGCCGACCTTGATGGTGGCCTTCTTGCACTCGCCGGTCTGCGAGGCGAGGGCCTCGCGCCCCTCGGGGGTGGAGGTGTCGCCGGTGGCCGGCACCTGCGCGGCGTTCACGGATTTGCAGTCGACGTGCTGGAGTGCGACGACCTTGCCCTGCTGGGTCTGCCGGTCGAAGCCGACCCCGGTGCGCTCGTGGGTCGGCGCGCCACCGGGCCAGAGCACCATCATGCCGATCACGACGGCGGTGGCGAAGGGGATCAGAACAGCTGCGATCACCTTGCGCAGGTGCTTGGAGACGGGGGCCGCCGGGCCATGGCTGTGCGCATGGCCGTGGGAGTGCCCGGGAGACCGGTCGGGCGAATGGCCTGGGCCCGCGTGCGAGTGACCTGCGTGGCCGGCGTGACCAGTGGGATCCGTGGGTTCGATGGGGGGCTGCGGCGAGGACGTCACTGGCCGATCATCGCAAGAGATGAGGGGGCCCACTGTTCAGCACGCCACACATGACGCTAGCGTGGGGGCTACTTTGCACAACGCGGGAGCTCGGAGCACCGGGCTGAGAGGGCGCTGATCACCGTTCGCATTCGAATATGCGTACGGGAGGAGGCTGCGTCGACCGCCGAACCTGTTACCGGGTAATGCCGGCGTAGGGAGATTAGGTCTCATGACCATTCAGGACGCACGCACGCCTGCCGCCAGCCAGGACGCCGACGGCCAGGCGACCGAGCGCCAGCCTGGCTGGCACAAGGGTTACGTGGCGGGCTCCCGCCCCGACATCCGGGTGCCGGTTCGCCAGGTCCACCTCACCAACGGCAAGGACGTGACGCTCTACGACACGTCCGGGCCGTACACCGACCCGCAGATCGAGACCGACGTGCGCCGGGGCCTGCCGCCGCTGCGCGAGAACTGGATCATCGGCCGCGGCGACACCGAGGAGTACGCGGGCCGCCCCGTGCGCCCCGAGGACGACGGCATCAAGCACACCTCGCCGCGCGGTGGCCTCAAGAACCTCGACGCGGTCTTCCCTGGCCGCCCGCGCCAGCCCCGCCGCGGCCGTGGCGGGGCCGCGGTCACGCAGCTCGCGTACGCCCGCCGGGGCGAGATCACCCCGGAGATGGAGTACGTCGCGATCCGCGAGAACGTCTCCCCCGAGGTCGTCCGCGAGGAGATCGCCGCAGGTCGCGCGGTCATGCCGGTCAACGTGAACCACCCCGAGATCGAGCCGATGATCATCGGCAAGCGGTTCCTGGTGAAGGTCAACGCCAACATCGGCAACTCCGCGGTCACCTCCTCGATCGAGGAGGAGGTGGACAAGATGACCTGGGCGACCAAGTGGGGCGCCGACACGGTCATGGACCTCTCGACCGGTCGCAACATCCACACCACCCGCGAGTGGGTGCTGCGCAACTCCCCCGTGCCGATCGGCACCGTGCCGCTGTACCAGGCGCTGGAGAAGGTCGACGGCCGCGCCGAGGACCTGACCTGGGAGATCTACAAGGACACGGTCATCGAGCAGGCCGAGCAGGGCGTCGACTACATGACGGTCCACGCCGGCGTGCTGCTGTCGTACGTGCCGCTGACCGCCCGCCGCAAGACCGGCATCGTCTCGCGCGGCGGCTCGATCATGGCCGCCTGGTGCCTGGCGCACCACAAGGAGAACTTCCTCTACACGAACTTCGAGGAGCTCTGCGAGATCCTCGCGGCGTACGACGTCACGTACTCCCTGGGTGACGGCCTGCGCCCCGGTTCCATCGCGGACGCCAACGACGCGGCGCAGTTCGCGGAGCTGAAGACGCTGGGCGAGCTGAACACGATCGCCAAGCGGCACAACGTGCAGACGATGATCGAGGGCCCCGGGCACGTCCCGATGCACAAGATCAAGGAGAACATCGACCTTCAGCAGGAGATCTGCGAGGAGGCGCCGTTCTACACGCTCGGCCCGCTGACCACCGACGTCGCGCCCGCGTACGACCACATCACCTCGGGCATCGGCGCCGCGATGATCGCCTGGTGGGGCACCGCGATGCTCTGCTACGTCACGCCCAAGGAGCACCTGGGCCTGCCGAACCGCGACGACGTGAAGACCGGTGTCATCACGTACAAGATCGCGGCCCACGCGGCGGACCTGGCCAAGGGCCACCCGGGCGCCCAGGAGTGGGACGACGCCCTGTCGGACGCACGGTTCGAGTTCCGCTGGGAGGACCAGTTCAACCTGGCCCTCGACCCGGACACGGCCCGTGAGTTCCACGACGAGACCCTCCCGGCCGAGCCGGCCAAGACCGCGCACTTCTGCTCCATGTGCGGTCCGAAGTTCTGCTCGATGAAGATCTCCCAGGACATCCGCCGCCAGCACGGTGGCGACCTGGGCGCCGAGGAGATCGAAGCGGGCATGGCGGAGAAGTCCGCCGAGTTCGCGGCCTCGGGCAACCGCGTGTACCTGCCGCTGGCCGACTGACCACCGACCCGGTACGCACGCACGGACGGACGGCCCGCGACACCGAGGGGGGAGTCGCGGGCCGCCGTTGCGTACGCCGTGTGCACGGCGGGCTCCCGAACATCCGGGCTCCCGGAGGCTCCGCCGGGGCTTGTGATGGAGTGCGCTTCAGCTTTTAGAGTGCGGCCCATGAGCATGCGATACCGAATTCTGGGCGGGACCGGCATCGAGGTCAGCGCGCACTGCCTCGGCACGATGATGTTCGGCGCGGTGGGCAATCCGGATCACGAGGACTGTGTGCGGATCGTCCATGCCGCGCTCGACCACGGGATCAACTTCGTCGACACCGCGGACATGTACTCCGGCGGGGAGTCCGAACAGATCGTGGGCAAGGCCCTCAAGGGCCGGCGGGACGATGTCGTCCTCGCGACCAAGGTGCACTTCCAGATGGGCGAGGGCCGCAACCGCAGCGGGAACTCCCGGCGGTGGATCACGCGTGCCGTCGAGGACAGCCTGCGCCGTCTGGACACCGATTGGATCGACCTCTACCAGGTGCACCGGCCGGATCACGGGACGGACGTAGAGGAGACCTTGTCGGTCCTCGGCGATCTGGTGCGGGCCGGCACGATACGGGCCTTCGGCTGTTCCACCTTCCCGGCCGAGGAGATCGTCGAGGCGCAGCACGTCGCCGAACGGCGGGCGCTGCCGCGTTTCCGGACCGAGCAGCCGCCGTACTCGATCCTCGCGCGCGGGATCGAGAGCGGTGTGCTGCCGGTGGCCCGGCGGTACGGGATGGGGGTCTTGACCTGGAGCCCGCTCGCGTCCGGGTTCCTGAGCGGGAAGTACCGGCTCGGCGGGGCCATCGACCTGACTTCGGGGCGTGCGGCGCTGACTCCTGCCCGCTTCGATCCCGCGATTCCGGGCAACGTCGCGAAACTGGAAGCGGTGGAGGAGCTGGTGGAGCTCGCCGACTCGATCGGCTGCACACTGCCCGAGCTGGCAGTGGCCTTCCCGCTCGCGCATCCTGCCGTCACGTCGGTGATCATCGGGCCGAGGACCATGGAGCAGCTCGAGTCGCTGGTGAAGGGCGCCGGGCTGGTCCTCGACGACGCGACCCTCGACCGGATCGACGAGATCGTGGAGCCGGGACGGAATCTGTACCACCCGGACGGGGCCTGGCGCCCGCCGGCGCTGGCGGATGTCGCGCAGCGGAGGCGGGCACTGGGAGACCGGTCCGCCGGTTAGACGGGTGAGCGCTCCGATGTTTCACGTGAAACAGGGATCGATGTTTCACGTGAAACAGGGATCGATGTTTCACGTGAAACATGGCTCGCGGCGAAGCCGCGGTTGATTTCGGTCTGGCGGCGGTAGGGCTCGGGCAGGTCGGGGAGGGCGAGCAGCCGGTCGCAGGCCCGTAGCGAGGTGTCCATGTCTCCCACCCAGTACGCGGTGATGGAGTGCTCGAAGAGCAGACCCCACCGGTACACCCAGGGCTGGACGAAGAGCAGGTCGTTGGGGGCCGGCCGGTCCAGGACCGCCCCGGTGATCGCGTGCGCGGCGTGGTGGTGACCCAGGAGACGCAGCCTGGCGGCGAGTTCGTAGCAGGCTTCCAGGCGGGCCGGCCGGGATTCCCAGGCGCGGGAGAGTGCGTCCAGGGCGGCGGGGTGGTCTCCTGATTCCCCGTGCAGGATGCCGACTTGCAGCAGGGCGTAGTAGACCTCCTCGTCCCATCCGCCCATGGCCGCACGGCGTTCGTAGAGCCGGGCGGCCTCCGCCGTGTCGCCCATGTCGCGCATGGTCTGGGCGAGGTAGAAGACGGTGCGTGTGTTCGAGGGGTCCCGCTGGAGCTCGGCGCCGAGCAGGCGGGCGTCCCGTTCGAACTTGTCGTGCCGGGAGCCGCCGTCGGCGTAGTCCTCGATCACGAGCGCGTCCAGGTTCTCCTGTACCCCCGGGCGCTGGTCGTTCTCGTGGGGGCGGTCGCAGGTGAGGTACTCGTGGGTGACGCCCTCGTACCGCCAGGGGATGTCGCCGCGGACCAGGCGCTTGATCCGGTACTCCAGCGTGCCTTCGTGGCGCAGCATGTACGAATCCGCGGTGAGCGGGGGCAGCGGTCCGGTACGGCGCAGGACGAGGTCGGCGTCGAGGAGCAGCAGGTAGTCGGCCTTGTCGCGGGCGTGGCCGATGTTGAGGCTCCGGTTGTGCCCGAAGTTCGCCCAGGGCTCCTCGTGGAGCTCCCCCGGGATCCCGTGCAGAGCCTTGCGGATGAGGTCCTGGGTGCCGTCGGTGGAACCCGTGTCGGAAATGACCCAGGTGTCGATGAGGTCCCGCACGGAGTCGAGGCAGCGCTCGATGACGGCGGCCTCGTTCTTCACGATCATGCAGAGGCAAATGGTCGGCTTCACGGCGGCTGACCCTAGGGAGGGCTCTCAGCCCGATGGGTGCGGCACGCCGGGGCGCCGGGGCTCGAACCCGAGTGGCCGTGTGGCAGTCCGCCAAGTGGCGGTGTGCACTGCGCCGTTCCGCTGACCGGTGGGCGCGCCGGTCCGTGTCGCGGCGGCGGGGGTCCTCAGGATGGCCCGCGGAGCCCGGTCCTATTTCCGGACTTCGCAGATCTGATCCATCCGGTGTGCGCGAGGAGCGGTAGATGAGTTCTGAGAAGAAGGCCCGCAACTACCTGGGGCCGATGCCCCGACGGGCCGCCTGGCTGACGGGAGGCACGCTCGCCTCGGTGGCGCTGGTGCTGGCCGGCTTGGCGTCCCCGGCGGTGGGGCTGGCCTCGACGCCGGTCGGTGCGGACAAGTGCAAGTCGGGACACAACAGGCCAAATGCGAAGGCGCAGGAGGCGGCGGTCGGAGCCGGGCAGCTGGTACACGGCGGCGACAAGTGCAAGGTGGGCCCGGCGGGTCCGCGGGGTCCGCGCGGTCCCAAGGGCAACACCGGTGCGACGGGTCCGCGGGGTCCGCAGGGCCTGACGGGCCCGCGGGGCCTGACCGGCCCGCAAGGTGTGACCGGGCCGCGGGGCGTCACCGGTCCCACCGGTCCCTCCCTGTGCGTGGACATCGACTCCGTCCGGGACAACGCCGACCGCGAGTTCAAGGCAGTGCTCCCGGGAGACGGCAATGCGTACGCCGGCATCCGTGAACTCACCATGGGTGGCGCCGAGGTAGGGCCCTGGACCTGGTACGACCTGACCCTCAACCCCATGGGCAGGTATCCGGCCGATGCCTGCGGAATCTCCATCGGCCACCAGAACAACCGGCTGGTGATCGAGACGGTGACGAGTGCGGGCGTCATCTGGGAGACCTTCTGCACGGTCAACACCGGAACCAACACCCTGGCGTGTAACGGCGTGTGGCGCCCGGACGTCCCCCAGCCCGACGCCAACGACCCTGACCTCCGCGCCCGGTCCGCAGGGGCGCCGATCAGCCCGATCGATGCCAACCACCTTCCCAAGGCCCTGAAGTAAGGGCCCGGGCCGAGTGCCCTGAGTCCTACTCCGATGTGGTCTCCGGACCTCCGAAGTCCGGGCTGGTGAAGTCCGGAGACGCGTAACCGGGACGGGGCCCCTCCGCCGGGGCCCCCGGACTGGTGAAATCGGGCCGGGTGTATCCCAGGTTGGGGATGCGCCCGGCTCCCGGCTTTCGGGGGGCCGGAAAGCCTGCCCTCGCGCTGGGATCGGCCAGCGCGTCCCGGAGGAAGGGCATGATGCCCCGCTCCAGCAGGGCGTTGCGCCAGGCCTCCCGGGCCCGCGCCACCTCGTCGGGCACCGCCTCGGTCTCGTCGGCCGCCACCTCCGTGGAACTGTTGCGGAGGGCCGTCACGAGCAGCCCGACCACGGCGAAGAGCAGTGCGGCGGCGGTGAGCCCGCCGAAGAGCCAGCCCGCCGTCAGCATCGTGTCGGCGAAGGCCGGTTCGGGTTCGATCATCTTCAGGATGTAGCCCACCAGCAGGAAGATCAGCATGGCGGTGCCGGCCAAGACCGGTGCGAGGACCGCGACCACGGCGCTGACGCCCGCGCCACCGCCCGCGCCCTGCCCGTCTCCCTCCTCCGCCGTCGTTCCGGGGGTGGACAGGATCTCGTCCTGCCGCTCCTTGCGGACCTTCACGTAGTGGTCGTACTCGGCCGCGGCCGCGGCCGTCAGCAGCGAGGTGGCCCCCATGGCCATGGTGCGCAGCTGTTCGGCGTTCAGCCGTTCGCCGAGGGCGGCGAGCTCGGGCCTGGCGTTCGCCGTGCGCAGCGCCTCGTCGAGGAGCCGATCGAACTCCGGTCGGTCTTCGGTGAGCAGGTGCGGAGCGCTGGTCATGTGCATCCCCCGATGCTCCGTAGGGACCGGTATGCCCGCGTAGAACGGGGCGCCGGCACAAACGGAGGAGAGCCTGCTACGGATAGAGCGATGGTAGAGCGCCCACGCCGTACGTCGACAGGGGCTTTCCGGAAATACCCAGCCCCAGGAAGCCTCAGTCGTTCAGCGGGAGTTGCACGACGAGTAGTTTGCCCGCCATCGTCACGCCGCCGTCCATCGCGATGGCGAGGCCTTCCGCGTAGACGTGCGGGCCTACGACGGCCTCCGGACCGTGCGCGCCGTCCCCGTCCTCGGTGCCCACCTCGCCCAGCAGGTACGGGATGGGGCTGTGGCCGTGCACGACGCGACTGCCGCCGTAGGTGCCGATGAGCTCGCGGACGGCCTGCGGGCCGGTCTCCTCGTCGCGGAAGGCGAAGCGTTTGGTGAACTTGCGGAACAGGTCCCAGGTGATGTCGGCGTCGTTGCGGTTGAGCAGCTCGTGGATGGTGTCGTTGACGTCCTCGACCGAGTCGCCGTAGTCGAGATAGGCGGTGGTGTCGGAGTGGAGGAGCAGGTGGTCGTCCACCAGGACCGCCGCGTCCAGCCGGGACATCCACTGGAGGTGGACGTCCTGCAGCCGGTCCATGTCGGTGCGCTGGCCGCCGTTGAGGAGCCAGGCGGCCTGGAAGGTCGCGGTGCCGGCGCCGGAGACGACGGGGGTGTCCCCGAACCGCTTGGCGCCGATGAGCAGCAGCTCGTGGTTGCCCATGAGGGCCTTGCAGTAGCCGCCCGCGGCGGCTGCTTCGGCGGAGAGCCGCATGACGAGGTCGATGACCCCGATGCCGTCGGGGCCGCGGTCGGTGAAGTCGCCGAGGAACCAGAGCCGGGCGTTGCCGGCGGACCAGTTGCGGTCGGCGTCGATGAGGCCCTGGAACTGTAGTTCGGCGACGAGTTCGTCGATGTAGCCGTGGACGTCGCCGACGACGTAGAGGGGGCCGGGCCCCTCGCTCGGGGTCTCCTGGGGGACGTACTGGACCTGGACGGTGTCGCCGGGGCCGCCGAGGGCGCCGCGCCCGATGACGGGCAGGTCGCGCTGCGTCGGGGTGTACCCGTCGGGGTCGCTGTCCTCGGAGACGTGGCCCATCGGGCGGCTGGGCTCGCCGAGGGCGGCGGTGGCACCGTACGGGGCGTCGTGGCCGTACCCGTGCTGCGCGGGGACGGGGGCCGGGCCCGCGTCGTAGTACGCGGGGTACTCGCCGTAGACGGGGGCGTCCGCCCCGAGCCCGACGGAGCCGCCCGATCGGGCTGCTGCGGTTCCCGGGGGAACGGTATGCGAGGCGGGTACGGCGACCGGCAACCGGAAGTCCCGCTCGGTGTCCGTCCGCACCGCGGGTCCCTGACCGGCCCCCTGAGTCATCGACCCCTCCACCACCGTCGCGCTGCCGTACACCTGCGGACCTTGCCGCCGCCGGGGCGGCGGGTCCGTGATGTCGTGCGCCCATCATAGGAATGCAGCTCGCGCTCTGTGACGCACCAGGGGTGGTGAATCCTGGTCGGAGCTGACTCTTCCTGCCGGTTTATCCCAATATCGGTGTTGTTCAGTTCCTCGGCGGGGCCAGTGGCCCCGCCGTTGGGCCGGCGTGGTGGTCAGTCCTGTGCCGGGGATCGGGGCGGGCTGACGGTCGTACGGGGCTGCCTGCGCTGGGACGAGGTGCGGATGATCAGCTCGGTCGGGATGACCTGTTCGACGGGTCCGCCCGTGTCGACGCCCTCGATGGCGTCGATGAGCAGCTGGACGACGGCGGTGCCGATGCGGCGCGGTTTGAGGGACAGGGTGGTGATGGGCGGTTCGGTGTTGGCGTACACGGTGGATTCGCTACAGCACACGAGCAGTAGATCCTCGGGAACGCGCAGGCCGTAGCGTCGGGCGGCGGCGAGCAGGTCGGTGCCGTTGGGGTCGAACAGGCCGTAGACGGCATCGGGTCGGTCGGGCCGGGCGAGCAGCCGGTCGGCGGCGACGGCGCCGGCGCACGGATCGTGGGCGGGGTAGGACTCGTAGACGGGATCCTGGCCCACGCGCTCGCACCAGCGCAGGTAGGCCGTGGTGGAGAGCCGGGTGTAGGTGTCGGTGGTGGTGCCCGTCAGGAGCCCGATGCGGCGGGCTCCCGCGGCGGCGAGGTGGTCGAGGAGGCCCAGTACGGCGGCCTCGTGGTCGTTGTCGACCCAGGCGGTGACGGGGAGTGAGCCGGCCGGGCGTCCGTCGGAGACGACGGGCAGACCCTGGCGGACCAGTTCGGTGACGACGGGATCGTGGTCGGAGGGGTCGATGACGACGGTGCCGTCGAGGGCCACGTTGGACCAGACGTCGTGTCGTGAGGTGGCGGGGAGGATGACGAGGGCGTAGCCGCGAGCGAGCGCGGCGGAGGTGGCCGCTCTGGCCATCTCGGCGAAGTATGCGAATTCGGTGAAGGTGAAAGGTTCATCCCCGTACGTCGTCACGGTCAGGCCGATGAGGCCCGACTTGCCGGTACGGAGGGTGCGGGCCGCCGCGGAAGGGCGGTAGCCCAGTCGGTCCGCGACCTCGCGAACGTGGCGGCGGGTGGCGTCCGGCAGCCGTCCCTTGCCATTGAGGGCGTCGGAGACGGTCGTGATCGAGACGCCCGCCGCGGCGGCCACGTCCCTGATGCCGGCCCGGCCTTGTCGGCCGGCGGCCCGCCGGGTGGTCTCGGTCCGGCTCACCTGATGCTTCCCTGCTGCTGTCATGGCGAGCCGATAGTAGGGCGCGGTGGGCAGGACGGTCCGGATGCATATGCACGCGTTGACAGCAACGATTCTGCACGGTTCGCCACCCCCAATGACCTTGGAAATAAAGGTGTTTGGCTGCGCGGAGGGTGTCGTGCCCTTGTCGACGGGACCGTGCATGCCAAAACGGTGCGCTCTCGGGCTCTACTCAACTCACCTGTACGAGGGACGCGCGCCACGGCGCAGGCCACCGGCGCACGCATATATGCGTGCGCTCTCCCGCATTCCTGGCGCCTGCCGTTCTCGGATGGACGGAATCCTCATAAGGTGAGGAGTATTGAGTCGACGGCGACGTCGTACGGGACGGTCGAGGAGGACCTGCGGTGAGCGAGAAGAGCCCGAAGCTGCGCGCCGAGCTGGACGGCATCCCCACCTACAAGCCCGGGAAGCCCGCTGCGGCGGGCGGCCCGGTCGCTTTCAAGCTGTCCTCGAACGAGAACCCCTACCCGCCCCTGCCTGGGGTGCTGGAGAGCGCGGTCGCGGCGGCCGGTCACTTCAACCGGTATCCGGACATGGCGTGCACGGGTCTGGTGAACGAGCTCGCGGAGCGGTTCGGGGTCCCGGTCGAGCACATCGCCACCGGCACCGGCTCGGTCGGGGTCGCCCAGTCGCTGATCCAGTCGACGGCGGGTCCGGGCGACGAGGTCATCTACGCCTGGCGGTCTTTCGAGGCTTATCCGATCATCGTTCAGATCTCGGGTGCGACCTCGGTTCAGGTCCCGCTGGCCGAGGGGGACGTGCACGACCTGGACGCCATGTTCGAGGCGATCACCGAGCGGACTCGTCTGATCTTCGTCTGCAACCCCAACAACCCCACCGGCACCGCCGTGCGCCGTGCGGAGCTGGAGCGGTTCCTGGACCGGGTGCCCTCCGACGTCCTCGTCGTCCTCGACGAGGCGTACAAGGAGTTCGTCCGCGACGTCGAGGTACCGGACGGCATCGAGCTCTACCGCAGCCGCCCCAACGTCGCCGTGCTGCGTACGTTCTCCAAGGCGTACGGCCTCGCGGGCCTGCGCGTCGGCTTCGCGGTGGCGCACGAGCCGGTGGCCGCGGCGCTGCGCAAGACCGCGGTGCCCTTCGGCGTCAGCCAGCTCGCCCAGGACGCGGCCGTCGCCTCGCTGCGGGCCGAGGACGAGCTGATGGGCCGGGTCGGGTCGCTGGTGGGCGAGCGCGCCCGGGTTTACGGGACGCTGCTGGCCCAGGGCTGGACGGTGGTGCCCGAGACGCAGGCCAACTTCGTGTGGATGCGGCTCGGGGAGCGGACCGCCGACTTCGCGGCGGCCTGCGAGAAGGCCGGCGTGGTGGTCCGGCCCTTCGCTGGCGAGGGCCTGCGGGTCACGATCGGTGAGCCCGAGGCGAACGACCTCTTCCTGCACACGGCGGCGGCGTTCTTCAAGGAGTTCTAGGGCTTTCCGGAACCGGTGGGGCCGGTTCCGGTCAGGCCAGTTCCACGCGGATGGGGTCGCCGTCGCGGACGGTGGCCAGCAGGCGGGGGTCGCCGTCGAACGAGCCGAGGACGTTGCACGGGCTCGCCAGGCGGCTCTCGCCCCCGCGCGAGATCGGGGTGGGGCCGTAGGGCAGCGCGAGCGCGTCGCCCTCGGTCCAGAACGCGACCGTGCCGGGCTCGACGACCTGCTGGGCGTCGTGCTCCAGGGCCACGGAGACGCCGGTGTCGAAGTAGACCTCCTCGCCCCAGGTGTTGGCGGCGGCGGAAATGGGGAGCGCGTCGGCGAGGGCCTTGGCGGTCGGGGTCTCGTCGAGCGTTGCGGTGAGCTGGCCGGCGGGCCAGAGGAATCGAATCTTCATGGGTCGCATTCAACAATCTGTTGAATCCATTCGCTAGGGGTACCCCCCTGAAAGATGCCGACAGCGGTACGACATAATGCTTGTGAATGTGAACGCGTTCACAAGCGCGTCCTCTTCCTCCCGGATTGAGTGGGATGCAAGGGGCAAACTGCGGCTGTGACCACGGCGAAACGAAGGAGACGACGACGTGGACCTAGCTTTGGCGCCAGAGACCCTGGCGCGATGGCAGTTCGGTATTACGACCGTCTATCACTTCCTCTTCGTTCCCTTGACGATCTCGCTGGCCGCGCTCGTCGCGATCTTGCAGACCGCCTGGGTGCGTTCGGAAAAGGAGAAGTACCTCAAGGCCACCAAGTTCTGGGGCAAGCTCTTCCTGATCAACATCGCGATGGGTGTGGTCACGGGCATCGTGCAGGAGTTCCAGTTCGGCATGAACTGGTCCGACTACTCGCGGTTCGTCGGTGACATCTTCGGAGCCCCGCTGGCCTTCGAGGCGCTCATCGCCTTCTTCTTCGAGTCCACCTTCATCGGCCTGTGGATCTTCGGCTGGGACAAGCTGCCGAAGAAGATCCACCTGGCCTGCATCTGGATGGTCTCGATCGGCACCATCCTGTCCGCGTACTTCATCCTCGCGGCGAACTCCTGGATGCAGCACCCGGTCGGCTACCGGATGAATCCCGAGCGGGGCCGTGCCGAGCTCACCGACTTCTGGCTGGTGCTCACGCAGAACACCGCGCTGACCCAGTTCTTCCACACCATGACGGCGGCCTTCCTGGTCGGCGGCGCGTTCATGGTCGGCATCGCGGCCTTCCACCTCGCCCGCAAGAGGCACATCCCGGTCATGCGCACATCGCTGCGACTCGGCCTCGTCGTCATGATCATCGCCGGTCTGGGTACCGCCATCAGCGGCGACCTGCTCGGCAAGGTGATGTTCAAGCAGCAGCCGATGAAGATGGCCGCCGCCGAGGCGCTCTGGGACGGCGAGGCGCCGGCCCCCTTCTCCCTCTTCGCCTACGGCGACGTGGAGAAGGGCCACAACACGGTCGCCATAGAGATTCCGGGCCTGCTGTCCTTCCTGGCCAACGACGACTTCACCTCGTTCGTCCCGGGCATCAACGACGTCAACAAGGCCGAGCAGGAGAAGTTCGGGCCCGGTGACTACCGGCCCAACATCCCCGTCGCCTACTGGGGCTTCCGCTGGATGATCGGCTTCGGCATGGCCTCGCTCGGGGTCGGCATGCTGGGGCTCTGGCTGACCCGCAAGAAGTTCATGCTGCCGCCGGGGCTGCGCACCGGTGAGGAAGAGGTCCCGCACCTGGTCCTCTTCAAGAAGGCGCTGAGTCCCAGGTTCACCAACTGGTACTGGATCATCGCGCTCTGGACCATGGGCTTCCCGCTGATCGCCAACTCCTGGGGCTGGATCTTCACCGAGATGGGCCGCCAGCCCTGGGTGGTCTACGGGGTCCTGCGCACCAGGGACGCGGTCTCGCCGAACGTCTCCCAGGGTGAGGTGCTCACCTCGATGATCGGCTTCACGCTGCTCTACGCCGTGCTCGCGGTGATCGAGGTCAAGCTCCTCCTGAAGTACGTGAAGGCCGGCCCGCCGGACCTCACCGAGGCCGACCTCAACCCGCCGACCAAGATCGGCGGAGACGACAAGAACCCCGACCGGCCGATGGCCTTCTCGTACTGAGGCTGAGGAGACCACACCATGCAACTCCACGACGTCTGGTTCGTGCTCATCGCCGTTCTGTGGATCGGCTACTTCTTCCTGGAGGGCTTCGACTTCGGAGTCGGCGTCCTGACCAAGCTGCTGGCCCGCAACCGTACGGAGAAGCGGGTCCTGATCAACACGATCGGGCCCGTGTGGGACGGCAACGAGGTCTGGCTGCTCACGGCCGGAGGCGCGACTTTCGCCGCCTTCCCCGAGTGGTACGCCACGCTCTTCTCCGGCTTCTACCTGCCGCTCCTGATCATCCTGATCTGCCTCATCATCCGCGGGGTCGCCTTCGAGTACCGGCACAAGCGGCCCGAGGACAAGTGGCAGACCAACTGGGAACACGCGATCTTCTGGACCTCGCTGATCCCCGCGTTCATGTGGGGCGTGGCCTTCGCCAATATCGTGCGCGGAGTGAAGATCGACCAGGACATGGAGTACGTCGGAACGTTCTTCGACCTGCTCAACGTCTACTCGATCCTCGGCGGCCTGGTCACCCTGACCCTGTTCACCTTCCACGGCGCGGTGTTCACCTCGCTCAAGACGGTCGGTGACATCCGGGACCGCTCGCGCAAGCTGGCCACGCGGCTCGGGGTGGTGACCGCCGTCCTGGCGCTCACCTTCCTGATCTGGACCCAGGTCTCGCGCGGTGATGGCTGGAGCCTGGTCGCCATGACCGTGGCGGTACTCGCCCTGGTCGGAGCCCTCGGCTTCAATTTCGCGGGCCGGGAGGGATGGTCCTTCGGCCTGTCGGGGGTCACCATCGCGGCGGCCGTGGCGATGCTCTTCCTGACGCTGTTCCCGAACGTCATGCCGTCCTCGCTGAACGACGCCTGGAACCTCACGGTCACCAACGCCTCGTCCAGCCCGTACACCCTGAAGATCATGACCTGGTGCGCGGCGGTGGCGACCCCGGTCGTCCTGCTCTACCAGGCCTGGACGTACTGGGTGTTCCGCAAGCGCATCGGTACGCAGCACATCGTCGACGTGCACTGAGACGTGCACTGAGACGTGCGCCGTCGACTCCGTCCGCTCCGCTCCGCCTGCTCCTGCCTGGGGGATGTTTCACGTGAAACCGATCGACCCGCGCCTGCTCCGGTACGCCCGGTCCACCCGACTCTTCCTGGGAGCGGTGGTGGGCCTCGGGCTCGCCGGGGCGGGGCTGGTCGTCGGCCAGGCCATGCTGATCGCCGAGATCGTGGTCGGTGCCTTCGAGGACGGACTGGACGGCGGAGCCTTGCGGACGCCCCTGCTGCTGCTCGCGGCGGTGGCGCTCGGCCGGGGCCTGGTCGCCTGGCTGACCGAGTTGGCCGCGCACCGGGCGAGCGCGGCGGTCAAGTCGGAACTGCGGGGCCGGCTGCTGGAGCGGGCGGCGGACCTCGGACCCGGCTGGCTGAGCGGACAGCGGACCGGCTCCCTGGTGGCCCTGGCCACCAGGGGCGTCGACGCGCTCGACGACTACTTCTCGCGGTACCTGCCGCAGCTGGGGCTCGCGATCGTCGTCCCCGTGGCGGTGCTCGCGCGGATCGTCACCGAGGACTGGGTGTCGGCGGCCATCATCGTGGTCACGCTCCCGCTGATCCCCCTCTTCATGATCCTGATCGGCATGGCCACCCAGTCCAGGATGGACCGCCAGTGGCGGCTGCTGTCCCGGCTGTCGGGGCACTTCCTGGACGTGGTGGCCGGCCTGCCGACCCTCAAGGTCTTCGGCCGTGCGAAGGCGCAGGCGGAGTCCATCCGCACGATCACCGATGACTACCGACAGGCGACCATGCGCACGCTGCGCATCGCGTTCCTGTCCTCGTTCGCGCTCGAACTGCTGGCGACCCTGTCGGTGGCCCTGGTCGCCGTGACCATCGGGATGCGGCTCGTCCACGGTGAGCTGGACCTGTACACCGGCCTGGTCATCCTGGTCCTTGCGCCCGAGGCGTACCTGCCGCTGCGTCAGGTCGGTGCGCAGTACCACGCGGCGGCGGAGGGACTGGCCGCCGCGGAGGAGATCTTCGAGGTGCTGGAGACCCCGGTCGCCGCTTCGCGGGGGACGGCCGCCGTCGCGGTCCCGGGACTGCGGATCGAGCTCGACGGGGTGGCGGTCCGGTACGAGGGCCGGGGCGAGGACTCCCCCGGGCCGGTATCGCTGACCGTGGGACCGGGCGAATGCGTGGCCCTCACCGGGCCGAGCGGCGCGGGCAAGTCCACGCTGCTCCAGGTGCTGCTGGGCTTCGTGACGCCGAGCGCGGGCCGAGTCCGGGTCGGGGGCGTGGACCTGGCCGGGCTGGCGCCCGAGCAGTGGCGGGAGCGGATCGCGTGGGTGCCGCAGCGGCCGCACCTGTTCGCGGGGACGATCGCGGAGAACGTACGGCTGGCGCGGCCGGGCGCCGCCGATGCCGAGGTGACCGCAGCACTGGTGGACGCCGGGGCATGGGACTTCGTACGGGCCCTGCCGCGCGGGGCGGACACCCTCCTCGGCGAGGGCGGGGTCGGACTGTCCGCCGGGCAGCGCCAGCGCCTCGCGCTGGCGCGGGCGTTCCTGGCGGACCGGCCGGTGCTCCTGCTCGACGAGCCGACGGCGGCACTGGACGGCGAGACCGAGGCGGCCGTGGTGGAGGCGGTACGCCGCCTCGTGGTCGGCCGGACCGTCCTGCTGGTGGTGCACCGGCCGGCGCTGCTGGCGCTGGCCGACCGGGTCGTGCGGGTCGGGGCCGGCCCCGCCGTCGCGTCCCCCGCCGCGCCCCTCCCCGCCGTGCGGGCGGGACGGGCGGCTCCGGCAGTGCCGCGCGATCCCGGCGAGTGGATCCTCGGGGACGCTCCGGAGCGGGCGGGCGGTGCGGGCGGCGGCGATGCCGGCGGCGGAGATCCGCTCAAGCGGGTGCGGGGGGTGGCCAGGGCCTGGCAGGGGCGGTTCAGGCTCGGGCTGTTCCTCGGGGCGCTGGCCGTCGGGTGCAGCGTCGGGCTGATGGCCGTTTCCGGATGGCTGATCTCACGCGCCTCCGAACAGCCGCCCGTGCTCTACCTGATGGTGGCCGTCACCGCCACGCGCGCCTTCGGCATGGGACGGGCCGTCTTCCGCTACGCGGAGCGGCTCGTGTCCCACGACGCGGTCCTGCGGATGCTCGCCGACCTGCGCGTTTCGGTGTTCCAGCGGCTGGAGCGCATCGCGCCCGCCGGGCTGCGCACCCAGCGGCGCGGGGATCTGCTGACCCGGCTGGTGGCCGACGCCGACACCCTGCAGGACTACTGGCTGCGCTGGCTGCTGCCCGTCGGCACCGCGCTGCTCGTGAGCACCGGCGCGGTGGCGTTCACCGCCTGGCTGCAGCCTGCCGCCGGGGCGGTGCTCGCCGTCGGGCTGCTGGCCGCCGGGGTCGGGGTACCGCTCGTCAGCGCGATCTGCGCCCGGCGGACGGAACGCCGGCTCGCGCCCGCCCGGGGAGAGCTCGCCACCCGTGTGGCGGATCTCCTCACCGGAACCGCGGAGCTCACCGTCGCCGGAGCGCTCGGCGGGCGCAAGGCCGCCGCGAATGAGAGCGACCGCACGCTGACCGGGATCGCGGCCCGCGCAGCCGCCGTCACCGGGCTCGGGAGCGGCCTGTCGGCCTTCTTGAGCGGACTGACGGTGGTGTGCGCGGCCGCCGTCGGGGCCGACGCCGTCGCCGGGGGCCGGCTGTCCGGGGTGGCCATGGCCGTGGTCGTGCTGACCCCGCTGGCCGCCTTCGAGGCCGTCAGCGGCCTTCCGCAGGCCGTGCAGTACCGCCAGCGGGTCCGGCGCAGCGCCGAGCGGGTCTACGAGGTCATCGACACGCCCGTCCCGGTCATCGAACCGGAGCGGCCGGAACCCCTGCCCGCCTCGCCCTTCCCGCTGCGGCTGACGGGGCTGGCCGCCCGCCACGCCGGGCAGGAGACGGACGCGCTGAGTGGGCTCGACCTGACCCTGGAAGCGGGCCGCCGCATCGCGGTCGTCGGGCCCTCGGGAGCCGGCAAGACCACGCTGGCACAGGTCCTGCTGCGCTTCCTGGACCAGCACGAAGGCTCGTACACCCTGGGCGGGACCGACGCGCGGGCCCTCGACGGGGACGATGTGCGCCGGGTCGTCGGCCTGTGTGCCCAGGACGCGCACATCTTCGACAGCTCCGTGCGGGAGAACCTGCGCCTGGCCGCCCCGGGGGCGAGCGAAGCCCGGCTGCGGGACGCCCTCGCCGCGGCCCGGCTGCTGGAGTGGGCCGAGGGGCTCCCGGAAGGACTGGACACGCTGGTCGGCGAGCACGGCGAGCGGATCTCCGGTGGCCAGCGCCAGCGGCTGGCCCTGGCGCGGGCGTTGCTCGCGGACTTCCCGGTCCTCGTCCTGGACGAGCCGGCCGAGCACCTGGACCTGGCCACCGCCGACGCGCTGACCGCGGACCTGCTGGCCGCGACCGAGGGCCGCACCACCGTGCTCATCACGCACCGGCTGGCCGGTCTGGAAGAGGTCGACGAGGTGCTCGTCCTGGACGGCGGTGCGGTGGTCCAGCGCGGTGCGTACGCGCAGCTGGCGGCGGCCCCCGGTCCGCTGCGCGGGCTGCTGGAGCGGGAACGGGAGGCGGACGGTACGGGCAGCTCGGGGCAGGCTCGACTTTCCTCGCCAAAGGGGACTAACTAGGCTCAAGAGCATGTCAGCGCAGGAGTCCCAGGAATCGCCCGAGCACCCGCCGGAGCCCTCACCGGAATCGCCCGACCCGATGGAGGCCGCGACGGCCGCCACCCGGAGTCTCCAGGGGCTGTCCACCGAGCTCACGGCCCGGGTGCCGCAGTTGCTGGAGGCCATGCGCTCGGTGGGTACCGGCCTCGAACTGCACTCCACGCTGGACCGGATCTGCGAGACGGCCGCCGAACTCGCGGACGCCCGCTACGCGGCCATCGGCGTGGTCGACACCGAGGGCCGGGGGCTCTCGGACTTCGTCACCTTCGGGATCAGCGACGCCCTGGCGAAGAAGATCGGGCACCGCCCGGACGGGAAGCGCGGCCTGCTCGGCGCGCTGATCTCGCACCCCGACACGGTGCAGCTCGCCGACCTGGCCAAGGACCCGCGCTCGGCGGGTTTCCCCGCCCACCACCCGCCCATGAAGACCTTCCTCGGCGTTCCGATCCGGGTCCAGGGGGAGATCTTCGGCAACCTCTACCTGGCGGAGAAGAACGGCGGCGGCGCGTTCAACGACTACGACGTCCACATGGTCCGGGTGCTGGCCACCGAGGCGGGCATCGCCATCGGCAACGCCCGGCTCTACGAGGCCGCCACCCAGCGCGAGCGATGGATCGACGGCTCCGTCGCCGTCACCACGGCCCTGCTGTCGGGCGGGGACGCGGACGACGCGCTCGCGGTCGTCGCCGAACAGGCCCGCAGGCTCGCCGATTCGGCCGCCGGGATCGTGATGCTGCCTGCCGAGGAGGGCGGGATGGAGATCGTCGCCGTCTCCGCGGAGAACCCGGCGACCTCCCTCGGCCTCGTCATCCCGGCCGAGAGCCCTGTGGTGGCCAGGCTGCTGGAGGGCGAGCCGGTCTTCGTGGACGATGCCGCCTCGGACCCGCGCATGATCAGCCGCCTGACCAGCCAGTACGGGGCCTGCATGATGCTGCCGCTGCAGAGCGGGGGCCGGGTGCTGGGGGCGCTCGTCACCCCGCGGGCGCGCGGAAAGCGGCCGTTCACCGAGGCGGAGCGGACCCTGGCCACGCAGTTCGCCTCGCAGGCGGCCCTGGCGCTGATGATGGCGGAGGCGCAGCGGGACCGGGAGCGCCTCGCGGTGTTCGAGGACCGCGACCGGATCGCCCGCGACCTGCACGACCTGGTCATCCAGCGGCTCTTCGCCACCGGGATGATGCTGGAGGGTGCCCAGCGCCGCTCCATCGTCCCCGAGGTCCGGGACGGCGTCGGCAAGGCCGTGGACGAACTCGACGTGACGATCCAGGAGATCCGCACCGCGATCTTCGCGCTGCAGCAGGGACCGGCGGAGGCCCCCTCGGGGCTGCGCACCCGGGTGCTGCGGGAGATCAACATGGCTGCCGTGCCGCTGGGCTTCAAGCCCGCGCACCGCTTCCTCGGACCGATCGACGCGGTCGTCGGGGAACTCGTCGGGAAGAACCTGATCGCCGCCCTGCGTGAGGCCCTGTCGAACGCGTTCCGGCACTCGGAGGCGTCCCGGATCGAGGTGGTGCTCGACTCCACGGTCAGCCTGGCCGACGGGCGGCCCGGGGTCCGGCTGGAGGTGGCCGACGACGGGGTGGGCATCCCGGAGGGCGGGCGGCGCAGCGGGCTGCGGAACCTGCGCCGGCGGGCCGAATCGCTCGGCGGATCCAGTTCGTACGGCCCCGGCCTCGGCGAGGAGGGCGGCGGGACCACCCTGGTGTGGGAGGCCCCGCTGTGACTAGGCGTCGGTGCGGGCGATCCGTGCGGCCAGGATGCGCTCGATGACCAGGGCGACGCCGTCCTCGTTGTTGGCGACCGTCCGGCCCGACGCGGCCGCGATCACATCCGGATGGGCATTGCCCATCGCGTACGAGGTGCCGGCCCAGCCGAGCATCTCCACGTCGTTCGGCATGTCGCCGAAGGCGACCACCTCGGCCGGAGAGATGCCGCGCTCCTCGCAGCACAGTGCCAGGGTGCTCGCCTTGGATACCCCCGGGCCGCTGATCTCCAGGAGGGAGGTCGGGCTGGAGCGGGTGATCGAGGCGTACGCGCCGGCGACGGAGCGGGCCAGGGCCAGGAACTCGTCCGGAGCCAGCTCGGCATGGTGCGCGAGCACCTTGAGCACGGGCGCCGAATCGTCGTCCGTGGCCTCGTGGAGCAGTTCCTCAGCGGTGGCGACATTGGCGCCGGGGTCCTGGAAGAACGGCGGGTACAGCGGCTCGTAGTTGATGCCGGTGGTCAGCTCGACGGCGAAGGAGGAACCGGGGGCGGCGGCCCGCAGGGCCTCCACCACCTTGAGCGCCGTGATCCGGGGCAGGGGCCTGACCTGGACGAACTCCCGGCCCGTGGGCCGCGCGTCGGCGGCGTTCCCGGCCGCGGCGTGCCGGTCGATGGCATGCAGGTCGACGACGGCGGCGCCGTTCGCGCAGATGGCCAGGCCGTGGCCCTGGACGTGGTCGCTGACCACACCCATCCAACGGGCCGGGCGTCCTGTCACGAAGAACACCGCGATGCCGGCCTCCTCGGCGGCGGCGAGTGCGGCGACGGTGCGCTCCGAGACGGATTTGTCGTCGCGCAGCAGGGTGCCGTCGAGGTCGGTGGCGATGAGCCGGGTCGCGGGGGTAGGCCCGTCCGGGCGCTGGGGAGCCGAGGTCACGGCTCCATCTTCGCCCATGCTGCCCGTCGCCGATGTTTCACGTGAAACATCGGCACATGGTTGTCAGTGGGTGGTGGAAGGATCTCCTCGCCGGTTCCGCTGCCTTTGGCGCTCCCGGCTCGGTGCCGGTTCCGACGACATCACACGGGGGCGACGTGCTCATCCCTTCAGCCCGCACGCCGGACTGCGAAGCCTGTGGCGGCCCGCCGGCCAAGTGGATCGCGAGCCTGGCCATGTTCCTGTGCACGCTGTGCGAACGGGCGGGCGCCCGCCATCCGGAGCGCGAACCGGTCCTCGTGGGCGAGGTACTGGCCGGTGCGGCCGACGCCGCCCGCACCGCGGCCCCGGCCCGCCCCTACTCCGCCGTCCTGCTCGCCCTGTGGCGGACCACGTCCCAGCGCCATGAGGCGGAGCACGTCCCAGCACCATGAGGCGCGGGGGCCACCGCTGTACGTGATGTGATGCGCGACACAAGCGTGCCGGGTGTTGCCGAGCGCCCCACGTGGGTGCCGTGCGGGCGGACGTAGGCTCGGGGCATGAGTCTGCGCCTGAGCACCGTGATCCTGCCCGTCGACCGCTGGCACGAGGGAGGCCGCGCCACGTGGCAGCGGGCCGAGGAGCTGGGGTTCCACACGGCCTACACCTACGACCACCTGTCCTGGCGGACCTTCCGGAACGGCCCGTGGTTCGGCGCCCTGCCGACGCTCACGGCCGCCGCGACGGCTACCGAGCGGCTGCGCCTGGGCACGCTCGTCACCTCGCCGAACTTCCGCCACCCGGTGACGCTCGCCAAGGAACTGATCTCCCTCGACGACATCTCGGGCGGACGGATCACGCTCGGCATCGGGGCCGGCGGCAACGGCTTCGACGCCACCGTGCTCGGCCAGGAGCAGCCGTGGACCCCCAAGGAGCGCGCCGACCGGTTCGGTGAGTTCCTGCCGCTCCTCGACCGGCTGCTCACCGAGGACTCCGTCTCGGAGCGGGGCACGTTCTACTCGGCGGAGGAGGCCTTCAACATCCCCGGGTGCGTCCAGCGGCCCCGGCTGCCCTTCGCCGTCGCCGCGACCGGCCCGCGCGGACTGAAGCTCGCCGCGCGGTACGGACAGGCGTGGGTGACGACCGGCGACCCGAAGATCTTCGACGAGGGCACCCCGGAGCAGTCGGTGCAGGCACTGCGCGGCCAGGTCGAGAAGCTCGGCAAGGCGTGTGCGGAGACCGGCCGGGAGGTGGCCGAGCTGGACAAGGTCCTGCTCACGGGCTTCACCCCGGACCGGGGGCGGCCGCTGGAGTCCG
The DNA here is from genome assembly GCF_059758875.1 of Streptomyces sp. GQ60. Classification (NCBI taxonomy): domain Bacteria; kingdom Bacillati; phylum Actinomycetota; class Actinomycetes; order Kitasatosporales; family Streptomycetaceae; genus Streptomyces; species Streptomyces sp. GQ60. The sequence goes on along the minus strand of NZ_JCAXEG010000007.1, from coordinate 150,354 downwards.
TGGCGGCCTTCGTCGACTTCGCCGGCCGCCACCAGGAGCTCGGCTTCACCGAGCTCGTGATCCACTGGCCGATCCCTGACTCCGACTTCGCCGCCGACCAGGGCGTCTTCGAGCGGATCGCCACCGAGGCGCTCGCCCAGCTGGGCTGAGATGAGCTGAGCCGAATCGCGCTGCCGCTGTCACCGCTGCCGTCGCCCCGGGCGTTCGGAGCGACGGCAGCGCGCCGGCTCAGGACGAGGTGCGCAGCAGGTGTTCCGCGGTGCGTTCGGCGCTCTCCAGCAGCCACTCGGGGGCCACGCCCTCGGGCAGCGCGCGAACCTCGGCCGCCAGCGCCGAGACCCGGGCGGCGCCGGCTTCGGGCCGGCCCAGCTCGTGCTCGGTCCAGGCGGCGTTGTTCACGCACTGGAACCGGGCCTGCAGGTGGTCCGGGCCGAGCTCCGCGTGGAGGGCGGCGGCCCGCTCCCACAGCAGGATCTCCTCCAGCCGCAGCGCCTCCAGCTCCGCCGCGCCCAGCGGATCGGCGGACCCTGAACCCCGGCTCTCCTCCCGGCCGTCCTCTCCTTGACGGCCTTCCTCCCCCGACTTCTCGCCCGACTCCTCGTCCGGCTCCTCCTGGTCCGCCTCCTCGTCCGCCTCCTCGTCGGCGCGGACCCGGCGGTCGAGGACCTGGGCGAGCTGGTTCCAGGTCTCGGCCAGTTCGGCCCGGACCTCAGGGTCCCCGGGGGCGTCCGCCAGCGCGGCGGTCAGCACCTCGGCCGCCTCGTTCATCCGGGCCCGAGCCCCCGCCACGGCCGCGTCGGTGACCTCCTCGCGCAGCCCCAGCCAGGCCAGCGACCGCAGGATCCGTACCTCGGCGACCGGTGTGTCCTTCGACCGCCGGCGCAGTGCGAGGGCCCGCTCGTACGTCGCGACGGCCTCCGGCACCAGCCGCGCCTCGGAGAGCTGATCGGCGGCTGCCTGGGCGAAGCCCGCCTGCGGACGCGGATCTTCCCAGTCCTCGGACAGCTCCGCCGCCAGCAGGTACTGCTCGGCCGCGCCCCGGGGGTCGCGCAGTTCGCGCAGCAGGTCGCCCAGGAACTCCCGTACGGAGACGGCCTGGCCCTCGCCGTGCTCCAGCAGGTCCGGCAGCGTCGACTGCAGTACCTCGGCCGCCTCGGCGGTGTGGCCCTCACGGGCCTGGCACCGGGCGAGCAGCAGCCGCGCCTGGGCCCCGCCGTCGGCGGAGAGCCCGGCCTGGTCGAACCAGTGCGCCGCCTCCAGAGCGTGCCGCGCGGCCTCCGCGTAGGCCTCGCCGCGCCCCAGCAGGATGTCGGCGAGGGTGAGCCGTACGACGCCCTGCGCCTCGGCGCCGGTCACCTCGGAGGCGTGCGCCAGCCCGGCTCGGGCCGACTCCTCGGCCTCGGCCGGGCGGTCCAGCGACATCAGCACGCCGGCCCGCAGCACGAGCGGGTCCACGGCGAGCCACGGCCGGCCCGCCGCCACCGAGCGGTCGGCGGATCCGGCGAGCAGCGTCAGGGCGCGTTCCGGATCGCCCTGCGAGAGGGCGAGCCGGCCCAGCATCTCCTCGGCCTCCGCCACCACGTCGGGCAGGGACGTGGCGTAGGCCTCGGCGAAGGCGGCGAGTTCGGCGGCCAGCTCGTCGTGGCCGTGGCCGCCCTCCGGATCGTGCCCGTGTGCGGGGTCCTCGGTGGCCTCGACCGAGCGCAGGTACGACTCCACCCGGATCCCGGTCAGTTCCGCGAAGGCGATCCGCCAGGTCCGCAGCGGCTCGTCCGCGTCCAGCGCCTCGGCGGCGCGCAGGGCCGCGGCCAGCAGCTCGCGCAGCTCCCCCGCCTCGGTGCCCGACTGCGCGGCCACGGTCGCCAGCCGCAGCTCGGCCAGGGCCGCGCGCTCCGCGAGCCCCAGCTCCCGGTAGCGCTCGCGTACGCCGGCCAGCAGCTCCGGGGCGTCGACGGCGCCGGCCCGAGCGGCCGCCAGGGCCCGGTGGTCCGCCACATCGGCGGCGGCCAGCGGATCGGACCCGTCCGCCGCCTCGGGGCGCAGGGCCACCTCCTCCCAGAGCGCGTCCGCGCCGGGGTGCCCGAGGTCGCGGGCCGCCCGGGCCCGTTCCACGAGTTCCGCGAAGCCCTCGGCCGGAGCCGCCGCGGGCGCCGGGGCGGGGCCCGGCTGCGGGAGCGCCGCGAGCGCGGAGCTCCGTACGCCCAGCGGCAGCACCGCGGTCAGCGGGGCCCTGCCGATCCGCGCGAGGAACCGCTCCGAGACCCGGGAGGAGCCGTTGCGCGCGTCGAAGCGGCGGGCGATGTCGAGCGAGCCCGCGCGCAGCACCTCGTACAGCTCGGACACGGTGCGCGGGCTGCCCTCGTAGGGGACGGCGGGGCTCTGGCCGTGGCCCAGCTCCGTGAGCCGGCGCAGCAGGACGAGGATTCCGCCGTGGAAGGCCAACCGGTCGGCGAGGTTGGCGAGCGGGGCCACGTGCGCCGCGTGCTCGGCCAGGATCTCCAGGCCCCGGGACTCGTTCCCGGTGAGCGCGCAGAACTCGATGTGCCGCCCCACCGAGGGCAGCAGGCTCTCCTTGGACCGGGCCAGCCGGTATCCGCGCAGATGGGCCGAGCGGGCCTCGTCGAACCGGCCGAGCCGCACCAGCGGCAGCAGAGAGGTGGCCAGGATCCGGTGGGGCTCCTCGGCGCAGGTCTGCTCGCCGGACAGCACCGGCTGCCAGCGGCCCAGGGCCTCGGTGTCGTCACCGCGCAGCATGGCGTAGTGGCCCTGGCTGTTGAGTTCGCAGGCGTGGCAGTCGCTCATGTCGTCGCGGTCGGCGGCCTGCCACTTCGCGTACGCGCGTCCGGCCCGCTCGTCGTCGCCGGTCGCGTCGGCGAGCCACAGCTCGGCCTCGCGCACGGGACGTTCGCTGTAGCCGGCGATCCGGTAGCGGCGCTCCATCTCGTCCAGCCAGCCGACGGCCGATTCCAGCGGGATCTCCGGGGAGTTGCCGATGGCGCTGGAGATCCACTTGAACTGCCAGAACAGCGTGTGGGCGTCCCACTCGTCGAAGGCGCCGGGGTCCTTGTCGTACTCCTGGAGCAGCCGGGCGAAGGGGACGAGCATCTTCGGCGACTCTGAGCTGTACAGATAGGCGTTGATCAGGTTGTCCAGTGCCGCACGGAACAGCGGGCGGTCCCCGGTCGCTTCGGCGGCGGCGGACAGGGCCTCGGCGTGCGCGTTGCGTGCGGTCCCGCCCGGAGCCTGGCGGTTCTCGGCCAGTCCGCGCTCGATCTCCTCGCGGGTCAGCGTGCTCACTTCTGCTCCTCCTGGGTGTCGGTGCTGCCGGTACCGGCAGTGCTGTCCGTGCTGTTGACGGAGTGCGTCGCCCATTCCAGGAGCCCGAGGAAGGCCCGGTTGAGCAGGGTGGTGTCGGCCGCGCGCAGGGGCCGCTGCGACCTCAGCAGGGCCTGGCCGTACAGCGACTCGACGGCGGTGGCGGTCAGGGCCTGGTCGGGGAGGGCGGCGATCCGGCGGATGAGCGGGTTGTTGTGGTTGAGCACGAGGCGGGCGCGCGGGGCGGAGCCGCGCAGCGAACCGAGGATGCCGCTCCACAGCGAGTCGGCGGTCTCCAGGGCGGCGGTGCGGTCGCGCTCCTGGCGGGCCTGGCGGTCGTCGAGGTAGAGCGCGGGGACGGCGGCGGGCTGGAAGGCGCGCAGGACGACGTCGCAGCTCTGGGGTTCCAGCCGGGTCCGGGCGGTGGCCAGGAAGGGGGCCAGGGCCAGTTCGGCGGAGGTCGGGACCGGATCGAGCCGCTCGGTGACGGCTCCCGCGTCGAGCTCGGTGACCTTGAGCTCCGGCCGTACGGCGGGCAGCAGGGCCAGCAGGTCGGCGTCGTAGGTATAGCCGGCGTTGATGACTCCGAGGCCGTGGGCGGCCGCGATCGGGGCGATCTGGCGGAACTCCTCCACGGTCCGGGTGAAGTGGATCTCCGTGTGCGCGGCGGCGAACTCCTCCAGGTTCATCGAGCCGTCGCTGGTCTCGAACGGCAGCCAGGGCAGCATGAGGCCGAGCAGCTCGGCGTCGTGCCGGGCCAGCGACTTCACCCCGAGGTGGTGGACGCTCAGGAAGGCGGCCAGCCGCTCGGGTTCGCTCGTGGCGAGTTCGGCGAGCCAGGCGCGGACGCGGGCGCCGAGGGCCTCGCGCACGGCGGCCAGCGTCTCGTCGTCGTACAGGTTCTCGCGGGAGGCGGTGGGCCGCAGCGTGTCGGTGTCCAGGACGGCGCGGACGAAGAACGCCCAGTCGGGCAGCAGGTTGTCGGCCTTGTCGGTCAGCAGCATGCCCTTGAGGTGGACGCGGTGTCCGGACCGGTGGGCGGGGCTGGTGGGCTCGGGAAGGACGTACGCGACTCCGCGCACTCCGGCGACGGGCAGGTCGAGGTCGATGCTGTCGAGCGGGGTGAAGCCGAAGAGCTGGGCGCAGTGCCCGGCGAGCGCGACGCGGCGGGCCGCGGGGGTGGGGAAGGGGCGGTCCCAGACGGCGGGCCGGTCGGTGACCGGGCGGGGTCCGGCGGCGGAGCCGTCGTCGAAGGTGATGTCGTAGGGCAGCAGGGAGCCGTAGTCGCGGGCCAGCTGCTCGACCTTGGCCGGGGCGGTCCACTCCTCGGCGCCGGGGCGGGCCTCCAGCACGACGGTGGTGCCGGGCTCCGGGCGGGCGTCGGAGGGCAGTTCGCGGACGGTGTACGAGCCGTCGTCCGTGGCCAGCCATTCGACGGGCGCGGCCAGCGGATCGCGGGCGGAGCGGGTGACCACGCGGATCTGGCGGGCGACGACGAAGCAGGCGAGCAGACCGATGCCGAACTGACCGAGGAACTCCTGGCGGGTGGTCTCCAGGCCGTGCGGGCCCCCGCGCTTGGAGCTGCGTCCGATGGTGGCGAGGAGGGAGTGGGCCTCGTCGGCGGTCAGGCCGATGCCGCTGTCCTCGATGGTCACGCGGTTGCCGGTCGCCGACAGGCGGATGGCGATCTCGGCTTCGGGGTCCAGGGCGTGGCGGGCGGTGACCGCGTCGACGGCGTTCTGGAGGAGCTCGCGGACGTACACGCGGGGGCTGGAGTAGAGGTGGTGGGAGAGCAGGTCGACCAGGCCGCGCAGATCGACCTGGAAGGTGTTCGGATGTGCTTCGCGGGCTTCTCGGGTTTCTTCGGACGTCATGGGGCGTCACCTCGCGTGCTGGTACGGGTTGTTCGGCGACCGCGAGGTTCCCCCCTCACAGATCCCGGAGTGAGGAACAGCGTAGGGGGATGATCTGACAATCCCTCGGTGAATTCCGGGGCCCGTAGGGCTTCTCCGGATCTCCTCCCCAGCTTCTCCCGGGCATCTCCGGTGCTTCTCCCGGGCATCTCCGGGTTAGGGGAACCGCAGGAATTGCGGCGGCACCGAGTCCGCCAGCCACACCCCATTGGCGCTGATCCGAAAGACGTGCCCCGCGGCGCGCATCGCCCCCGCGTCCACGGCGAGCACGACCGGCCGGCCGCGCCGTGCGCCGACGCGGGTCGCGGTCTCCCGGTCCGGGGACAGGTGGACGTGGTGGCGGGCCATCGGGCGCAGGCCCTCCGCGCGGATCGCGTCCAGGGCTGCCGCGACGGTGCCGTGGTAGAGGTACGCGGGCGGTTCGGCCTCCGGCAGGCCCAGGTCCACGGGGACGGTGTGACCCTGGCTGGCGCGGATCCGGCTGCCGTCGACGGCGAACCGCTGCTTGTCGTTGGCGGCGACCACGCGGTCGAGCTCGGCCCGGCTGATGGGGAAGCCGTGGGCGGCCGTGGCGCGCAGAAGATCGTCGATCTCCACCCAGCCTTGCGGGTCGAGCACCAGTCCGATGCGTTCCGGCTGATGGCGGAGGTGTTTCGAGACGTATTTGGACACCTTGACGGTGCGCTTGTCATTCATTCGCCCAGCGTGACGGCTCCGCCGGGTCCGGCGCAGGGATTTTTCGCCTTCTCCGGAAGCTGGACCCCCTCTATCGCTCTTCCAAGATACGGAATACATTTTCCGCTGAACAGCCACTCAAGGGGAAGAAAAGTATGACAAACAGTGCGTCTCTGTCGCGGCGTGCGACCGCCGAGTTCATCGGCACCGCCGCCCTCCTCGTGGTCGTCATCGGATCCGGAATCCAGGCAGCCGCCCTCACGTCCGATACGGGCGTGGCCCTGGTCGCCAACTCGCTCGCCACGGCCATCGGGCTGGGGCTGATCATCACCCTCTTCGGGCCGCTCTCGGGCGCCCACCTCAACCCCGTGGTCACCCTCACGGCCTGGTGGGGGCGGCGCACCGGTGGCGAAGGCCTCGACGGCAGGGAGGCCCTGGTCTACGCGGCGGCCCAGACCGCCGGGGCCATAGGCGGCGCCGTCCTCGCGGAAACGATGTTCGGCCGCGTCCCCGGAGCCTTCGCCACCCAGGTCCGCGACGGCGGACACCTGCTCGTCGGAGAGGTCGTGGCCACCGCCGGACTGGTCCTGGTGATCCAGGGCCTCGGCCGCGTCGGCCGGCCGACGCTGATCCCGGCCGCCGTCGCCGCCTACATCGCCGCCGCGATCTGGTTCACCTCCTCCGGGTCCTTCGCGAACCCGGCCGGCACCATCGGGCGCAGCTTCAGCGACTCCTTCACCGGCATCGCCCCGCAGTCGCTGCCGGGGTTCGTCGCCGCCCAGTTCCTCGGCGGGATCCTCGGCCTCGTTCTCGCGGCCCTGGTCTACGGGAGCACCCGCAGGGGAGCCCCGGGCAGCGCCGGCACCACCGGCAGTGCGGACGCGAAGGACTCCACCCCCTCCTCCACCGACCCCACCCCCTCCTCCACCGACACCGCCTTCGTCTCCACCGTCCGCCCGGTGGCCGAAACCACCACTCCCGGAGCGGCATACCAAGCCGTCAGCTGACCCTCAGGGATGGTTCCCCACAGGCCGGTCGGACTTGTCCACAGCCCTTTGCGCCGGTTTCGCCGACAAAAGCGCGATCCGGCCTGTGGACTACTGAGCGAGCACTACCGGCCGCCTCGGCTGGCCAGATCGTTCATCGTCCGGGCCTGCAACTCCCGCTCCGTGGCGGCCCGGACGAACTCCGCCACATGGTCGGGCCCCACCAGCTCCTGCACCGCCCGCACGGTCTCCGCGGGCAGCGCCACCGGGGCCGGCCCGGACGGCTGGGGGGTCCCGACGGCTCCGAGGTGCTTCTGCAGGTGCCGGGTCGCGAAGAGGCGCATCGCCCGCGCCAGTTCCGCGTCCACCGTCTGCTGGGCCAATGGCCGCAGTCTCCGTACCATCGTCGCCGCCTCGGCAGCGTCGGAGTCCGTCGGGGGTACGGCCCCCAGGTACCGGGCGAAGACGTGCTCGGTGGTGAACTCCAGGAAGCGCGAGGCGATGAGCTCCACCTGACCGCGCAGCTCCCGCAGATGACCGGTGATCGCGGGCAGCGGGACCCCGGCGGCGTACAGCTCGGCGGCGACGGACAGCTCCTGCGGGGACGGTACGAGGAACTGGTCCGGGCGCCCCGGGATCCGCTCCAGCACACCCAGTTCGCACGCCTCGCCGACCGCTTCGTCGTCGGGCTTGCCGCCGAACCGCTCGTTCAGCTCGTCCCGGCTTATCCGGGCCGCCTCCTCGTCCGTCCACGGCCCGTGCACCTCGGCCACCAGCCCGAGGACTCCGCCGAGCCCGCGGCCCGCGTCCCAGGCCTCCAACAGTTCCTTGATGGAAGCCAGGGTGTAACCGCGGTCCAGCAGGTCGGCGATCTGGCGCAGCCGCGCCAGGTGCGTGTCCCGGTAGACGTTGGAACGGCCCCGCCGCTCCGGCTTCGGCAGCAGACCGCGGTCCTGGTACGCCCGGATCGTGCGGACGGTCGCACCGCTGTGGTGCGCCAGATCCTCGATCCGGTACTCGGCTACTGCCTGCTCGGACAATCCCGGCTCCCTACGACATGGCGGCTCGGCCGACCGCGCCCGCAGCGGACCGGGCGGCAGGTGAAGCCGCGAGGTACTCGACCGCCCTGCGCAGCGAGCCCTCCTGCGAGGGATGGTACGACCGCCGCAGGTAGCGGGGTATGGCCATGCCGAGCTCTCTCCAAGTGGGCAGCAGCCCCTTGGCCACGGCCCGGTTGTGCTCGCGCAGCGAATAGCGGGTCCGGCGGTGCGGTTCGGGGTCGTTGCGCAGGAGGTACGAAGCCCCCGAGATCCACAGCCACGCCAGGACCGGCGCGACCACGGCCATGCCCTCGACGCGGCGGACGTAGCGGGGCAGGCCGGCGCCCCCGCAGTGCTGGTACATGTCGAAGGCCACGGATCGGTGCTCCACCTCCTCCGCTCCGTGCCAGCGCAGCAGGTCGAGCATGACCTCGTCCGCGCCGGCCGCGTCCAGGCCCTCGGCGCCGAGCACCCAGTCCCCGAGAACCGCCGTGAACTGCTCGATCGCGGCGACCAGCGAGAGCCGGAAGCGCAGCCACTCCTGCGCCGTGATCGGGGCACCGAACGGCGGGGTCTCCCCCAGCAGCTTCTCGAAGAGGAAGTCCACGTACTTCGTGTACGCCTCGGTGGGCAGCCGCTGTTCGGAGAGGTGCTCCAGGACGTAGGAGTGCTGCACGCTGTGCGTGGCCTCCTGGCCCATGAACCCCTTCACGTCACTGCGCAGCTGCGGGTCCGTGACCAGGGGCAGGCCCTCTTTGAAGACCTTCACGAACCACCGCTCACCGGCCGGCAGCAGCAGGTGCAGCACGTTGATGACGTGGGTGGCGGTGGGCTCGCCCGGTATCCAGTGCAGCGGGGTGCCCTTCCAGTCGAAGGCCACCCGGCGCGGCGCGATCGCGTACGGGGCGGCCCTGCCCGCGACCGCCCCGCTCACAGCTTGGGCTCCAGCTTCGCGAACCGCCGCAGGGTCCCCGGCGCGAACCGGGACATCCACAGGGCGCCCTTGGACTCGGGGGTCACCGGGACCACGGCCTGGTTCTTCACGACCGCGAGCAGGATCGCGTCCGCGACCTTCTCCGGGGGGAAGTTGCGCAGCCCGTAGAGCCGGGAGGACTTCTGCTGGCGCCGCTTCTCCTCGGCCTCGTCCACTCCGGCGAAGCGGGAGGTTGCGGTGATGTTCGTGTTGACGATGCCGGGGCAGATCGCCGACACCCCGATCGACTTCGATGCCAACTCGGCCCGCAGGCATTCGCTGAGCATCAGCACGGCCGCCTTGGAGGTGCTGTACGCGGGCAGCGACTTGGACGGGAGGTAGGCGGCGGCGGAGGCGGTGTTGACGATGTGCCCGCCCTGGCCGCGCTCGGCCATCTGCTTGCCGAAGAGCCGGCAGCCGTGGATGACCCCCCACAGATTGACGTCGAGGACCTTCTTCCAGTCCTCGGCGCTCGTGTCCAGGAAGGGGCCCGACAAGCCGATCCCGGCGTTGTTGACCAGGACGTCCACGATCCCGTACTCGGAGGCGACCTTCGCGGCGAGCTTCTCCATGGCCTGCTCGTCGCTGACGTCGACGCACTCGCCCCAGGCCTGCGGCGAGCCGATCAGGCGCGCCATGTCGGCGGTGCGGGCAGCGCCGTCGGCGTCCCGGTCCACGCACACCACACGGGCGCCGGCCTCGGCGAAGGCGAAGGCGGTGGCCCGGCCGATGCCGCTGGCGGCCCCGGTGACCAGCACCAGCTGGCCGCCGAAGCGGTCCGCGTACCGGCCCGGAGCCTTCTGCTCCGGAGCGCGCGTGGCGGGCTCCTCCCGGGAGGTCACGAACTCGGTGACCCACGCGGCCACCTGGTCGGGCCGGGTCCGCGGCACCCAGTGCTTGGCCGGCAGGGTGCGGCGCACCAGGTCCGGGGCCCACAGCTCCAGCTCGTCGTAGAGCCGCTCGGAGAGGAAGGCGTCCCCGGTGGGGGTGATCAGCTGCACCGGTACGTGGGCGTACGCGTCGGCACGCGGCCGGCGCAGCCGGGCCCGGACGTTGTCCCGGTAGAGCCAGGCGCCGTGCGCGGCGTCGGAAGGCAGCGAGGCCGTCGGGTAGTCCCCGGCCGGGAGCCGCTCCACCCGCTGCAGGATCTTCGGCCACTGCTTGCCGAGCGGCCCGCGCCAGGCGAGCTCCGGCAGCACGGGAGTGTGCAGCATGTACACGTACCAGGACTTGGCACCCTGGTTCAGCAGCTGGGCCGCCCGGCGCGGGGTGGGCCGGGCCATCCGCTTCTTGATCCAGTGTCCGAAGTGGTCGAGGGAAGGCCCCGACATCGAGGTGAAGGAGGCGATCCGGCCCTCGGTACGGGCGACCGTCGCGAACTCCCAGCCCTGTACGGAGCCCCAGTCGTGGCCGACCAGGTGCACCGGGCGGTCCGGGCTGACCGCGTCCACGACCGCGAGGAAGTCGTCGGTCAGCTTCTCCAGGGTGAACCCGCCGCGCAGCGGCTGCGGGGCGGTGGAGCGCCCGTGGCCCCGCACGTCGTAGAGCACGACGTGGAAGTGGGAGGCCAGCCGCTCGGCGACCTGCGACCAGACCTCCTTGCTGTCCGGGTACCCGTGCACCAGGACCACGGTCGGCCGGTCCGCTTCACCGAGTTCGACGACGCACAGCTCGACCCCGCCGGTGCTCACCCAGCGCTCCCGAGCGCCCGCCCGGCCCGCATCCGTCATTGCGCTCATGCCGCCTTCTCCTCAGCCCAGCGCCGCACGTGCGGCAGGTCGTCGTCCAGCCAGTACGCGCTCTCCTCGGGGTCCCGGGAGTCGGTGACGACCAGGATCTCCTCGAACTTCGCGCCCGTGCCCCGGAAGCCCAGGTGCGGCTCCACCGCCCACAGGCCGGGCTGCGGCGGATGGTCGGAGAAGCGGTACGGGCTCCACAGCGGGGACCAGCCCTCGCGGTGGCCGCGCAGGGCGTCGGAGGCCAGCCCCTTCAGGGCCTGGGTGCCGAACCCGAACGCGGTCGGTGCCCAGCTCCGCTCCTTGACCCGGTCTATCTTGTGCGCGATGACCCCGAAGGGGTAGGCCCGGTGCCTGTTCGTGTACCCCTGGCGGATCATCAGCCGCTCCACCTCCTCGTAGATGTCGCGCAGGGAGCGTCGCTCGCGCACCTGGTCGAGGATCAGCGCGCGGTGCGCCTGCAGATCGGACATCAGCCGGTCCTGCACCGGGTTGAGGCCGAGGCTGCCCGAATACCCGATGTCCGCGGTGTGGCCCTTGTAGACCGGGGCCATGTCGAGGATGAACGGCATCCCCGGCTCCAGGGCCCGGTTCGTCGGGAAGAACTGCAGGGGGATCTTGAAGCCGGTGAAGGCGGTCCGGTCCCCGAACCACGCGAACGGCATGTGGAACCAGTCCCGCACCCCGCGCTCGCGCAGCCAGTCGCGCTGCATCCGCGCGGCCTCGCGCTCCGTCACCCCGGGGCGCAGCTGCGCCGCGACGGCCTCCGCGCATTCGTAGGAGAGGCGCTGCACCTCCTTGAACCCGCTCAGCTCGGCGGAGAGTTCCGTGGTGCGTCGCTTCGTGCGTTGCCTGGTGTCCCCAGTCATACCAGCCGTCCGTCCATGTAGCCGTACGCGCCCGTAACTTGACACTGATGAATGTGACAATGACCGGAGATCACGTCAAGGCCCGTGCACGGACCTGTGGACAAACTTGTCCGGTACGCATCAGCCCTACGTCAGCCTTATGTCGGGGTCCGTAGTCCTGAAGGCGGAGAAAGGATCGAGCTCCAAGTCTGACGATCCGGGCTCCGTACGCCACTAACGTCGTTCACGTGACTGTCATCGCGACCGAAAGCCTGAGCAAGCGGTACCCCCGAGTGACCGCCCTCGACCGGCTCTCCTTGGACATCGGACCCGGAGTTACCGGGCTCGTGGGCGCCAACGGAGCCGGCAAGTCCACGCTGATCAAGATTCTGCTGGGACTCTCCCCCGCCACCGAGGGCACCGCCGCCGTGCTCGGACTCGACGTAGCCACCCATGGCAGCGCGATCCGCGAGCGCGTCGGCTACATGCCCGAACACGACTGCCTGCCCCCCGACGTCTCGGCCACCGAGTTCGTCGTGCACATGGCGCGCATGTCCGGGCTCCCGCCGACCGCCGCCCGTGAACGCACCGCGGACACCCTGCGGCACGTGGGGCTGTACGAGGAGCGCTACCGCCCCATCGGCGGGTACTCCACCGGCATGAAGCAGCGCGTCAAGCTCGCCCAGGCGCTGGTCCACGACCCGCAACTGGTGCTCCTCGATGAGCCCACCAACGGCCTCGACCCGGTCGGCCGGGACGAGATGCTGGGCCTGATCCGCCGCGTCTACACCGACTTCGGCATCTCGGTCCTGGTCACCTCCCACCTGCTCGGCGAGCTGGAGCGGACCTGCGACCACGTCGTGGTCGTCGACGGCGGCAAGCTGCTGCGCTCCAGCTCCACCAGCGACTTCACCCAGACCACCACGACCCTCGCGGTCGAGGTCACCGATTCCGACGCCCACCCGGACGGCACCGCCGCCCTGCGCAAGGCGCTCACCGAGGCGGGAGTGACGCTGCACGAGGGCGAGGAGGAGGGCCTGCCCGGAGCCGGCCACATCCTCCTCGTCGAGGCCACCGGCGAAGCCACGTACGACACCGTCCGCGACACGGTGGCCGATCTCGGAATCGGCCTGGTCCGCATGGAACAGCGCCGCCACCACATCGCGGAGGTCTTCCGCGACAGCGACGCGGCGGCCGCCCGGGCCGAGCAGTTCGCAGCCCAGTCCGCCCAGGCCACCGCCTGGGCCGCCACCCAGCAGAAGGGAGCCGGTTCCGATGGCGCCTGACACCTCGACCCAGATCCACAACATCGGCTACCGGTCCTACGACGGCCCCCGGCTCGGCCGCTCCTACGCCCGCAAGTCGCTGTTCGCACAGTCCCTGCGCGGCGCCTACGGACTCGGCCGCTCGGCCAAGTCCAAGGTGCTCCCGATGCTGCTCTTCGCGGTGATGTGCGTCCCCGCGCTGATCCTCGTCGCGGTCGCCATCACCGTGCCCGGCTCCACCGCGCTGCCGATCAAGTACACGACGTACGCCATGACCACCCAGGTCATCGTCTACCTCTACCTGGCCTCCCAGGCCCCGCAGTCCGTCTCGCGGGACCTGCGCTTCAAGACGGTGCCGCTCTACTTCTCGCGGCCGATCGAGCGCGTCGACTACGTCGTCGCCAAGTTCGCGGCGATGGCGTCGGCCCTGTTCATCCTCACCGCCACCCCGCTGCTGATCATGTGGATCGGCGCGCTGCTGGCGAAGTTCGACTTCGGCGACCAGACCAAGGGATTCGGGCAGGCACTGGTGTCGGTACTGCTGCTGTCGCTGCTCTTCTCCGGCCTCGGCCTGGTCATGGCCGCGCTCACCCCGCGCCGCGGCTTCGGCGTCGCCGCCATCATCGCCGTGCTCCTGATCCCCTACGGCGCCGTGTCCGTCGTCCAGGCCATCGCCCACGAGACGGGCTCGACCGGGGTCATCGAGTGGCTCGGCCTGTTCTCCCCGATGAGCCTCATCGACGGCCTGCAGACCGCCTTCCTCGGCGCCGACTCCGGCTTCCCCGGCAGCACCGGCCCCTCGGGCGCCGTCGGATTCGTCTACCTGCTCGTCATCCTCGGCCTCATCGCCGGCTCCTACGCCGCGCTGATGGCCCGCTACCGGAAGGCCGGGCTGTGAGCATCATCGACATCGACCACACCTCCCGCTGGTTCGGGAACGTCGTCGCCGTCAACGACGTGACCATGCGCATCGGTCCCGGAGTCACCGGCCTGCTCGGCCCCAACGGCGCCGGCAAGTCCACCCTCATCAACATGATGGGCGGCTTCCTCGCCCCCTCCACGGGCACCGTCACCCTCGACGGCACCCCGATCTGGCAGAACGAGCAGGTCTACAAGCAGATCGGCGTCGTGCCGGAGCGCGAGGCCATGTACGACTTCCTCACCGGCAAGGAGTTCGTCGTCGCCAACGCCGAACTGCACGGTCTCGACGAGGCGGCCGCCCAGCGGTCCCTGGCCACGGTCGAGATGGAGTACGCCCAGGACCGCAAGATCTCCACGTACTCCAAGGGCATGCGCCAGCGCGTGAAGATGGCCTCCGCCCTGGTCCACGACCCGTCCGTGCTCCTGCTCGACGAGCCGTTCAACGGCATGGACCCGCGCCAGCGCATGCAGCTCATGGAGCTCCTGCGGCGCATGGGCGACGACGGCCGCACCGTTCTCTTCTCCTCGCACATCCTTGAGGAGGTCGAACAGCTCGCCTCCCACATCGAGGTGGTCGTCGCCGGCCGGCACGCGGCCTCCGGTGACTTCCGGAAGATCCGCCGCCTGATGACGGACCGCCCGCACCGCTACCTCGTCCGCTCCTCCGACGACCGGGCCCTCGCCGCGGCCCTGATCGCCGACCCGTCCACCGCCGGGATCGAGGTGGACCTCAAGGAGGGCGTTTTGCGCATCCAGGCCGTCGACTTCGGGCGCTTCACCCAGCTGCTGCCGCGGGTCGCCCGCGAGCACGGCATCCGGCTGCTGACGGTCTCGCCTTCCGACGAGTCCCTCGAGTCGGTCTTCTCCTACCTCGTCGCGGCCTGAAGGAGCTGGCACCATGTACAACCCCACCGTTGCCCGGCTCACCTACCGGGCCCTGCTCGGCCGCCGTCGCGCACTGATCCTCTGTGCACTGCCCGTCCTGCTGATCGCCATCTCCATCGCCGTCCGCGCCTTCACGGGCCTCGACGACAAGGTCGCCGCAGACCTCCTCGGCGGATTCGCCCTGGCCACGATGGTCCCGCTGATCGGTGTCATCGCCGGCACCGGAGCCATCGGCCCGGAGATCGACGACGGCTCGATCGTCTACCTGCTCTCGAAGCCTGTGAAGCGCCCGACGATCATCCTGACGAAGCTGACCGTCGCGATCGCCGTCACCATGGTCTTCTCCGCGATCCCCACCCTGATCGCCGGCTTCATCCTCAACGGCAACGGCCAGCAGATCGCCGTGGCCTACACCGTCGCCGCCCTCGTGGCCTCGATCGCCTACAGCGCGCTGTTCCTGCTGCTGGGCACCGTCAGCCGGCACGCGGTCGTCTTCGGCCTGGTCTACGCCCTGATCTGGGAGTCGCTCTTCGGCAGCCTCGTCGACGGAGCCAAGACCCTCAGCGTCCAGCAGTGGTCGCTGGCCCTCGCCCAGAAGGTCGCGGGCGAGGGGTACGTGGACGCCACCGTCGGGCTGCCCACCGCGGTGATCCTGCTCGTCGCGGTCACCGTCGGCGCCACCTTCTACGCCGGACAGAAGCTCCGCCGCCTGACCCTGGCGGGCGAGGAGTAGGACGTCCACACCGGATGTTTCACGTGAAACAGTGCCCCGCCCGGCCCACCGGCAGGGCGGGGCACAGCTTTGCGCGGGATCATCGGTGCATGATCGAGTACACCGAGCCGGAGCCCTCCAGGCCTGTGCGGTCCTGGATACGCTCCGCGCCCGGCACCCACATCTGGCTGCTGATCATCGTGGTCACCAGCATCGTGGTCGTGATCGTGCCCGACCATCTCGAACACGTCCTGCTCCACCGCAACAGCAGCAATATCCACGAGCTCGCCCGGCACCCCATACGTGCGCTGATCAGCAGCGCGTTCTGGATCGCGGATCCGGCCTCGCTCCCGCTCTACGTCGTCCTCTTCGAGATCTTCCAGGCCAATGTCGAGCGCTGGCTCGGCACCCTGCGCTGGCTCGTCATCATCGCGACCGGACACATCACGGCCACGCTGATCAGCCAGAAGCTGGTCCTGATGGCCATCCAGGACAACCGCGCCCCGCGCAGCATGGTCCACGTCGTCGACATCGGCGTCAGCTACGGACTCGCGACCGCCGTAGGGGTGCTGACGTACCGCCTGCCCGGCCCCTGGCGCTGGCTCTACCTCGCGGGTTCCGTGGCCTTCTTCGGACTCCCGCTCGTCACCGACGGCACGTTCACCGACTTCGGCCACGCCATTGCACTAGCCGTCGGCCTCCTCGCCTGGCCGCTGACCCGCACCCGAAACCGAGCCGGACGCACGGCTGACGCACGGAAATTCACTGGTACGAGGCGTGCGGCGGGGGCAGAGTGAGCGGTGCGGGGAGAAACAAGAAGGTCCGGAACAGCCACTTCGAGCGCGCCTCGCGGCGCGGGCCGTTCCGGACCTTCCGTTCGTCCTCCGCCCGGTTACGCGGCGCCCAGCAGACGCTCCAGGACCACGGCGATGCCGTCCTCCTCGTTGGAGGTGGTGACCTCGTCCGCAACCGCCTTGAGCTCCGCGTGCGCGTTGGCCATCGCCACTCCGTGCGCGGCCCAGCCGAACATCGGGATGTCGTTGGGCATGTCGCCGAAGGCGATCGTGTCGGCCGCCTTCACCCCCAGCCGGCGCGCGGCCAGCGAGAGGCCCGTGGCCTTGCTCAGGCCCAGCGGCAGGATCTCCACGACACCCGGACCGGCCATGACGATGCCGACCAGGCTGCCCACGGTCGCCCGGGCCACCTGGACGAGGGCGTCCTCGTCCAGCTCGGGGTGCTGGATGTACAGCTTGTTCAGCGGGGCCGACCACACCTCGGAGGTGTCCTCCAGGTAGAGCGCCGGAAGGCCTTCCTGGACCTGGTAGCCGGGGCCGAACAGCACCTCGCCCTCGACTCCGTCCCGGCTGGCGGCGAGCGCCAGCGGACCCACCTCGGCCTCGATCTTCTCCAGAGCCAGCGCGGCCAGCTTCCGATCGAGCGTCACCGAGGTCAGCAGCCGGTGCGCGCCCGCGTCGTAGACCTGCGCGCCCTGTCCGCAGACCGCGATGCCCTTGTAGCCGAGGTCGTCGAGGACGTGGCGGGTCCACGGCACGGCGCGGCCGGTGACGATGATGTGTGCTGCGCCCGCCGCGGTGGCCGCGAGGAGCGCCTCACGGGTGCGTTCCGAGACGGTGTCGTCGCCGCGCAGCAGCGTCCCGTCGAGATCGGTCGCGACGAGCTTGTACGGGAACGGGGCCGGGCTCACTTGGTGATCGGCTCCAGGATTTCCCGGCCACCCAGGTAGGGCCGGAGCACCGGGGGAACCCGGACCGTGCCGTCGGCCTGCTGGTGGTTCTCCAGGATCGCGACGATCGTGCGCGGGACGGCGCAGAGCGTTCCGTTCAGGGTGGACAGCGGCGCGGTCTTCTTGCCGTCGCGGTACCGGATCGACAGGCGGCGGGCCTGGAAGCCGTCACAGTTCGAGGCGGAGGTCAGCTCGCGGTACTTGCCCTGGGTGGGGATCCACGCCTCGCAGTCGAACTTGCGCGAGGCGGAGGAGCCCAGGTCGCCGGTGGCGACGTCGATCACCTGGAAGGGCAGCTCCAGGCTGGTCAGCCACTGCTTCTCCCAGTCCAGGAGCCGCTGGTGCTCCGCCTCGGCCTCCTCCGGCGCGACGTACGAGAACATCTCGACCTTGTCGAACTGGTGGACGCGGAAGATCCCGCGGGTGTCCTTGCCGTACGTGCCGGCCTCGCGGCGGAAGCACGGGGAGAAGCCGGCGTAACGCAGCGGCAGCTTGTCCGCGTCGATGATCTCGTCCATGTGGTACGCGGCGAGCGGGACCTCGGAGGTGCCGACCAGGTAAAGGTCGTCGTTCTCCAGGTGGTACACGTTCTCCGCGGCCTGGCCGAGGAAGCCGGTGCCCTCCATGGCGCGCGGGCGGACCAGCGCCGGGGTGAGCATCGGGGTGAAGCCGGCCTCGGTCGCCTGGGCGATGGCCGCGTTGACGAGCGCGAGTTCCAGCAGGGCGCCGATACCCGTGAGGTAGTAGAAGCGCGAGCCGGAAACCTTGGCGCCGCGCTCGACGTCGATGGCGCCCAGGGACTCGCCGAGTTCCAGGTGGTCCTTTGGCTCGAAGCCCTCGGCTCCGAAGTCCCGGATGGTGCCGTGGGTCTCGAGGACGACGAAGTCCTCCTCGCCGCCGACGGGCACGTCCGTGTGGACGATGTTGCCGAGCCGCAGGAGCAGCTGCTTGGCGGCTTCGTCCGCCTCGTTCTGCTCGGCCTCGGCTGCCTTGACGTCCTGCTTGAGGAGGTCGGCCTTCTTCAGCAGCTCGGCCCGCTCCTCCGGAGAGGCCTTGGGGATGAGCTTGCCGAGCGACCTTTGCTCGTTGCGGAGTTCATCGAATCGCATGCCGGAGGACCTGCGGCGCTCGTCGGCGGAGAGCAGTGCGTCGACGAGGGCGACGTCCTCTCCACGGGCGCGCTGCGAGGCGCGGACACGGTCAGGGTCTTCACGGAGCAGCCGGAGGTCAATCACTCCTCCAGGCTACCGGGCCGGGCTTCCGGGGATCGCACCGATATCACGCTGCGTGTCGCTTTGTCTCAATTGCCGCGAATGGAAAACTTTCGGCAGGGGGCTGGAACCGACCCTTCCGTGACGGGCGATAAAACCGGCCCCATTCCCTGAAAAGGGACACAACGGCGATGGCCGGGCACCCCCTGAGCAGGACGGGAAGGCCTTCCTTGTCCACAGGAATTCCCCAGGCGACCGGCTTATCCACAGGCTGTGCGCCGGATCTGTGGACACAGGAATAGATCAATCCCGCGTGTGGAGCGAGCGGGCTCAATCGGGGTTCAAACCGCCCTCACACACTCATTCGGGTGGGAATGACTCGCCCCAAAGAGTTGATCGGCGGTACGGCGGTGACGCCGTTCACCTCCCGCTCGTCAGCGCGAAACCTGTGCCACCCGACCGATTTGTCGACCTTGTCGTGCCGCTCTGTCGACTTGTCCCCAGGTCCGCAGTCACGCCTGTGGATAACTCTGTGGACAGTGGACGGAGAGTTAGGGACGCCCGTCGAGGCAGCGCGTCAGCCAGTCGGAGGCCGCCGTGAAGTCGCCGTCGGAGGTCCCCGCCCGGGGGCCCAGGACGTCACCCTGAGCGACACCGGCCCGCGGGTAGGAGCCGAGGAAGCGGATCTGGGGGCAGGTGCGCTTGAGACCCATGAGGGCCTCGCCGACCCGGCGGTCGGAGATGTGCCCCTCGGCATCGACGGCGAAGCAGTAGTTGCCGATCCCCGCGCCCGTCGGCCGGGACTGGATCAGCATCAGGTTCACCCCGCGGACGGCGAACTCCTGGAGCAGCTCCAGCAGCGCACCGGGGCGGTCGTCGCCCATCCACAGCACGACGGAGGTCTTGTCGGCACCGGTCGGTGCGGCCGGCCGGGCCGGACGCCCGACGAGGACGAAGCGGGTCTCCGCGTTCTGCGCGTCGTGGATTTCGGTGACCAGCGGGACCAGCCCGTAGGTGGCGGCCGCGAACTCGCCCGCGAAGGCGGCGTCGAAGCGGCCCTCCTGGACCAGCCGGGCACCGTCGGCATTGGACGCCGCCGACTCCCACAGGGCGTCGGGCAGGTTCGACCGCAGCCAGTTGCGCACCTGGGGCTGGGCGACCGGGTGCCCGGTGACGGTCTTGACGTCCGACAGCTTGGTCCCGGGCCGCACCAGCAGCGCGAACGCGATGGGGAGGAGCACCTCGCGGTAGATCATCAGCGGTACGCCGGAAGCCAGCTCGTCCAGGGTCGAGGTGACCCCGCCCTCCACCGAGTTCTCGATCGGGACCAGGGCCGCCGCGGCCTCGCCGTTGCGCACGGCGTCCAGGGCGGCCGGGACGGAAACCATCGGGACCAGCTCCCGGGTCGCGGCTTCGGGGAGGGTGCGAAGGGCGGCTTCGGTGAACGTGCCTTCGGGACCGAGATAGGTGAAGCGGGTGGCCGACATGCGATCAGCCTAATGCCGGGGCCCGGACGCCACCTGGCCTGTTCACCCTTCGAGCAGCCGCTGACCCACGTACTCCCCGGCGCGCGCGCCGGGCGGCACCGCGTACAGGCCGCTCGACTCGTGCCGGATGAATTCGGACAGGGCGTCGCCACGGTCGAGCTTGCGCTGGACCGGGACGAAACCGCGGGACGGGTCGGCCTGCCAGCAGATGAAGAGCAGCCCCGCGTCCGGTGTTCCGTCGGCGGCGATCCCGTCGTGGAAGGAGAAGGGACGCCGGAGCATGGCCGCCCCGCCGTTCTGCGCGGGTGCGGAGATCCGGGCGTGCGCGTTGGAGGGGATGACCGGCTTCCCGTCGGCGCCGGTCTTGTCGAGGGCCATGGCGGTGGTCTCGCCGCCGCCGGTCAGCGGTGCGCCGGTGGCCTTGGTACGCCCGATGACCTGCTCCTGCTGGGCGAGCGGCTGCCGGTCCCACTGGTCGAGGAGCATGCGGATGCGGCGTACGACGGCGTACGAGCCCCCGACCATCCAGGCGTGCTCGGGCGGCACCGTGCCCTGGACGAAGATCCGCTGGTCGAAGTCGGCTTCGGTGGGCTTCGGATTGTTGGTTCCGTCGACCTGGCCCATGAGGTTGCGGGCGGTCATCGGGGAGGCGGTGGCACCGGGTGAGCGGTTGAAGCCGTTCATCTGCCAACGCGGCCGGGCGGCTTCTCCGGCGTCCTTCTGCAGCGCGCGCAGCGCGTGGAACGCGACCAGCGCGTCGTCGGAACCGATCTGGACCCACAGGTCACCGTTGCTGCGCTGGGGGTCGAGCCGGTCGGCGGAGAAGTCCGGCAGCGGGTCGAGGGCGGCGGGGCGGCGGGCGGTGAGGCCGGTGCGCTCGAAGAAGGAGTGGCCGAAGCCGAAGGTCACGGTGAGGGAGGAGGGACCGGAGCCGAGGGCGATGCCGGTGTCGGCGACCGCCGCGGGTTCGCCCGCCGTCAGCCGCAGCGCGGTGTCCGACCAGCGCCGCATCAGGGCGGCTGCCTCCGTACGCCCGGCACCGGGCACCAGGTCGAAGGCGAGGACGTGCCCCTTGGCCTGGAGGGGCGTGGTGATGCCGGCCTGGTGATCCCCGTGGAAGGCGACCCGGGTGGCGCCGAGGCTGCCGGGCGCCCCGCCGGAGCCCGCCGTCCCGGACCCGGACACCTCGGACTGGACGAGGGCCCCCCCGGCGGCGCCGAGCGCGAGCCCGGCCGCGCCCGCGGCGCCGACCGTGCCCAGCAGGCGGCGCCGGGAGATCTCGATACCGGGGAGTTCCGGGGTGCTCTCGGTGCTCTCGGTGCTCTCGGTGGGTTCGTTGTTCTGGGGCACGCTGGTCAGCCGATCTTCACGTTCTTCTGGACGGTCGTCTGGTCGATGTCGGAGGTGCGGATGGTCAGGTCGATCCGCCAGTCGCCCGGCAGCGGCAGCTGCACGCCCGATGCGGTCCAGTGCCCGGGAGCGGGGCGCTCGGGGAGGACCGGGAGCGGGCCGATCTCCTTGGCCTCCAAGGTGAACGACACCTTGAGTTCGGGCAGGTCGAACGGCTTGCCGTCGGGGGTCTCCGCCCACACGTGGAGCGTGTTCGCGCCGACGCGGCCCGGGTTGAGCTCGAGTCGGACCGAGCCCTTGCCGTTCTGACCGCCGGTGTCGAAGGGCAGCGTCACCTTGACCGCGCGGTCCGGAACGGCGGTGGCGGTGGAGCCGCGGCCGGTCTCCAGCTCCGCGGCGCGGCCGGGCTCGGTACTGGTGAGGATGGTGGTGACGGCCAGCAGGACCACGGCGACCCCCGCCTCGGCGAGGACGGACCGGCGCAGACCGGTGCGGTCGGGGTCGGCGTCGCGCACCTGCTTCTCCCGCGCGGTGCGCCGGGCGGCACTCTGGCGGGCGAGCTGCGCCGCGCGCTCGGGGTCGGAGGCGGCGCTGGTGTCGGGGACGGCGGTGTCGGGGACGGCGGCGTCGGCCGGGGCGACGGTCACGGGCGATGTTTCACGTGAAACACCGGAGACGCGCTCCCCTTCCCCTTCGGCCTTGCCGTCGGCCTCGCTCTGGCCCCCGACCTCGCTCCGGCCGCCGGCCAGTCGCGAAGTCCACTTCCGGGAGGTGTAGGCGATGGCGACGATGATGGAGACGAGGCTGATCTTGACGCACAGCAGCCGACCGTAATCGGTCCCGGTCAGCGCGGACCAACTACCCACCTGGCGCCATGCCTGGTAGAGGCCGGTGCAGGCCAGGACGAGCACGCTGGTGAAGGCGACCGTGGAGAAGCGCTGGATGGCCGTGCGCTCGATCCCGGGGACCTTGTGGAGCGCGACGAGCAGTGCGGTGAGCCCGCCGAGCCACGTGGCCACGGCCAGCAGGTGCAGGATGTCGACGGGCATGGCGAGGGCGGGCTGGATACCGGTGGAGGCGTGCTCGGACAGCGCCCAGGTGGCGGCGATCCCGCCGGCGACGACGGTCCCGCCGATGCCGAGCCCGAAGACGAGGTCGCTCTCCTGCTTGGCGCGCTCCTCGGAGGTCTCGGACGCGTCCGAGCCGTCCGGGGCGTCCGAGCCGTCCGGGGCGTCCGAGCCGTCCGGGGCGTTCGAGCCGTCCGGGGCGTTCGAGCCGTCCGGGGCGTTCGAGCCGTCCGACGCGTGGCGCCGGGCGTAGGAGCCGAACAGGACGGTGATGAACAGTGCGGCCGCGCCGAGGAGGAGCAGCCGCGAGACGAGCGAGGCCCCGGACTTGGTCTCCAGGACGGTCTTCAGACCGGCCAGGTCGAAGGCTTCGGCGAAGTTCCCCGAACCGGTGTACGGGTTGCGGAGGAGCAGCATCACGAGGGTGGCCACGGTGAGCGCGACCCAGGCCCGTACGACCAGCTTCTGCATCGGCCGCTGCGCGGCGCCCCGGCGCCAGCACAGCAGGATGAAGGCGGCGGCGCCGACGAGCACCGCGAACCCGGCGTAGGCCACGTAGCGCGCGATGCCGTAGGCGACGGCGACGGGCCCGTCGCCTGCCGTCCGCGAGGGCAGTGAGACGGTGGTCTCGGAGGGGGCTCCGATGGAGAAGGTGAAGGCGCCGGCGATGGGGTGGCTGTCCGCGGATATGGCCTGCCAGGCGACCGTGTAGGTGCCGTCGGGCAGCCCCGGACGCAGGGCGGTGCCGTAGCGGATGATGCTCCCGCTGCAGAGGTCGCGCAGTTCCCCGGTGTCGACGCGCTTGCCCTGGGGATCCAGGACCCTGATGGAGTCGCCGTTCATGGCGACCCCCTCCGAGAAGGAGAGGTTGATCTGGGCGGGCGCCGTGGCGACCACCGCCCCGTCCGCGGGGTCGCTCGCGGTCAGCGCGGCGTGTGCCGAGGCCGGCGCGGCAGCGGCGAAGAAGGCTGCCAGCAGAGCGGCGAGGACCAGCGTGAGCCGCGGCAGGAGAGCCGTGGCGCGGACGCGGGCCGCAGATGGGGTCGGGGCGGTGGCCGTCATGGCGTGTCAGTTCCTCGGTCCGTCAGTGGGCGGTGCCGTTGGTGGACGTCGGAGCCTTGTACGTCCGCTCCTTGACGTCCAGATCGACCTTGACCGGGCCGGACTTTTCGAAGCGCAGTTCGATGGTGACCTTGTCGCCGACCTTGGGGGTGTTCTTGAGCCCCATGAACATGACGTGGTTGCCGCCGCGCTCCAGCTTCAGCTCGCCGTTCGCGGGCACGTCCATGGACTGCACCTGCTGCATCTTCTGATCCTTGGTCTCGTGGATCTGCAGGTCGTCGGAGAGCGTGCTCGTGGCGCTGGTCAGCTTGTCGGCCGTCTTGGAGCCGTTCTTGATGACCATGAACGCGCCGGCCATCTTGTCGTTCACGGGTTCCGGCATGTAGCCGCCGCTGACCGTCAGCTTCGGCGCGTCACCGGTAGCGGACCCGGAGTCCGAGGAGCAGCCGGATATGGCGAGCGCGGCCGTCAGGGAGAGGGCGGCGGCGAGGGTGCGGGTGGTGCGGGCGTTCACGGGTTCTCTCCCTTGACGATCTTCGGCAGGTCCTTGGTGTAGTCATCGACGCTGGTGTTCTCGCCGTAGAGGAGGTATCCCTCGTCGGTCTTGGGCGAGAAGACGATGACCTGGGCGCCATGCATGGAGACGACGTTGCCGGCGGCGTCCTTGGTGGCGGCCTCGATACCGATGCCGAGCGTGCGTGCGGCGGCCTGGATGGTGGCGAAGTCACCGGTCAGCCCGGTGAATGCCGGGTCCAGGCTCTTCAGCCACGGGCCGAGGGACTCGGGAGTGTCCCGTTCCGGGTCGGTGGTGATGAAGACGACCTGGAGCTTGTCCTGGTCGGCCTTGGGAAGTGCCTTTTTGGCGACGGCGATGTTGCTCATCGTCAGGGGGCACACGTCGGGGCAGTGGGTGTAGCCGAAGTAGATGAGCGTCGGCTTGCCCTTGGTCTGCTCGCGCAGGTTCCACGGCTTGCCGGTGGTGTCCGTGAGGACGACGTCCGGCTTGTCGAAGGGGCGGTCGAGCACCGTGGCCGAGCCGGCTTTCGCCTGGCTCTCGCTGATCTGGGTGACCTGGCCGTTCTTGGCCGGTTCACCACCGCAGGCGGTGAGGGTGAGGGCGGCCGCGGCCATGAGGGCGGCGAGCGTCACACGTGTGGTGTGCATGGGGAAAGTCCCTGAGATTCGGGGGTGCTACGGGTGGATCCGCGAGCCCGGCCGGCCCGGTCGACCGGGCCGGCTGCGCGGGATCAACAGGTCAACGGGTCAGGAGGATCAGGAGGTCAGGCGGTTCAGGAGGTGCGGCGGCGCGAGGCGACGCCGAAGGCCACACCGCCGAGTCCGATGACGATGCCGGCGATGCCGAGGGCACGGGCGGTGGTGTCGGAGCCGCTCTTGGCGGCCGCCTCGTCGTGGCCGTCCTTGTGGTCGGCGTCGGAGTTCTTCGCCTCGTCCGCCGGCTTCTTGGCAGCGTCGTGGTGGTCGGCGCCGGCGGCGGTCAGCTTCAGAACGGGCGCCGGGGCCTGCGGTTCGGCGGCGCCCTCCTTGGGCTCCTCGATCCAGCGGACGACCTCGCCGTTGTCGTAGGTCTGGATCGACTTGAAGACCATCTGGTCGGCGTTGTCGGGCAGCTTGCCGACGGAGACCGGGAACTGCTGGAACTTGCCGGCCTCGATCCGGCCGCCGGACCAGGTCACCTTGGTGACGACCTCGTTGACCTGCTTGCCGTGCACGGTGAGCGGCTTGTCGAGCTTGGTCTTCTCGACGCTGGACGTCCAGCCGGGGATGTCCTGCGGCATGACGGACGTGAGCGGCTGGCCGACCGGGAAGTTGACCTCGAGCTGCGTGGTCGCGGCGTTGTCGCGCTCGTTGGGGACCTTGAAGTTGAGCGTCGCGTAGCCGCCCTTGGCGGCCTCCCCGACGGGCTGCACGCCGACGTGGGCGGAGGCGGTACCGGAGAGGAGGAGGACGGAACCGGCGGCGAGGGCGGCGGCGAAGGAGACGCGAGAGGTCTTCATGGCAGAAACACTCCACGGAAGCTGGGGTGACGGTGGCTCCGCGCACGGCGCGCGCGGAGTTCGCGGCACCGGTGCTCCGGTCGTGAGTCCCGGGAGGAGGGGTGCCGCTTCAGGCTGCGAGGGCGCATGCCGGGGGCGGCCCGCGCCTGATCACCGTGTGCTGGAGGGCGTTCCGGCCCGTGGAGAGCGCGGGTCCGGTTGCCGTGGCCGCTGCCCGCGGGGTACGGGCGGGCCGTCCCGGAAGGCCCGCGCCGAGGGCTCGTACGTAGGCCAGTGCGGCACGCAGCGGGCGTACCGGTCCGGCTTCGGCCGAGAGGCGGGACAGTTCGAGGAGGCGGAACAGCGCGGCGTCGCCGCGCCCGAGCAGCCAGCCCGCGGCGAGCGCGGCCAGCAGGTGCCCGATCAGCATGGCCGGGCTGAGCAGCCCGACCAGTCCGGTGGCCGGTTCTACGAGGCCCTGCCCCAGGTGGGTGTGGGCCACGTGCCCCTGCGCCTCGGCCTGTGCGGCCAGGGCGTCCGGGTCCAGCCCGGCGCTCTCCAGGATCCGCCGGGCATCCGACGGGTGGATCGGGACGGAGTTGCCCCCGCACACCAGTTGGGCGGCCAGCGCCGCGAGCGAGGACTCCGTAGAGGTGCCGCCGGCCGCGGAGGCGTTGTGCTGGCCGAGGCCGAACACCGTGTGCAGCGCGAGCTGTCCGCCCCCCAGCGCGGCGGCGAGGCCGGGCAGCGAGCGGCGGCGTCCCGCGAGCGGGGCCGCCACCGCGAAGACGGCGAGGAAGCCGGCGCAGAGGGACCACCAGGGCACCGTCGCGCAGGAGACCAGTGCGTGCCCGGCCGCGGACAGCAGGACACAGACCGCGGTGAAAACCGCGGCCCGGATCAGCCTGAGGCCGGGTCCGGCCTGCGTCGCGTGGGGGGCAGTCATGGCCGGGCCATCATCGCACTGGCCGCAGGGCCCTCATGCGGCAGGTGCGACAGATCGTTCACGTTCCCGCGCACTTCGCCAAGTCGGCCCCCGGCGTCCACCGCCGCATACACCGCCGCCCGGGAGCGCCGCATCGGCTGAACGAGGGCTCTGCCGGTCCCCGGGGGCTTAGCCCCGGCCCCGGGCGGCAATAGGTAACCGTATGAGCATCTGGTGGTCTCTCCACTTGAGGCGCGAAGCAGCGAGTGTGCCCCTCGCGAGGCGACTGCTGTTGGGGACGATGGAGACCGCGGGGGTGGACCCGGACATCTCCTTCGACCTGTCGGTGGCGCTGAGCGAGGCGTGCGCGAACGCGGTGGAGCACGGCGGCCGCGAAGCCGTCCCGCGCTCCGGGTACCTGGACGACGCGTCCTCGGGCGGCGGATCCCCGGACGGGACCGGGGCGTACCACGTCACGGCCTATCTGGACGGGGACCGCTGCCGCATCGAGGTGAGCGACTCGGGCCCGGGGTTTCCACCCGCGACGGTGGCCCGCCGCAGACCGTCCATGGCGGAGCACGGCCGGGGCCTGCACCTGATCGAGGAACTCGCCGACCACGTCCGCTTCCGCAACCGGCCGGGCCGGGGCGCCGTGGTCAGCTTCGACAAGATGCTGAAGTGGCGGGACGACTCACTGCTGAAGGTGTCGTAGACGCGCCGATGGGCGGAACCCGTGGAGGGTCCCGCCCATCGGCGCGTACGAGCGGTGGCGTCAGCCCTTGAGCCGTGCCATCCAGGCCTCGACGTCGTCCGAGGTGCGGGGCAGCCCGTCCGACAGGTTCCGGTTGCCGTCCTCGGTGACGAGGATGTCGTCCTCGATCCGGACGCCGATGCCGCGGTACTCCTCCGGCACCGTCAGGTCGTCGGCCTGGAAGTACAGGCCGGGCTCGACGGTGAGGCACATTCCCGGCTCCAGCGTGCCGTCGACGTACGCCTCGGTGCGCGCGGCGGCGCAGTCGTGGACGTCCATGCCCAGCATGTGACCGGTGCCGTGCAGGGTCCAGCGGCGCTGCAGACCGAGCTCCAGGACACGCTCGACCGGTCCCTCCAGCAGGCCCCACTCGACGAGCTTCTCGGCGAGCACGTGCTGCGAGGCGTCGTGGAAGTCGCGGAACTTCGCGCCCGGCTTGACGGCGGCGATACCGGCTTCCTGGGACTCGTACACCGCGTCGTAGATCTTGCGCTGGATGTCGGTGTACGTGCCGCTGATCGGCAGCGTCCGCGTGACGTCGGCGGTGTAGAGGGAGTGGGTCTCCACACCGGCGTCGAGCAGCAGCAGGTCGCCGGAGCGGACGTCGCCGTCGTTGCGGACCCAGTGCAGGGTGCAGGCGTGCGGGCCGGCGGCGCAGATGGAGCCGTAGCCGACGTCGTTGCCCTCGACACGGGCGCGCAGGAAGAAGGTGCCCTCGATGTAGCGCTCGGAGGTGGCCTCGGCCTTGTCGAGCACCTTCACGACGTCCTCGAAGCCGCGGACGGTGGAGTCGACGGCCTTCTGCAGCTCGCCGATCTCGAACGCGTCCTTCACGGCGCGGGCCTCGGAGAGGTAGACGCGCAGCTCCTCGTCGCGTTCCTTGGTGACCTTGTCGGTCAGGGCCGTCTCGATGACGGCGTCGTGACCGCGCACGGAACGGACCGGGCCCTCGGCCTCGGCCAGCTCCTCGGGAAGCTTGCGCACGTCCTTGGCCGGGATGCCCAGGAGCTGCTCGGCCTCCGTGAGGGAGTGGCGGCGGCCGACCCACAGCTCGCCGCTGCCGGAGAGCCAGAACTCTCCGTTCTCGCGGTCGGAGCGGGGCAGCAGGTAGACGGCGGCGTGGTGGCCGGTCTCCCCCGCGGGTTCCAGGACCAGGACGCCGTTCTCGGTCTGGTCACCGGTGAGGTACGCGTACTCGGTCGAGGCGCGGAAGGGGTACTCGGTGTCGTTCGAGCGCGTCTTCAGCCGGCCGGCGGGGATGACGAGGCGCTCTCCGGGGAAGCGCCGGGACAGCGCGGAGCGGCGCGCGGCGGTGTGCGCGGCCTGGGCGATCGGCTCCAGCCCGCGCAGCTCGGTGTCCGCCCAGCCCGTGCGCATGCTCGCGGCGAGCTCCTCGCTGACACCCGGGTACAGCCCGTTCTTGCGCTGCTTGTGCTTCTTCTTGGGCTGCTCTTCTTCCGGGGTCTCCGGGGTGAGCTCGTCAGCCACGTCTTCTCCTCAGTACGACGGACACGGACCGGGTATGGACCTCATCCATCGTATGTGTGAGCGGACGCTCCCCGACGGGGCGTGTGACAAATCCGCCAAACCAGGTCACACGCCCCGCACCACAGCTCCTCGTCGCCCTTCGTCACTCGAACCGCGCCGCGAGCAGCACGATGTCCTCGGAGGCGTCCGCCGGGGCGGCCGGGCCGTCCCCTTCGCCGTCCGGCAGCACCGTCCGCAGGATGTGGTCGCAGATGGCGGCGGGGTCCTCGCGGGCGCTACGGGGGATCCCCGCGGCGGCGGCGTGCAGCCGCGCGTACGCCCGGTCCATCGGGTCCCCGGTGCGCCGGAGCAGCCCGTCGGTGTACAGCAGCACCGTTTCTCCGGGTGCGGGCTCGATCTCCACGCTCGGAGCCTCCCAGCAGGACAGCATTCCGAGCGGCGCGGAGAGGGTGGTCTCCACGTACTCGGTGCGCCGTTCGCCGATCAGCAGCGGCGGGGTGTGCCCGGCCCCGGCCAGGATGATCTTCCGCCCCCGGCCGCCGGTCGGGCCGCCCGCCTGGCTCCCGGCGGGCTCGCAGTAGGCGAAGAGCGCGGTCGCCGAGCGCGCGGGCTCGGTCAGGCGCAGCAACAGCTCCAGGTCGGAGAGGACGGCGACGGGGTCCTCGCCCTCCATGACGGCGTACGCCCGCAGCGAGGCGCGCAGCCGCCCCATCGCGGCGACGGCGCTCGGGCCCGAGCCGGTGACGGAGCCGACGGCCAGGCCGAGGGCTCCCTCAGGCAGCGGCAGCGCGTCGTACCAGTCGCCTCCGCCGTGCGGTCCGGTGTGGTGCCGGGCGGCGAGCTGGACCCCGGAGATCCGGGGGAGTCGGCTGGGCAGGAGTTCCTCGGCGACGGTGGCCAGGCTGGAGCGGGCGCGCTCCACCTCCAGCATCCGGGCCAGGTGCTCGGCGGCGTGCCGGACGTACAGCCCGACCAGGTCGCGCTGGCGGTCGCTGGGCTCGGCCTGTTCGTCGTAGAGCCAGACGGCCGCGCCGAGCCGGCCGGTGGCTTCGGCGGTCAGCGGCAGCGCGTAGCTGGCCGCGTAGCCGAGGCGGGCGGCGACCTCGCGGTGGCGGGGGTCGACGGGGGTGGCGTACCCGCCGGCACCGCTGCCGGGGGTGGTGCCGGGCTCCGGCAGGACCTCCGAGCCGCCGTGGGCGTCGGGGAGGCCGTCGAGGATGCGGCCGTACGAGGTGGCGCTGCGCGGCACCGTCTCGATGTGGCCGAGGTCGGCGTGGCCGAGCCCGAGGCCGATCGTGGTGGTGGGGCCGAGCCCGTCGGAGGGCTCCAGGACGATCAGGCCGCGACGGGCGCCGACGAGGGCCGCGCCGGCCCGCAGGAACTCCTGGAGGGAGGTGGTGAGGTCACTGGCGCGGGCGAGCCGCTCGGTGAGCTCGTGGAGGGTGGTGAGGTCGGAGACCATGCCCGCGAGGCGGTCCTGAATGACCGAACTCGCGGCAGGGCCCTGCGCCGGGGCGTGGGTCGTTCGCGGGGCCGTCGAGGTGGACACGGCCGTGGGCACCGGTGTGGGCGCCACAGTGTGCGGGGACGCTGTGGCAGCTGGATCGATTCCAGCCACTTTCGGCAGATGCGGGGCGCTCATGGCGTCCGCCTTTCCAGCTGGTGCGATTCGCCATATAGCATCGCAAACCCCCAGATCATGCTGCGCCGCTATCAATGAATCCACATCTACACGCACACGAGGAGCGATGTCCAGCATTGCCCAGGTGGGAATCCTGGTGTCCGTGGGACGGCAACTCAGTGTCCGGTCAGGGCTAGAACTTGGCCGGAAAAAGTGGGAAGCGGATGGTTTTTGCGGTCGACTGGGCGGGTCAGTCGGCCGGTCCGGGTACGTAATCCGTTGCACCCGGGGAGAGTTGGCGCAGTGCGGTGCCCGCCGGGAACCGCCGGGCACGGCCCGTCGTCCCCATCGACGACAGCCGTCCCCCGCGCGGTCCCGGGTCGCGTACCGCCCCCGACGGACGTTTCATGGACCCGTAAGAAAACTGCACGAACCGTGTGAACCTGCTTCAGGCGGACAGTGACGCGAAACGTGTACGTGTGGTGAAACACCGCTTACATGGTGTGATCTGGCCCTCGGCGTTCAACGGAAAGGAACGAGCGCTCATGCGCGAGATCCTCGGAAGGCGTCTCCAGCGGCTCCGCAATCGCTTGCAATCCCTGCGCCCCGCCCCTCCGCAGGGTGATGCGCCGGCTCTCCTCGACGCGGCGCTGACCTGCGCCACCACCTGGAACTGGCCCGTGCTGCCGGGCGTCGGGCGCTCCGCCGCCGACAGTGCCCGGTGCGCCTGCCCCGACCCCGACTGCGTCGTCCCCGGCGCGCACCCCTTCGATCCCGGGCTGCTCGCGGCCACCACCGACCCCCGGATGGTGTCCTGGTGGTGGGCCAACCGGGCGGGCGCCCCGATCCTGCTGGCCACCGGCGGGAGCGCGCCCTGTGCGGTGAGCCTGCCCGCCGCGGCGGCCGCGCGTGCCGTCGTACGCCTGGACACCGAGGGGATGCGGCTCGGGCCGATCGTGGCCACGCCCACGCGGTGGTCGCTGCTCGTGGCGCCGTACTCGCTGGAGCGGCTCGGCGAGATCCTCTACGCCAAGGACTACGTGCCCGCCTCGCTGCGTTTCCACGGCGACGGCGGCTACTTGCTGCTGCCGCCCTCCAGCGCGGTCGGTGGCGGCCAGGTGCGGTGGGAGCGCGAGCCGGCGGTGGCCGGGAACGTCTGGCTGCCGGAGGTGGAGTCGGTCGTGGACGCGCTGGTGGAGGCGAGCAGCGGTGCGTCGGGCGGCGGGAGCCGACTCGCGTACTGACGTCCGTGTACGGACGGATCACTCGTACGGGTGTCAGCAAGACGAGTTTCCAGGGGAATTGGGCGCGGGGATCTCCGTGCCCCATTCCCGCATCGCTATCTTCGGCGAATGAATCTCCGCCTGATCGGTATCGGCGCCGGTGTGTTGATCATCTTGTCGCTCCCGCTGGCGGGGGCGATCGCCGGGCCGGATTTCGCCGGTCAGAGCGACGGAAAGGGCGGCGGGCTGCTCTCCACCTTCGGCCTCGGCCATCCGCCCAAGGGCGGCTCGGGGTCATCGGACTCCGCGGCCGCGGAGAAGTCCGGGGGCTCGGCCGATTCGGGCGGTTCGGGAGCGAGTTCCGCGCCGGGCCGGTCCCGTACGCCGTCCCCCGCCGCGGCGCCGGCTCGGCCGGGCCCGGCCGAGCAGCCGCGCACGGACGCCCGTTGCGGACCCGAACTGTCCTCCCCACAGGGGGTGGAGGCGCAGACGTGCGTCCTGTCGGGCGAGGGGCGGACGTGGGGGCGCAGCTACTACCGGAACACCAGCGGCCGCGCGCTCGACGCGGTGCTCACGGTGATGGGCCCTGCCGGGCGCACGGTGCAGATCCGCTGTGCGGTCGGCGCGGGCGACGAACCGGGGCTGTGTGAAACGCCGAGGGAGGAGTCGGCCGGAGCTCCGGAGGACTACTCGGCCGTAGCGGAATTTGCAGTTCCGGATGATGAAGGAGCCCTGCTCCTGCGGTCCGGGAGCAACTCACCGGTACCGGGCGACGGTTGAGCGTCACCGGAAAATCAAGGGCCCGGTCGCTGGCGACGGGGGATGCACCAGCGACCGGGCTACAAGAACGGTAACAAGAGATCGCCTGTTCGCAAATTCGATCTCTGATATTCGGACACCGATTTGCAGGCGATTAGCGGGAGTTGTGACACCGGTCACCGGTGACCGGTCAGGTGTGACCCTCCCGAGGCCCTTCCAACGGCTCCGTGTGGCCGGCCCGCGGACGGGCCCGGCCGTCCGTTCAGCTGAGCGTGACCTGGCGGTTGGTGAGGCCGCCGCGGGCGCGGCGCTCCTCCGTGGTCAGCGGAGCGTCCGTCGCGAGGGCCGCGGCGAGCCGCTCGGCGAGCTCGGCCGCGGGCTTTTCCACGTCCTCGGCGGAGACCCCGGTCGGCAGGTCCCAGACGGGGACCATCAGGCCGTGGGCGCGGAAGGAGCCGACCAGCTTGGTGCCCTCGCCGAGCGAGGACGTGCCCGCCGCGGAGAGCCGCGCGAGCGCGTCGAGCAGCTTCTCCTCGGGGTGCGGCATGACCCAGCGCAGGTGGTTCTTGTCCGGGGTCTCGCACCAGTAGGCGGCGTCCACGCCGGTCAGCTTGACGGTGGGGATGGCGGCGGCGTTGGCGCGCTCCAGGGAGGCGGCGACCTCCGGGGAGGCGTTCTGGGCGCTCTCCGCTTCCGGAATCCAGAATTCGAACCCGCTGTGGACAACCGGCTCGAAAGCGCCGTCCACGGACAGGAGATCCTGAAGTCGCGGACCCTCGGCCGGAACCCGGCGGGCCGCGACGACGGTGCCGGGCTCGGCCACGAGCGCGCGCTCCAGGGTGTCGGCCATGTCCCGCGCGAGGTCGCCGCTGGTCGAGTCGTTCTGCAGGCCGAGCAGGACGGAGCCGTCCTCGCGGCGCAGTGCCGGCGAGGCCAGCGGGAGTACGGTCACCAGCGTGACGGAGGGGACGCCCTCGGGCAGTCCGCCCTTGAGGGTGAGCGGCACGGTGGCGGCGGGGACGAGCTCGCGCAGCGCGACCCAGTCGCACTCGCCGGGCAGGCCCTCGAACGGCCGGGCCACGTGCTCGGTGACGGCGTGCGCGGCGGCTGCGCCGTGGCAGGCCTTGTAGCGGCGCCCGGATCCGCAGGGGCAGGGCTCGCGAGCGCCCACCACCGGGATCTCCCCGTTGTTGAGCTGCGGCTTTGCGGACTTCGCGGCGGGGCGCTTCTTGGCCATCGTGGGTGTCTCCCGGTTGCGGCGGTACGGCGTCGGTATGGGCGCGAGCCTAGCCGTTCGTACCGCCACAACCGGTGGGGTGCGGCCGGGAGCACGGTCGGCGTGCGCTCCCGGACGGCCGCCATCCGTCCACCCGCGGTCGAGGACCGGTCGGATCAGGTATCCAGATCGTCGAAGGCCGTACTGAAATCGATCGCCGGGGGCGCAACGCGCGTAGCGAAATCCTCGTGCCGGGGCCCACAGGCTACGGTCGCCCAGACGGTGACCTCACCCGCCGCTCCGTCCCGGACACCCCAGTCCTGGGCCAGGGCGCTGATGATGTTCAGCCCCCGCCCGCCCCGTGCGGTGACCGAAGGCTTGGCCGGGATGGGGCGGGTGGGCCCGCCGCCGTCCGTGACCTCGACCGTCAGCCGCCCCGCCTTGTCGACGCGCCACGACGCGTGTATCCCGCCGTCGCCGATCTCCCGCGCGCCCAGCGGTCTGCCGTGCCGGCAGGCGTTGCTGAGCAGTTCGGAAAGGATCAGTACGGCGTCGTCCACGATCGATTCGGACACTCCACTGATGCGCAACTGCTCGCGCATCCGGTGCCTCGCCTCGCCCACGCCCGCAGGACCATGGGACACGTCCATGCACGACGACGTGGGCACTTCTTGTGCCACCATCAACGCCACCCCCGGAACCTCCTTAGCCCCACGCATGGTCTGGATGCCCCAATGGCCTGGACCGGAAACCGCCGGACCGGCACCCTCTGACGCACTCACGGCGACCGAACGCGGAGTGGATGCGCCGGTGCACACCCCGTAACGGGTGTGCCGCGTGGGACGGGCGCGCAAAGCGGGACGTCAGCGCCCGAGCTGTGACAAAACTTGTCGCGGCCTGTTCGTGATGATCGCTTCCACACCTAGATCAGCGCAGAGCTGAACATCTTCCGGATCGTTAACTGTCCATAC
This sequence comes from Streptomyces sp. GQ60, assembly GCF_059758875.1. Lineage (NCBI taxonomy): Bacteria > Bacillati > Actinomycetota > Actinomycetes > Kitasatosporales > Streptomycetaceae > Streptomyces > Streptomyces sp. GQ60. The sequence goes on along the minus strand of NZ_JCAXEG010000007.1, from coordinate 116,216 downwards.
GTGAACGGAATGCCCCGCGGCCTGAAGTTTGCGAATGAAGCCCGGATGGCTGCGCACGATGCGCATCCCCGGCCCGGCGATCCGCACCCCGGCCGGCAGCCGCCCGTCCCGCATCCGGGGCGAGATGAACTGCATCAGGTAGACGGTCGGGACCGTCGGCGCCGCCGCCCGCATCCGGTGCAGGGAGCGCGCGGAGAAGCTCATCACCCGGATCGGGTGCGGCCCCTCGACGGCCGGGGCGTCCAGCGCGAAGCGCTTGAGGAGGAAGAGCAGACGCTCCTCCACCTGTCCGGCCCATCGGGTCGGGTGCTTCGTCTCGATCGCCAGCTGTACCGGCCGTCCGGCGTCGGCGACCAGTTCCAGCAGCCGCTCCAGGGTGAGCACGGAGGTCCGCTCGGGGTCCGCGTCCCAGTCGGGGGACTCCTCGCGGTCCTTCCACGAGCCGAAATCGAGGGCGGCGAGATCGGCCAGCTCCAGGGCGGAGACGGCGCCGCGGCCGTTGGAGGTGCGGTTCACCCGCCGGTCGTGGACCAGGACCAGGTGGCCGTCGGCCGTGAGCCGGACATCGCATTCGAGGGCGTCGGCCCCGTCCTCGATGGCCTTGCGATAGGCGGCCAGCGTGTGTTCGGGGGCATCCTCCGAGGCGCCGCGGTGGGCGACGACCTGGATGGGGCGCGGCGTTGCGTGGGTCACCGGCTCATGGTGCCACCGAGACGGGGCCGGATGTCGGGGAGGGCCCGGCGGGTGCTTCTGGGGATGCGTCCGAAATGTCGGAGATAAAGGATGGGGGAGACTCACAGGTCCGGCTTACAGTGCTCTGACGGGTCATGGGAAAGGCTTTGCCCAGGAACTTGTACGGCACGTCGAACGTTCTGTCGGACCGATATCGCCCGTATTTCTGAAGCCGTGTGTGACGAGGAGAGAGCGCTGTGAGCACCGAGAACGAGGGCACCGCGGCCCCGACGCCCCCCGCGGCTCCGCCCGCACCCCCGGTGGCCGCGCCCGTCGACGCCGCGCCGGGCGCGCACGCCGCTCCGGCGCCCGCGGAGCCGGGGACGCAGCAGGTGCCGCCGGCGCACGCGCCCGGCACCGAACCGACCCAGCAGCTCCCCCAGGCCCCGGGGGCGCAGCCCGCTGCGGCCGTCCAGCCTCCGGCCCCGGCCCCGGCTCCCGTGTACGCCGACAGCCCGGTCCCGCCGGTCACCCCGGCGTACGCCCCCGCCCCCGCGCCGCAGGCGATGGGTGCGGAGGGCTGGCCTCCCCCGCCGCCCGCGGCCCCCGCGTACGGGGCCGGTGACGGCCAGGGCGGTGGTGGCTGGGGCGTGCCCCTCGCCACCGACGGCGCACCGCAGCCCAAGCGGAAGGGCAAGGGCGGCCTGATCGCGGGCGTGCTCACGGCGGCGCTCCTGGCGGGCGCAGTCGGCGGCGGCGTCGGCTACTGGGCCGCCGACCGGAGCGCCAACGGCTTCGGCTCGACCACGGTCAGCGCCGGCAACACGCCCAAGGACCTCAAGCGGGATCCGGGTACGGTCGCGGGTCTGGCCGCAGGGGCGCTGCCCAGCGTCGTCACGATCGAGGCCTCGGCCGGCGACGGCGAGGGCGGCACCGGCACCGGGTTCGTCTACGACCAGCAGGGCCACATCCTCACGAACAACCACGTGGTCGCCTCCGCGGCCAACGGCGGCAAGGTCAGCGCGACCTTCTCCGACGGCAAGAAGTACGAGGCCGAGGTGGTCGGCAGGGCCCAGGGGTACGACGTCGCCGTCCTCAAGCTGAAGAACCCGCCGTCCGGGCTCAAGCCGCTGCCCCTCGGAGACTCGGACAAGGTCGCCGTCGGCGACTCGACCATCGCGATCGGCGCCCCCTTCGGCCTGTCCAACACGGTCACCACCGGCATCGTCAGTGCCAAGAACCGCCCGGTCGCCTCGGGCGACGGCTCCAGCGGCAAGAACTCGTACATGAGCGCCCTCCAGACGGACGCCTCGATCAACCCGGGCAACTCCGGCGGTCCGCTGCTCGACGGCCGCGGCGCGGTCATCGGCATCAACTCCGCGATCCAGTCGGCCGGCAACGGCGGCTTCGGCGGCGGCCAGGCCGGCTCCATCGGCCTCGGCTTCGCCATTCCGGTCAACCAGGCGAAGAACGTCGCCGAATCGCTGATCAAGACGGGCAAGCCGGTCTACCCGGTGATCTCGGTCTCCGTCGACCTCGCGGCCAAGACCGACGGCGCGAAGATCTCCGAGACGGGGGCCTCGGCCAACGAGCTGGTCGACCCGAACGGGCCGGCGGGCAAGGCGGGGCTGAAGCCCGGCGACATCATCACCGAGCTCGGCGGCAAGCCGATCGACAGTGGCCCGACCCTGATCAGCGAGATCTGGACGTACAAGCCGGGTGACACGGTGAAGCTGACCTACCTGCGCGACGGCAAGCCGAACACGGTGGACATCACGCTCGGCTCGCGGGTCGGCGACAAGTAGCGGCCGGCCGCTCGGCGGCCGGCAGGATCGACTGGCTTGATAGTGGGGGGCCGTAGGCGCGATTGTGCCTGCGGCCCCTCCCAACGTCCGCTTATGCTTCGACCGTGTTCGATTCGCGGCACATACGGACGTTCCACGAGGTGGTCGCCTCGGGGTCCTACTCGGCGGCCGCTAGGGCCCTCGGGTACACACAGCCCGCGATCACCCAGCAGATGAAGGCGCTCGAACGCGCCGTCGGCACCCCGCTCTTCACGCGTGTCGGCCGCCGCATGCAGCTCACCGAGGCCGGGGAGTCCATGTCCCGGCACGCCGAGACCATCCTCGGCAGTCTCTCCGCAGCCGAGGCCCAGCTGAAGGCGTACGCCCGGCTGCGGACCGGCCGCGTCCGGCTGTGCGGCTTCCCCAGCGCCAACGTCACCCTGGTCCCGGAAGCACTGAGCAGCCTGGCCAAGGAGCATCCGGGCATCCAGGTCGAGCTGCTGGAGGGGGAACCCCCGGACTCCTTGCGCCGGCTGGAGCGGGGCGAGTGCGACATCACCCTCGCCTTCACCTATCCCGGCCTGCACGAAGAGGTGCCGGAGGAGGTCGCCGAGGTCAGGCTCATGGAGGACCAGCTGACGGTGCTGCTGCCGACCGGGCACGCGCTGGCCCGGCGCCGGGCCGTGCACCTCGCGGACCTCTCGGAGGAGCGGTGGATCGCCGGCTGCCCGCGCTGCCGGGCGAACCTGCTGCACGAATGCGCGGAACTCGGCTTCGTCCCCGACATCCGGTTCGCCACCGACGACAACCTGGTGGTCCAGAGCCTGGTCGCACAGGGCCTCGGCGTAGCCATGATGCCCGCGCTGGTGCTGCCCTCGCTCTCGCTGAGCAAGGTGTGCGGGCGGCCCCTGCTTCCGGCCGCCCGCCGTCACATCGCCGCGCACGTGTACCGCGACCATCTGCGGGTCCCGGCGACGGCCGTGGTGCTGGACGCCCTGAAGCAGGCGGCCTCGAACCGCGTGGGCTGCTGAACCGGCCCACTGGAGGATCCGGCTCCGCTCCCACCCATAAGCCGGTCTTGGGATTTCACCTCATAACTGTCGTTGGACGTGATGGGTGGGCTCCTCGACGCTCCCCATATGACCACCAGCACGCCGGCCCGAACGACCGCGAGGATGGCCGCCCTCGTCCATGAGATACGTACCGTCGTGGAGCGGGGGCTGGCCCCCGACCTGACCGCCTACCTGGTCGGCGAACGCCTCGCCCCGCACCTTGGGGTGGCCGGTCTGCTCGCCGCCGAGCAGCGGGAAGGGCATCCCGACCGCTACCGGCAGCACGTCCTGCACGCGGAACCGGACGGCAGTTTCTCCGTGGTGGCCCTGGTGTGGCTGCCGGGCCAGGAGACGGCGATCCACGACCACGTCTCGTGGTGCGTGGCCGGGGTGCACGAGGGCGAGGAGAGCGAGCTCCGCTACCGCCTGGCGCCCGCCACGGCCACTACCGGCGCCCGGCTGGTGGCCACCGAGCACGTGGTCAACGGCCCGGGTGACGTCTGCGGGTTCGCCCCGCCCGGAGACATCCACAAGGTCCGCAACTCCTGTCGCACCAAGGCGATATCCCTGCACGTGTACGGCGCCGACGTCGTGCGCCTGGGCAGCAGCGTCCGCCGCGTCTACACGCTTCCGACCGACTGATGGCCCTGCTGAACCGCCCGGTGCGCGGGGCGGAATCACCGGATCCGATCGTTGTTTCACGTGAAACACCGTCATCGTGGCCCGGGTTGGGCCTCGCGGCGGCCGGGGTCCTGGTGGCCTGGTCGGCGCACCGGCTGGCACCTTGGGCGCCGATGCTGACGATCTCGGTGGTGCTCGGCATCGCCGCGGCTCACCTCCCCGGCCTGCGGGGTTTCGTACGGGGCCCCGCGCGCCCGGGCCTCTCCCTGGCCGGTCGGCGCCTGATGCGGATCGGCATCGTCCTGCTGGGCCTGGCCCTGGGTCTGGACGAGGTGCTCCGGCTGGGTTGGGCCACCGTGGCGATGGTGGCCGCGGTGGTGGCGGCGACCTTCCTCGGCACCCTCTGGCTCGGTCGGCGGCTCGGGCTCCCCGGGGATCAGCCGCTGCTGATCGCCACCGGGTACTCGATCTGCGGGGCCTCCGCCATCGGCGCCGTCAGTCAGGTGTCCGGCAGCGACGAGGAGGACGTGGCCTCCTCGGTGGCCCTGGTCACCCTGTGCGGCACCCTCGCCATCGCGGTCCTCCCGCTCCTCCAGTCCCCACTCGGCCTCTCCGACCCGGACTTCGGCCGCTGGGTGGGCGCGAGCGTCCACGACGTCGGCCAGGTGGTGGCGGCCGCCCAGACGGCCGGCCCCGGCGCCCTCGGCGAAGCGGTGCTGGTCAAACTGATGCGCGTGGCGATGCTGGCCCCGCTGGTCGCGGCCGTGGCCTTCTCGGTACGGTCCCGCAGGCGCGGGCTGCGCACGCCCTCGGGCCGCAGGCCGGCTCCGGTGCCGCTGTTCGTGGCGGGGTTCCTCGCGGCGGCCGCACTGCGCGCCACCGGGGTCCTGCCCGACGTAGCGCTGGAATGGGCGCACACCGCCCAGGAACTGCTGCTGGCCGCCGCCCTGTTCGGCCTGGGCAGCGCGGTCCACCTGCCCACCTTGTCCCGTACCGGCGGCCGGGCCGCCCTCTTGGGCCTCGCGGCCTGGGTGGTGGTGGCCGGAGCCTCGTACGCGGGTGTTCTCCTCACCACCTAGCCGGAGTTGGCCATTTCCTGGCCGGAACCGACCGAACGTTCCGACTGGTGCCTGACATCTCGCTCCCGGCATGCCACTCTGCCCCCGATCCGCACCGACAGCTCTTCATCCGGACACGGCAGAAGGAGTCATGCGTGAATCGCCATCGGACAGCCATATCGGTCCTCCTCGCGACGGGATCCCTGCTCGCGGGCGCGGTGACGGCGGCCTCTCCCTCGGCCGCCGAGCAGCGCCCCGCCCCGGGCGCCTGGACGGCCGAGCGGATGCGGGCCGCCACCCCGCTGGACATCACGGCGGCCCCGGGCACGGCCGCCCGTACGGCGCCCACCACCGCGGAGCGCCCCACGACGATCGCCCCGACCCCCGCGAGCGCCTCCCCCGCGGTGTCCGCCGTCTCCCCCGCGGCCTTCCCGCAGCCGGGCGGAGCCTGGGCGTCCGGTGGCGCGGTGGTCAAAACCTCGGGCCGGGTCTTCTTCACCTTCAACGGGAAGAGCGCCTCGTGTTCGGGTGACTCGGTCACCAGCGCCAACGGCAGCACGGTGATCACCGCCGGCCACTGCGTGAAGTACCAGGGCGCCTGGCACACCAACTGGATCTTCGTCCCGGGATACGACAACGGGAACGCGCCCTACGGGCAGTGGACGGCCACCAAGACCTTCGCGACGGACCAGTGGGTGGCGAGCGAGGACATGAACATGGACGTCGGCCTGGCGGTCGTCGCCCCGCTGAACGGCCGGACCCTCAGCCAGGTCGTCGGAGCCCAGGGCATCGTGTTCAACGGCGGCTACAACAAGAAGATGTACGCCTTCGGCTTCCCGGCGGCGGCCCCGTACGACGGCAGCAAGCTCGTGTACTGCAGCGGCAACACCGGCAAGGACTTCCTGCTGACCAAGGACCACAGCATGCCGTGCAACATGACCGGCGGCTCCAGCGGAGGCCCCTGGTTCCAGGACTTCAACGAGGCGACGGGCCTGGGCACCCAGGTCTCGGTGAACAGCTTCGGCTACACCTTCCTGCCGAACCGGATGTACGGCCCGTACTTCGGCAACGAGGCGAAGGCGGCCTACGACAAGGCCCAGACCGCCTGACCCCCCGAGAATCCCCAGCGCCGCCCACCCCCACCGCCCGGTACTCTGTACCCGCCAGGTGGGTTGCCCGAGCGGCCTAAGGGAACGGTCTTGAAAACCGTCGTGGCGCGAGTCACCGTGGGTTCAAATCCCACACCCACCGCACCAGGCAGGGCCGAGGCCCCGCCCGGAAGGGGTGCCACCGATCAGGTGGCACCCCTTCCGCGTTCGGCCTTGGCCGTCATCCGCTCCTTGCCCGGCAGGGGTGTTCGAGGGGCCGATCTTCTGGTTCTCGTCCGCGAAGCGGCACATCTCGCGTTCGTACCCCGCGAAGCCGGTGCCGTGGTCGCCGCGTAGTAGCCGAGGTCCCGGATGAAGTGCTCCTCGGGGCCGAAGACCAGCGGACCGACGTCCGGGCCGGCTCCATCGTCAATGCGGCGGGCAAGCGGGTGGCGACCATGGACGGCGACACTTCGCCGGCCGAACCTGGTCCCCCGACCATGAGAACAAGATCCGCCGCGCCGTGGTGGAGCGTGCTGCGCGGGCTGAGTGGATGTCAACAGCCGCCTGTAGATCGGGATATGGCTACTTTGCCGCGGAGGTTCGTCCCGGCTTCACGTGGGGGTTCAAAGGGTGCGGAATTATGCGATTAGACCCTTTGGGTGGTGTTTGTCGGAAGATCGGCGCGGGGCGTGGAGGCGCTCCGCTTGCGCCCGCATCATGACGAATGTATTCAGATCCACCCGTCGGAACATCGCGAAACGAGGGACCCGTCATGGCTCACCGCAGCACCATCACGTCGATCTGGACCACCGTCCTCGCGGCCCTCGTGGCCCTCCTCGCCTCCCTCGGCTTCGGTGGCAAGGCCGCCCAGGCCGCCGCCACCCCGCTCTCCTCCTCCCCCGCCGCCGCCCCCGCGGCCGTCGCTGCGAACCGGCCGGCCTTCATGGCGCGGCGGACCTGGCGGGCCATGATGCGCGGCGGTTCGCTCCCGCCCACCATCAAGCAGCGCATCCGCGCCGAGGCCCACGGCAAGACCCCGTCCGTCCGCCGCTCCACCACCGCCCTGGCCGCCGGCTCCGAGCCCGGTGTGGACGACGGCGTCCGTAGCGCCGCGATCACCGCAGCGGTCCGCGTCGGAGCCGCCCGCCGGGAGATGGCGCTCGCCGCGTAGCGCGCGTCACGGAGTGCGCATACCGCGCAGACGCGGGACCCGTCGACCGCAGGACCCGTCGACCGCAGGACGCAGGACGCAGGACGCAGTGCGCGCAGGTGCAAGGTGTAGGGCCCAGTGCGCGGCGCCCCGTACGCAGGACACGACGGCACCCCGTACTCGTACCGGTGCCGGTAACCAGACACCCCCAGCAGGCCGCACCGCGCAGGATCGGCGCAGGATCAACGCAGGAGCAAGGCAGCAGAACGCGAGAGCAACGCAGCGCAGGCGCTGGAGCCCGGTCGGTCGGTGTGTGTGGGCCGCGACCGCGGATCGCGCCGTGAAGGTGCCCCGGAGCGGGGCACAGCGGAATGGCCCCGGCGAGCGCCGGGGGCGTGCAGGGGGCGTGAAGCTTGGCAGCGCAGGGCCGCAGGCCCGGGAGACGGTGGGGTTCCCGGACGGCGCGGCCCTTTCGGCATGTCCGGGGCCGGACGGTTTGGCGGAACGGTTCGCCCCTTGCGCGGCAGGGGTTTCAGCGGGTCGCACGGCGTTGACCTGGGGCGCCGGGGGCGCGAAGGGGGTTTATCCGATGTTGGTCATGCTTGCGGGGGAATAGAGGGCTCCGGGGTGGTTCGCCGGGGATTCGGTGGGCAACTCTGGTCTCGCGACGTCGTCACCACACGGAACGACCGAGGCGGTCGGCCAACTGCCTTGGAGCACACCCCACTTCGGTTTTCTGGAGGATAAAGACATGGCAAGCATCCGTACCGCCCGCGTCATCGCCGCCGTCGCCGCTCTCCCCCTCGCCGTCGCCCTCTTCGGCGGGGTGGCATCGGCCGACAACGGCTCCTTCGCGAACGACGGATCGAATGCGAGCGTCGCCAGCATCATCGGCAGCGGCGTGGGTGGCAACAACCACGGCAACTCCTCCACCTCGCAGCAGGTGGCCACCGGGTCCGGCGCGTCCAACCAGAACAACACCGCGCAGGTCAACGGCTCGGCCTTCACCGCGATCGATCAGCACAACTCCAACGTCTCGGTGAACTTCTACCCCTGGTGGTAGCCGCGGCCTGAGCCGCACCGACTGTTGAGGGCGCCCGTGCGACCGGACCGGCTGGGGTCCGGTAGTGCGGGCGCCCTCGGGCGTTCTCCGTGCTCCGTCACAGCGCCCCGGCCTTGACATCCACCCGGAATCTGACGGACAGTCAGTTCCACTTGATGATGTGATGCCGGGAGGCCAGCGCCGTGCACCTCGCCCCTACCGAAGGCCAGTTGCGGCTCCGCGCAGAGCTGCGGGAGTACTTCGGAAACCTGCTGCCGGACGGGGTGCCCGAGGGCCCCGCCGAGCAGCGCGCCCTACTGCGCCGGATAGGCGCCGACGGACTCCTCGGCCTCGGCTGGCCCGTCGAGTACGGAGGCCAGGGCCGAGGCCCCGACGAGCAGTTCGTGTTCTTCGACGAGGCCTACCGGGCCGGCGCCCCCGTCTCCATGGTCACCCTCAACACCGTCGGCCCGACCCTGATGAAGTACGGGACGCAGGAGCAGAAGGACTACTTCCTGCCCCGGATCCTGAAGGGCGAGCTCGTCTTCGCCATCGGCTACTCCGAGCCCGAGGCCGGCACCGACCTCGCCTCGCTGCGCACCAAGGCCGTCCGGGACGACGGGGGCTGGGTGATCGACGGCCAGAAGATCTTCACCTCGAACGCCCAGAACGCCGACTGGATCTGGCTCGCCTGCCGCACCGATCCGCAGGCCCCCAAGCACAAGGGCATTTCCATCATCCTGGTGCCGACCGACGACCCCGGCTTCTCGTGGACCCCGATCGACACCGTCGGCGGGCTGACCACGACGGCCACGTACTACGACTCCATCCGCGTGCCCGCCGGCAACCTCGTCGGCCCCGAGCACGGCGGCTGGGGCCTGATCACCAACCAGCTCAACCACGAGCGCGTCGCCCTCGCCGCCATCGGCATGCAGGCCGAGGACTTCTACCGGGGGGCGCTCGACCACGCCCGCACCCCGGACCCGGTCACCGGCGACCGCCCGGCCGACCGCCCGTGGGTGCAGTCGCGGCTCGCCGAGGCCCACGCGCGCCTCGCCGCCGTACGCCTCCTCAACTGGCGCCTCGTCCAGGACGTCGGCGCCGGAACCCTGGCACCGGGCGACGCGAGCGGCGTGAAGTTCCTGGGCACCGAGTCCACCGTCGAGGTGTACCGGATCTGCCAGGAGGTGGTGGGGGAGGAGGCGCTCATCCGGGGACCGGGACCCGCGGTCTTCGCGGGCGGCGAGCTGGAGCGGATGAACAGGGCCGCCCAGATCAACACCTTCGGGGGCGGCGTCAGCGAGGTCCAACGGGAGATCGTCGCCATGATGCGGCTCGGCATGAAGGGAAGGAAGCGATGACCGCCAGGCCCGCCCCGCCCGCCACCGGAGCGTCGAACGCGGAGACGGAAGCCGCGCGCTTCCACACCCTGCTCGCGTCCTTCGAAGGACAGCCCGCCGCCATCGCCGGCCGGGGCAAGGACGTGGTCAACGAGCCGATGATCCGCCACTGGTGCGAGGCGATGGGCGATGCCAACCCCGCCTACGCCGGGCCGGACGCCATCGCCCCGCCCACCATGCTCCAGGCCTGGACGATGGGCGGGCTCTCCGGACACGGCGACCGCTCCTCGGCCTACGACGAGCTCCTCGCGCTGCTCGACGGCGCGGGCTGCACCTCGGTCGTCGCCACCGACTGCGAGCAGGAGTACCTGAGGCCGCTGCGCCCCGGGGACGCGATCACCTTCGACGCCGTCATCGAGTCGGTGTCGCCGCGCAAGACGACCAAGCTGGGCACCGGCCACTTCGTGACCACCCGCATGGACCTCCGCGCGAACGGCGAGCTCGCCGGGACGCACCGCTTCCGGATCCTCAAGTACGTCCCGGCGGCGAAGAAGCCGGCCGAGCCGAGCAGCACCACCAAGCCGAACAGCACCACCGAGCCGAACAGCACCACCAAGCCGAACAGCACCACCGAGCCGAGCAAGTCCACCGAGCCGAATAAGCCCGCCAAGCCCGCCCAGCGCCCCCGCCCCGTGATCAACCGCGACAACCGGGGCTTCTGGGACGGAGTCCGCGAGCACAGACTGCTGATCCAGCGCTGCACCGCCTGCGCGGCGCTCCGCTTCCCCTGGCTGCCCGGCTGCAATACCTGCGGGAGCCAGGCCTGGGACACGGTCGAGGCGTCCGGCGCCGGCACGGTGTTCTCGTACGTGGTCATGCACCATCCGCCCTTCCCCGCCTTCGACCCGCCCTACGCGGTGGCTCTCGTCGAACTCGCCGAAGGGGTCCGCATGGTCAGCAACATCACGGGTGTCCCGTACGACAAGGTCCGCATCGGGCTGCCCGTGCGGCTGGAGTTCCTGCGCGTGGACGAGGAACTGGAACTGCCCGTCTTCCGGGGGAGCGAAGCCTGATGGATTTCCACCCCACCGAGGAGCAGGCGGCCGCGGCCGGACTGGCCGCCCGGATCTTCGGCGACCTTGCCACCCACGACCGCCTCGGCGCCGCCGGCACCGGCAGCGACGCCGAGCTGTGGAAGGCCCTCACCACCGCCGGACTGACCGCCGCCGTCGAGGACGTCGGCCTGCTCGGCCTGGTGCTCCTGCTGGAGGAACAGGGCCGCACGACCGCGCAGGTCCCGTACGCCGCCACGTGCGTCTACGGGATCCTCGCCCTGACCCGGCACGGCAGCGACGAGCAGCGCGCCCGGCTGCTCCCCGCGCTCGGCGCCGGCGACGCGGTCGCCACCGGAGCCTTCCCGGGCCGCGGCCGGATCACCGCCTCGCCGGACGGACGGCTCACCGGCGGCGCCCCGGCCGTGCCCTGGCTGCGCGAGGCCACGCACGTCCTGGTCCCGGACACGGGGGGAGCCCTGTGGCTCGTACGGACGGACGCGCCCGGGGTGCGCACGGAGCCGGTGGAGACCACCGCTCCCTGGTCCGCCGGAAGCCTGACCCTGACCGACGCCGAGGCGGAACGGGTCGGCGGGAAGGGCGCCTACGCGGACGTTCTGGCCGTCGCCCGGACCGCCTTCGCCGGCCTCCAGGCGGGCGTCTGCGCGGGCTCGCTGGCCCGCGCCGTGGAGTACACCTCCACCCGCGAGCAGTTCGGCCGGCCGCTCTCCACCAACCAGGGGGTCATGCTGCGCGCGGCCGACGCCCACATGGACACCGAGGCGATACGCGTCACCGCGTACGAGGCGGCCTGGCGCGTCGACGAGGGGCTCCCGGCGGGCGAGCACGTGCTGACGGCGGCCTGGTGGGCCTCGGAAGCCGGCAAACGGGTCGTCCACGCGGGCCAGCACCTGCACGGCGGCATGGGCGCGGACCTCGACCACCCCGTCCACCGGCACTTCCTGTGGGGACGCCAGCTCGACGCGTACCTGGGCTGCGGCAGCGAACTGCTGGCCGAGCTGGGAGCGGCCCTGTCCGAAGACACGCCCGAAGACACGCCCGAAGAAACGCCCGAGGGGGACGAGGCATGAACATCGGCGACACACTGCCGCCGCTGGAGATACCGGTCAGCCGCACCCTGATCGTCGCGGGCGCGATCGCCTCCCGGGACTACCAGGACGTGCACCACGACGCGGTGCTCGCGCGGGAGAAGGGCTCCCCGGACATCTTCATGAACATCCTGACGACCAACGGTCTGGTCGGCCGGTACATCACCGACCACCTCGGCCCGAGCGCGGTCCTGCGCAAGGTCGCGATCCGTCTCGGTGCCCCGAACTACCCCGGCGATACCATGACGCTGACCGGCACCGTCACCGCCCTCGACGGGAACACCGCCGAGATCCGCGTGGTCGGCGCGAACGGCATCGGCCACCACGTCACGGGCACCGTCACCGTCACCCTCGGCACCCCGGAGGACACGGCATGAGCGTCCGCACCCGTGACCAGCTCGGCGGCCGCGCCGCCATCGCCGGCATCGGCGCGACCGAGTTCTCCAAGGACTCCGGCCGCAGTGAGCTCAAGCTGGCCGTCGAAGCCGTGCACGCGGCCCTCGACGACGCCGGGCTCACCCCCGCCGACGTGGACGGCATGGTCACCTTCACGATGGACACGAGCCCCGAGATCACCGTTGCCCAGGCGGCCGGCATCGGGGACCTCTCCTTCTTCTCCCGCATCCACTACGGCGGCGGCGCGGCCTGCGCCACGGTCCAGCAGGCCGCCCTCGCCGTCGCCACCGGTGTCGCGGAGGTCGTGGTCTGCTACCGCGCCTTCAACGAGCGCTCCGGCCGCCGCTTCGGCTCCGGCGTCCAGCAGCGCGAGCCCTCGGCGGAGGGCGCGGCGCTCGGCTGGTCGCTGCCCTGGGGGCTGCTCACCCCGGCCTCCTGGGTGGCCATGACGGCCCAGCGCTACCTGCACGCCTACAACCTCACCCCGGAGGCGTTCGGCCACGTCGCGGTCACCGACCGCCGGCACGCCGCGAACAATCCGGCCGCGTACTTCTACGGCAAGCCCATCACCCTCGCCGACCACGCCGCCTCGCGCTGGATCGTCGAGCCGCTGCGGCTGCTGGACTGCTGCCAGGAGACGGACGGCGGCCAGGCCATCGTCGTCACCACCGCCGAACGGGCCCGTGACCTGCGGCAGAAGCCCGCCGTGATCACGGCGGCGGCCCAGGGCGCGGGCCGCCGCCAGGAGGCCATGTCCTCCTTCTACCGGGACGGCCTCACCGGGCTGCCGGAGATGGACGTGGTCGCCCGCCAGCTGTGGCGGACCAGTGGGCTGCGGCCCTCGGACATCGACGTCGGCATCCTCTACGACCACTTCACGCCGTTCGTGCTGATGCAGCTGGAGGAGTTCGGCTTCTGCGCACCGGGGGAGGCGGCCGATTTCGTGGCCGCGGACGCGCTGCCGCTCAACACCCACGGAGGCCAGCTCGGGGAGGCGTACCTGCACGGCATGAACGGCATTGCGGAGGCGGTCCGCCAGTTGCGCGGCACCTCCGTCAACCAGGTCTCCGGAGCCGCCCACACCCTGGTCACCGCCGGTACCGGGGTCCCGACCTCGGGCCTGATCCTGGGCGCGGACGGCTGACGCCGCCTGCCGACCCCTCCGGGCGGCCGCCCACCTCCTCCACCTTCAGGAGGTGGGGCAGGCCCCACCCCTACAACCTGAGATGGATCCCGCTTCGGCACTTGCGGCCGATCCGGTGGGGCCGCGCCGCTCCTAGCGTGGAGGCATGACCACGCCTGTGTGCACGCTCGCCTCGAATCCGACGCCCTACCCGTCGTTCTCGGCGTACGTCCGGACCCGCGGCACGGTCCTGATGCGCACCGCGCGCTCGCTCACCGCCAACCCCTGCGACGCCGAGGACCTGCTCCAGACGGCACTGGCCAAGACCTACGTGCATGGGACCGCATCGAGGACCACCGCGCCCTGGACGGCTACGTCCGGCGGGCCCTGGTCAACACCCGCACCAGCCAGTGGCGCAAGCGCAAGGTCGACGAGTTCGTCTGCGACGAGCTCCCCGAGGCCGACGAACCGCCGGCCGCCGACCCCGCCGAGGCACAGGCGCTGCGCGACGCGATGTGGCGCGCGGTGACCCGGCTGCCCGACCGGCAGCGGGCGATGGTCGTCCTGCGCTACTACGAGGACATGAGCGAGGCCCAGACCGCCGAGCTGCTCGGAGTCTCCGTGGGCACCGTCAAGAGCGCCGTCTCCCGGGCGCTGGTCAAGCTCCGCGAGGACCCCGAACTGACACCCGTCCGCTGAGTCCGGCCCCTCCGCCCGATGTTTCACGTGAAACAGCGGCCGTGTTTCTACTCTTGGGTAGTGACATGCCGACCGGTACGTGCGCAGAATCGCAGCATCCGTAGCCGCCGCAGCGCCGCAGCGCCCACCGGGAGGACGCTTTGCTCAGCACCATGCAGGACGTACCACTCCTCGTCACCCGCATACTGCAGCACGGGATGACGATCCACGGGAAGTCCCAGGTCACGACCTGGACCGGAGAGGCCGAGCCGCACCGCCGCAGCTTCGCCGAGATCGGGACCCGTGCCACGCGCCTGGCCAACGCCCTGCGCGACGAACTGGGTGTCCAGCAGGACGACCGCGTCGCGACCCTGATGTGGAACAACGCCGAGCACGTCGAGGCGTACTTCGCGATCCCCTCCATGGGGGCCGTCCTGCACACGCTGAACCTGCGGCTCCCTCCCGAGCAGCTGGTCTTCATCGTCAACCACGCCGCCGACAAGGTCGTCCTGGTCAACGGCACCCTGCTGCCGCTGCTCGTCCCGCTCCTGCCGCACCTGCCGACCATCGAGCACGTCGTGGTCGCGGGCATCGGCGACCGCTCCGCGCTGGAAGGCCTCGGCGCGCGCGTGCACGAGTACGAGGAACTCCTGGCGGGCCGCCCGGACACCTACGACTGGCCCGAGCTGGACGAGCGCCAGGCCGCCGCCATGTGCTACACCTCCGGCACCACCGGGGACCCCAAGGGCGTCGTCTACTCCCACCGCTCGATCTACCTGCACTCGATGCAGGTCAACATGACCGAGTCGATGGGCCTGACCGACAAGGACACCTCCCTCGTCGTCGTCCCGCAGTTCCACGTCAACGCCTGGGGCCTGCCGCACGCCACCTTCATGACCGGCATCAGCATGCTGATGCCGGACCGCTTCCTGCAGCCCGCCCCGCTCGCCGACATGATCGAGCGGGAGAAGCCCACGCACGCGGCGGCCGTCCCCACGCTCTGGCAGGGGCTGCTCGCCGAGGTCACCGCCAACCCGCGGGACCTGACCTCGATGAAGCACGTCACGATCGGCGGCGCGGCCTGTCCGCCGGCCCTGATGGAGGCCTACGACAAGCTCGGCGTGCGCCTCAACCACGCCTGGGGCATGACCGAGACCTCGCCGCTGGGCACCATGGCGCACCCGCCGGCCGGGCTGACCCCCGAGCAGGAGTGGCCGTACCGCATCACCCAGGGCCGCTTCCCGGCGGGCGTCGAGGCCCGCCTGGTCGGCCCCGGTGGCGACCTCCTGCCCTGGGACGGCGAGTCGGCGGGCGAGCTGGAGGTCCGCGGCAGCTGGATCGCGGGCGCCTACTACGGCGGCGTGTCCGGCGAACCGACCCGTCCCGAGGACAAGTTCGGCGCGGACGGCTGGCTCAAGACCGGAGACGTCGGCGTGATCAGCCCCGACGGCTACCTCACCCTCACCGACCGCGCCAAGGACGTCATCAAGTCCGGCGGCGAATGGATCTCCAGCGTGGAGCTGGAGAACGCGCTGATGGCCCATCCCGACGTCGCCGAGGCGGCGGTCGTCGCCGTCCCCGACGAGAAGTGGGACGAGCGCCCGCTGGCCACCGTGGTCCTGAAGGAGGGAGCCACCGTGGACTACGCGGGACTGCGCGCCTTCCTCGGCCAGTCGATCGCCAAGTGGCAGCTTCCGGAGCGCTGGGCGATCGTCGAGGCGGTGCCGAAGACGAGCGTCGGCAAGTTCGACAAGAAGGTGATCCGCAAGCAGTACGCGGAAGGCACCCTCGACGTCACCAAGCTCGACTGAGCCCCACCGGGGCTACTGCCCGCGCGTGAGCCAGGGCCGCAGCAGCTTGCTGATCGCCGGCATGGCCACGTAGGTCATCAGGGTGCTGAAGACGACGGCGAACGCGGCCGTCCGCAGCACGAAGTTCAGATTCACCAGGTACGGCCCGAGCAGCGCGTTGCCCGCGAGCGAGATCGGGAAGATGGCCAGCCCCGAGCTGATCGCCATCTTCCACCGCGGGGGCGCGGGCCGGGCCGTACCCGGCTTCGCGAACCAGGTCTCCATGCCGTGCAGTTCGCGCCGGGCTATCTCGGTGTGGTGGTGTCCGAGGCAGTTCGAGAACCAGGCGGCGCGCTCGGCCGAGTCCTGCCACCGCTGGAAGGCCGCCTGGTTGCGGAACCGGTGCACCAGGAACCAGGGCCCGCCCTCGACGGCCGGCCGGAACAGCCCGTACCCCAGGTGGTCGGGGAAGGCCGAGGCCGTCTCCAGGATCCCGTGGGCCCAGGCTTCGAAGTTCTCCTCGTGGCCCGGATCAACCTGTCGCGCGATGAGCAGGCTAACCTCCCCGTTGTCTGCGGGGACGGTCTGCTCGCTCGTGTCGATGATGGCCATGCGGCCAGAATGACTAGTTGGTGCCGATCTTGGCCAGCAGGTCCACGATGCGACCCTGCACATCGGCCGAGGTGGACCGCTCGGCGAGGAACAGCACGCTCTCGCCCGAGGCCAGCCGCGGCAGTTCGGCCGGCTCGATCCCGGTGGCCGTGTAGACGACCAGCGGGGTGCGGTTCAACTGCCCGTTGGCGCGCAGCCAGTCCACGATCCCGGCCCGGCGGCGGCGCACCTGCATCAGGTCCATCACCACCAGGTTCGGCCGCATCCGGGTCGCCAGCTCCACGGCGTCCGTATCGGCGTCGGCCCGCGCGACCTGCATGCCGCGCCGCTCCAGGGCCGCGGTCAGCGCGGTCGCGATCTCGTCGTGCTCCTCGATCAGCAGCACCCGGGAGGGGTGCTGCTCGCTGTCGCGGGGCGCGAGCGCCTTGAGGAGCACGGCCGGATCGGCGCCGTACGCGGCCTCACGCGTGGCGTGCCCCAGCCCGGCCGTCACCAGTACGGGCACCTCGGCGGCCACCGCGGCCTGGCGCAGCGACTGCAGGGCGGTCCGGGTGATGGGCCCGGTCAGCGGGTCCACGAACAGCGCGGCGGGGAACGCGGCGATCTGCGCGTCGACCTCCTCGCGGGAGTGCACGATCACCGGGCGGTAGCCGCGGTCGCTGAGGGCGGCCTGCGTCTGCGCGTCGGGAGCCGGCCACACCAGGAGCCGGCGCGGGTTGTCCAGCGGCTCGGGCGGCAGCTCGTCGTCCACGGGACGCGGTACGGGCCGGTTGACCACCTCGACGGCGCCACCGGGCCCGTCCAGCGGCTCGGGACCCTCCGCGGAGCCGGCCTCGGGGGCTCCTATGGCGAAGGCCCTGCCTTCGGGCGCGGGCTCCGCGAGCCGCCGCCGCCGGCCGGAGCCGTTGGTGTCGGTGGCCCCGCCGCCCTGGCCGAGGCTGCCCAGCGCGCGGACGCTGATCGGCGCCCCGGCGGCCTCGGCGGGGGTGTCCTGCGGCTGCCGGGCTCCGGGTACGGCGAGCTGCCCGCTGCCCGCCTCGTCCTCGGGGGCGGTACGGGCCGCCGGAACCGGCCAGGCCGGGGTGGCGGGCAGCGCACGCCGCCGCCCTGTGGGATGCGTCTCGGGGGCTACGGGGCCCTGCGCGCCCGCGTCCGGCTGCCCGGCGGCGGCTTCGGCGCCCTCGGAGCCGGTGCCGGGCGCGCCCAGTACCCGGCGCCCGCGCCGCCCGCCAGAGGCTTCGGCGTCCGCCTCGGCGGGAGCGGCGGCGGAGCCGGCCATGGCGGGGGCCTGCGGGGCCGGCGTCGGCCCGGCGGGCAGCGCGAAGCCGCCTTCGGGGGCGATCGGCCGTACGGGAGCGGGAGAGGACGGCGGCGTGGGCATCGTGGCGGGGACGGGCCCCGGCATCGGCGCGGGCGTCGGCCCGAGCCCGGTCGCCGGCACCGGACCACCACCCGGCTGCGCCGGTGCCGCCGCGCCCAGGGCACGCCGCCGCCCGGCGGGGTGCTCCGTCAGCGGAACGGGGAGACCCGGGAACGGGGGGACCGGCGCGGGAGCCACCGGCATGGGAGGGAGCGCGGGCATGGCGGTCGCCTGCGGGGGCACGGGCCGCCCGGGACCGCCCGGCTGGTCGCTGCCGCCACCGGAGTCGCTGCCGCCCGTGCCGTTGCCGCCGTCGCCGTTCTGGCCGCGGCGCCGCCCCGTGCCGCTCCCACCCAGGCCCGCCGGGTTCACGGGGGACTGGGCGAGTTCCGCCGGAGCGCCGTCGCCGGACCGGGCGACGGCCGAGGCGTCGCCGCCGCGGCGGCGCCCGGACGGCAGGGCGAGCGCGCTCCCGCCGTCGGAGTCCTGGGCCGCGTCCCGCGCGGCGCCGGTGCCCGCGTCCGTGCCGGCACCGGCCTCGTCGTCGAGGAACGCGTCCACGCCGCGCCGGGCCCGCCGGCCGCCGGAGACCTGCCCCGGGCCGCCCTCGGTACCCGGCTCGGCCGGGGGAGCCTCCACCGGCTCGGGCAGGGTGACCGTCCCGGCTCCCGCACCCAGCGGCAGCTCCAGTACGTACGCCCCGCCGGGCGCGCCGGGCACTTCCACCGTCTGCAGCACACCGCCGTGCGCCTCCACGATGCCCCGCACGATCGGCTCGTGCACCGGGTTGCCGCCCTCGTACGGTCCGCGCACCTCGATCCGTACGACCTCGCCGCGCTGAGCGGCCGCCACCACGATCGTCGAGTCCATGTACCCGCTGCCCTGGCGGGTCTTGCCGGTGGCGTCCACCCCGGCTACGTCCGCGACCAGGTGCGCGAGGGCGGTCGCGATCCGCTCCGCGTCCACCTCGGCCTCGATGGTCGGGGCGTGCACGGCGAACTGCGCGCGCCCGGGACCGATCAGCTCGACCGCGCCGTCGACACCGGCCGCGACGACCCCGTCGATCAGCACCTTCTTCTTGTCGAGCTTCTCGCCGCCCGCGTCGAGGCGCTGGAAGGCGAGCACGTTGTCGACCAGCGTGGTCATCCGTGAGTAGCCGGCGGCCAGGTGGTGCAGCAGCTGGTTGGCCTCGGGCCACAGCTGTCCCGCGTCGTCGGCGGCCAGCGTGGAGAGCTCCCCGCGCAGCTCCTCCAGCGGCCCGCGCAGGGAGTCTCCGAGGACGGACAGGAGCTGGGCGTGGCGCGCGGCCAGCGCGTCGTAGGAACGCCGGTCGGTGAAGGTCATGACGGCGCCGACGAGCTGCTCCCCGTCCCGTACGGGAGAGGTGGTCAGGTCCACGGCGACGGGCTGCCCGGCCTTGTTCCACAGCACCTGGCCGCGGACCCGGTGCTTGCGTCCGCTGCGCAGGGTGTCGGCCAGCGGGGATTCCTCGAAGGGGAACGGCGAACCGTCGGCGCGCGAGTGCTGGACCAGCCCGTGCAGTTCGCGGTTGCCGAGGTCGGTGGCACGGTAGCCGAGGATCTGGGCGGCGGCCGGATTGACCAGGACGACCCTGCCGTCGGTGTCCGTACCGACGACGCCCTCGGCGGCGGCGCGCAGGATCATCTCGGTCTGACGCTGGGAGCGGGCCAGCTCGGCCTCGGTGTCCACCGTCTGCGAGAGGTCCCGTACGACGAGCATCAGCAGCTCGTCGCCGGTGTACGAGGGCTGCGGCTCGCGGTAGGCGTCACGGCCGTCGAGATGGGCGGCGGTGACCTCGACGGGGAACTCGCTGCCGTCGGTGCGGCGCGCGACCATCCGTTTCGGGCGGGCGCGGCCGCCCTCGTCCTCGCCGGGCCGGCGCATGGAGCCGGGGATCAGCTTGGAGTCGAATTCGGGCAGGAGGTCGAGCACGCCCCGGCCGACGAGCCCGGTTCCCGGGCTCTCCATGACCTCAAGGGCGATCGAATTCGCGTTGACGACCGTGCCGTTGGCGTTGACGAGCAACAGCGCGTCCGGAAGAGCGTCGAGTATTGCTGCGAGGCGAGCAGCGCCTCGGGATGGCCTGCTGCTCACGACGAGCTTCCTCCCTGACCACAACTACCGGCATGTCACGGGAGGAGTCTAAGCGCACGGGCTCCCGGCGAGGGGGCGGATGGCCGGCGCATACCGCCCGAGCGGCGCATCCTCCCAGGTCAGGAACGCCCACGCGGAAGCACAGGTTCCAAGTCGTTCCACCGGCGGATCTCGCATCCGTTCGTCCGGCGGAACTGGGACTCCACCCTGCGGCCGTGCCACGTTCCGGTGATCCGGGCGGTGGCGCGGCCGCCGTCCTGCATGGTGCACAGCTGATTCTTGGGCTCGGGAGTGAAGGGGTCCTTCCCTTCGCGCGAGAGGGCTTCGAGGCGGGCGCAGGCTTCGTCGGCCTGCGGGTGGTTCCCGCCGGGCGGGTCGCACTCCAGCCGGTACTCACCGTCGGCCCGCGGGTTGCCCGTGTCGGCCACGACGATGGTGAGACGGTCCGGCGCTGCCAGCAGCCGGCTGAGCGGCGGCAGCGGGGGCAGGGGGCCCGCCGCCCCCGCGGCCAGGGCGGAGGCGACGGCGAAAGCGGCGAGACGCAGCATGGGGAACTCCAGGTCGTCCGTACGTCGTACGACAGACCAACGACGAGGCGGCGCCGACGTTCCGCACGCGGGGGTGCTTAAGGCTTTGCTCTGCGGGCCGCCCTCCTTGTACCGTGGGAGCGGATTGGTGACGGGCCCCTGGCCTGTGTCATCATCTGCACGCACCTTCGTACGCGAGGGTGTGCTGGAGGCGTCGCCTAGTCCGGTCTATGGCGCCGCACTGCTAATGCGGTTTGGGGCTTACCCCCCATCGAGGGTTCAAATCCCTCCGCCTCCGCACTTCACGAAGCCCCGGTCCTTGCGGACCGGGGCTTCGGTGCGTTCGGGGCCCGGGAGATGGGAAGGCGGGATCTGACCGCGCGGACCTGCGCCGAGGGCACCCCCGACTGCCAACCGGATGATCTTCATCTGGGTCGTTTCCGCAGTTCAGGCCGGGTATGCCTAATGGATTTCGCGTCCCGGCGAGGTCCATGTATTGTTGTTCTCGCAAGGCCAACGGGGCGCAAAACCCCGGCCAGCCAAGCACTCGTAGCTTAACGGATAGAGCATCTGACTACGGATCAGAAGGTTGCAGGTTCGAATCCTGCCGAGTGCACAGCCCAAGAGGCCCCCCGGTTCACCGGGGGGCCTCTTGCGTTGCGGTTCTTCTTCTCCTTCTTCCTGTCCGCCTGTCTTCCCCCTCGTCCTCCTCCTCAGTGATGAGGCCTGGCTCCGGGGGACCACGGGGAGAGATGGCTCTGCCGGGGGACGCGGGGTGATGAAGGGCCCGGATACGGTTTCCTGGAGATCGACCCGTCGGGGGATCGGCTCACCGGGAAAGCAGGGGGAACGCACATGGGACTGTTCGGGAACGCGCACGCAGTGGATCCGGCGTCGGCGCACCGCGAGTACGCGCGGCTGCTGGGGCAGGGGGAGCAGGTGCACGCCGCGTATCTGCTGATCCGCGACACGATCCTGTTCACCGACCGGCGGCTCGTGCTCATCGACAAGCAGGGGCTCACGGGGAAGAAGGTGGAGTACCACTCGATTCCGTACCGGAGCATCACGCACTTCTCCGTGGAGACCGCCGGCCACTTCGATCTGGACGCGGAGCTGAAGATATGGCTCTCCGGGAGTTCGGCGCCGATAGCCAAGACCTTCACCAAGGGCGTCGACATCTACGAGGTCCAGGCGATCCTGACGCAGTTCGTGGCCCGGTAGCCGGGGGCACGGGAGGGGCCGAATGCTGTTCGGTCCAGGGGTGCGATTTCAGGATCAGGCACCGTCTCCGCGAGGGTTTGCAGGGACGTGGGAGGAACTTCGGTGGACGACATCGACCGGGCGCTGATCCAGCGCCTCCAGGAGGACGCGGCCCAGCCGTACGCGGCGCTGGCGGCCTCCGTCGGGCTCTCCGCGGGCGCCACCCACGAGCGCGTACGCAAGCTGCGCGAGCGGGGGGTCATCCGGCGGACCACGGTCGAGGTGGATCCGGCGGCCGTCGGCAGCGGGGTGCTGGCCTACGTGATGGTCGACTCCACGGCCTGGATGGGCGACTCGCGGGCCGCCTTCGAGGGCATCGCGGAGATCCAGGAGGCGCACATCATCGCCGGTAGCGCCTCGGTCATGGTCAAGGTCCGCACGGCCACCACCGAACAGCTGCAGGACGTCCTGCGCCGCCTCTACGCCATCGACGGTGTCAGCGGCACGCAGGCCACCGTCGTCCTGGAGACCTTCTTCGAGCGACCGCTCCCCCTGTGACCTGGTGGTGCACCGGCCTCCGGTGGGACGACGGCCGGCCCGCGATCGGCTGGTACGGGCAGGGGCCGGGGCGGGGGGAGCGCGCCAGCCTCCTCGCGTACGGGCAGCCGCTCGCCTTCGCCGCCAGGGCGGAGCGCCGCTGCCTCGGCGTCCGGCGGGCCGGACGGCGGACGCCGTGCCCGACGGAGCGCACCGTGGCCGGCCGGACCGGGAACGCGCAGTGCCCCGAGTGCGCCGGCCTGGACCGTTCCTTCTCCGTGGCGGCCGACACCAACGCCGGTGATCCGCGTACCTATCGGGTGTACCTCGCCTGGTTCGGGGCCGGGCTGGTCAAGGTAGGCATCACCGCGGAGGAGCGCGGGTCCGCCCGGCTGCTGGAGCAAGGGGCGGTGACCTGGTCCTGGCTGGGGCGGGGGCCGCTGATGGCCACCCGTCGGACGGAGGAGCTGCTGCGGGCCGCGCTCGGAGTGCCGGACCGGATCGCCTATGCCCGTAAGCGGTCCGTGCGGGGAGAGCTGCCGCCGGGGCCCGAGCGGGCGGCGGAGGTCGCGGCCCTGCACGCGCGGGCGGCCGCGCTGGAGGGGTGGCCGGAGTCGCTGGAGCGGCTGGAGTGCGAGGTGACCGACCACGCCGGGGTGTTCGGGCTCGACGCCCTGCCCGTCCCCGACCGGGTGATCACCGAAATGGTGCCCGGCGGAACCGTCGCCGGCCGGCTCGTCGGTGCGGCAGGGCCCGATCTGCACTTCGCCGACGGGCTGGTGGTGGACACCCGGCTGCTGGCGGGGTGGGAGCTGGTGGCGCCCGGAGAGGGCGGCGGCGCCGAGGTGCCCGTGGCCGGGATCCCGAGCGCCGGACGGGACACGGCTGCCGCGCAGGACGGGCTGTTCTGACCCGACGGGGCGAGTGGCGGGGCAAGGTCAAAACTTGGATCCCTTTGGCCGTCCGAGCCGTTTTCTGGTGGACATGCCAGGCACCGGCCGCAGAGGGTGGTGGTCATGACCATCCAGCCTGTGCAGGCCTTCGAACCGCCTTATGTCATGAGTGTGTTCGCGAGTGTCCGGACCGCCGAGGACAGCGGATACCCCGAGACGCTCGACCGGATGACCGAGCTCGTCAGCGGCAATCCGGGTTTCCTCGGCTATGAGTCCGCGCGCACCCCCGGAGGGCTCGGCATCACCGTCGCCTACTTCCGGGACCACGAGTCCCTCGCCCTCTGGCGCAAGGACATGGAGCACCAGGCGGCGATGAAGCAGGGCCGCGCCGACTGGTACGAGAGCTACACGCTGCACATCGCGACGGTCGAGCGGAGCCACGGCTTTGTCCGCGAAGACGGCTGAGGCCGTCCGGGCGTTCCGGGAACGGCTCGGGGTGCCCGGGCTGGTCGACGTACACACCCACTTCATGCCCGAGCGGGTCCTGGACAAGGTGTGGGACTACTTCGACGCGGTCGGCCCACTGACCGGCGTCGAGTGGCCCATCACCTACCGGCACGAGGAGGAGCAGCGGGTCGCGCTGCTCAGGGATTTCGGGGTCCGGGCCTTCACGGCCATGCTCTACCCGCACAAGCCGGCCATGGCCGCCTGGCTCAACGCCTGGTCCGCCGATTTCGCCGCCCGCACCCCCGACTGCCTGCACACCGCGACCTTCTTCCCGGAGGACGGGGCGCGGGAGTACGTCGGCCAGGCCGTCGCGGCGGGGGCCCGGGTCTTCAAGGCACACCTTCAAGTGGGCGGGTACGACCCCACCGACGACCGGCTCGACCCGGTCTGGGGGCTCCTCGCCGAGGCCGGGATCCCGACGGTCGTGCACTGCGGTTCCGGGCCCGTCCCGGGGAAGCACACCGGACCCGAGCCGATCGCCCGGCTGCTGTCCCGCCACCCCCGGCTGCCGCTGATCGTCGCGCACATGGGGATGCCGGAGTACGCCGACTTCCTCGACCTCGCCGACCGGTACTCCGAGGTCCGCCTCGACACCACCATGGCCTTCACCGACTTCTCGGAGCAGTTCGGCGGCTTCCCGCCGCAGGACCGCGGCCGCCTCGCGGACCTCGGTGACCGGATCCTGCTCGGCACCGACTTCCCGAACATCCCCTACCCCTACGAGCACCAGCTCGACGCCCTGGAACGGCTCGGCCTCGGCGACGCCTGGCTGCGCGCCGTCTGCCACGACAACGGAGCCCGGCTCTTCCACCTGGCCTGAGGGGCGGGAGGGGTTTCTCAGGGAATTCACAGGTTCAGGCAAGAGCGCTCTCACGGGTGGCGGCCAGCGTGTACGCATGACTGCGACGACCACTTCCCACGCGTCCACGTCCACCGGCAACCACACGGCCCTCGTCCGGCCCGACGGCACCCCGTGCCGGGTCCTCGTCGTGGACGACGAGGCCGCCCTCTCCGAGCTGCTCTCGATGGCCCTGCGCTACGAGGGCTGCGAGGTCCGCAGCGCGGGCGACGGCGCGGGCGCGGTGCGCGCGGCACGGGAGTTCCGCCCCGACGTCGTCCTGCTCGACATCATGCTCCCCGACATGGACGGGCTGGCAGTCCTGGGCCGCCTCCGCCGGGAGCTCCCGCAGGTCCCGGTGCTGTTCCTGACCGCCAAGGACTCGGTCGAGGACCGCATCGCGGGTCTGACGGCGGGCGGCGACGACTACGTCACCAAGCCCTTCAGCCTGGAGGAGGTCGTGGCCCGGCTGCGCGGCCTGGTCCGGCGCTCCGGGGCGGCGCAGGCCGCGCGCGGCGGGTCGGTGCTGCAGGTCGGCGACCTGCGGCTCGACGAGGACAGTCACGAGGTGACCCGGGGCGGCCAGGACGTCCACCTGACCGCGACCGAGTTCGAGCTGCTGCGCTACCTGATGCGCAACCCGCGCCGGGTGCTGAGCAAGGCGCAGATCCTGGACCGCGTGTGGTCCTACGACTTCGGCGGTCAGGCCAACGTCGTCGAGCTGTACATCTCCTACCTGCGGCGCAAGCTGGAAGGTGGCACCGGCCTCCCGCCGATGATCCACACCCGGCGCGGCGCCGGCTACCTGATCAAGCCGTCCGACTAGTGGCGCACGGCGAGCCCAGGCCGGCCCGCCGTGCGCGCGAAGCCGCCGAACCGGCGGACGTACGGGCGTCCGCGCGCTCCCGCCGTCTCCGTCGGCCCGGCCGGCCCGGGCGTCCCGCCAGCCCCCGCCGACCCCGCCGGAGCTGTCGTCCGTGGTCGCTGCGGACCCGGCTCGTGGTCTCGGCGGTGGCCCTCATCGCCGTCGTCGGCGCGGCCATCAGCACCGTCACCACCGTCGCGCTGCGCTCGTACCTGGTCGACAAGGTCGACGAACAACTGTGCGTCTCCGTCGAGATGGCGAGCCGGCCGGGCGCCGGCAAGCTGACCCGGGAGAGCAACCTCGGCATCGTCCTGGCCCCCGGATCCCCGCTGGGCGCCGTCGGGGTCCGCCTCGACTCCGCGGGCAAGATCATCGACAGCGTCCGCAGCCAGCGCAGCGCCGCCGTCGGCGGATCAGGGCCCGGCGGCCACCCGCCCCTCACCGCGGAGCAGGCCTCCGCCCTCGCCGGGGCCGCCCGCCAGGCAGCCGACGGCCCTCCCGGCGACCCGGTTGAACTGCACCTGCCCGGCCTCGGCGGCTACCGGGCACTGACCGCGCCCGACGGCAGCGCCGACCACGTCGGCAGCGTCGTACTCGGGTTTCCGCTCTCCGAGGTCGACTCCACCGTGCACACCCTGATCGCGGTGGAGGTCTTCGTGACCCTCGCCGGGCTGATCGCGGCTTCCCTCGCCGGACAGGCCCTGGTCGGTGTCGCCCTGCGGCCGCTGCGCCGGGTCGCCGCCACCGCCACCCGGGTCTCCGAACTCACCCTGCACAGCGGCGAGCCCGCCCTGCACGAGCGGGTCCCCGACGCAGAGGCCGACCCCCGTACCGAGGTCGGGCAGGTCGGCGCCGCCCTCAACCGGATGCTGGGCCACGTCTCCTCGGCCCTGACCGCACGCCAGCAGAGCGAGACCCGGGTCCGGCAGTTCGTCGCCGACGCCAGCCACGAGCTGCGCACCCCGCTGGCCTCGATCCGCGGCTACGCCGAACTGACCCGCCGGGGCCGCGAGGAGCCGGGCCCCGACACCCGGCACGCCCTGGGCCGGATCGAGTCCGAAGCCGCCCGGATGACGGGCCTGGTGGAGGACCTGCTGCTACTGGCCCGGCTCGACGCGGGCCGCCCGCTGTCCACCTCCGACACCGACCTGGCCCCGCTGGTCGTGGACGCCGTCAGCGATGCCCGGGCCGCCGGCCAGGACCACCACTGGCGCCTGGAGCTCCCCAGGGAACCGGCGCCCGTCCACGGCGACCCGGCCCGGATCCAGCAGGTGCTGGTGAACCTGCTGGCCAACGCCCGGACCCACACCCCGCCCGGCACCACCGTCACGGCGCATGTTTCACGTGAAACATCCACCGTCCGGCTCCGGATCGAGGACGACGGCCCCGGCATTCCGCCCGAGCTGCTGCCCCACGTCTTCGAGCGCTTCGCCCGCGGCGACGCCTCCCGCTCCCGCTCGGCGGGCTCCACCGGCCTCGGCCTGGCCATCGTGGCCGCCGTCGTCTCTGCCCACGGCGGCCAGGTCGGCGTCCGCAGCACCCCTGGTCACACCTCCTTCGAGGTCCTGCTCCCCCTCGCCACCCCCGTGGCTCCCCCTGCCGCACAGCCGGACCCACAGCCGGAGTCGGAGCCGGACTCACAGACGGGCCACAGGGTCAGCACACAGCGGTGCCAGCCCGGCCCGGGAGGGTCGGAGCATGCCTACCGACACCGCTCCCGGAGCGCTCCCGGTACGGTCGCCCCTCGCGTCCGCACCGGGTGAGCCCGTCCTCGACGTGGTGATCCCGGTCTTCAACGAGGAGACGGACCTCGGTCCCTGTGTGCGCAGGCTGCACGAGCACCTCACCCGGACCTTCCCGTAGCCCTTCCGCATCACCATCGCCGACAGCGCGAGCACCGATCGCACCCCCGACCCGGCCGATCCCGGCACGGCCCGGGCCGGCGTCTGGCCGGCCGCACGGCCGGCGCCGTCCGCCCGTCGGTGCGGCGAGGCCACCGCCGGACTCGACCGGGAGCGGATCACGGCCGCGGCCGTACGGCTGCTGGACGCGGAGGGGCTGGCCCGGTTCTCCATGAGGCGGCTCGCCGCCGGGCTCGGGGTCACCGCGATGTCCCTGTACCGGTACGTCGACACGAAGCGCGATCTGCTCGAACTCGCCCTGCACCGAATGCTGGACTCCACCGGCCTGCCGGACGCCACCCGCGCCGGGGCCCGGTTGGCCGTCTCCCAGTTCCTGCACGGCTGCGGAGGCACGGTCCGGCGGCCGCCCGACGGGGAGTTCGGCCTCGCGCTCAACGTCCTGATCGCCGGGACGGAGGCGCACACGGGGCGCACGTCGCCCGTCGCGCCGGCCGCCCCCGTCCCGCCGACCGCTCCCGCAGGCTCCGCCGCGCCCGCAGCCCCGTAGACCGCCCGGCTACTCCGCCGAGGCGGCGGTCGGCTCGTGGGCCGCCGGCTTCGACCTCAGGGCGACCTCCTTGATGAACACCACCAGCACCAGCGCGAGCAGCGCGGTGGGGGCGGCGTAGAGGAAGACGTCGCCGACGCCGTGCCCGTACGCGGACTCGACGACCGTGCGGAAGGGCTCGGGCAGCTTGTCGAGGTCGGGGATCGCGCCCCCGCCCGTGCCGCCGTGGCCCATGGCCGCCGCCTTCGGGCCGAGCACGGCGAGGCCGTCCTGGACGTAGTGGGTGACCCGGTTGGCCATGACCGCGCCGAGGGCGGAGACGCCCATCGCGCCACCGAGCGAGCGGAAGAAGGTGACGACCGAGCTGGCGGCGCCGAGGTCCTCGGGGGCCACCTGGTTCTGGGAGGCGAGGACCAGGTTCTGCATCATCATGCCGAGGCCGAGGCCGGTCAGCGCCATGTAGAGCGCGATGTGCCAGTACGGGGTGTCGTACCGCAGGGTGCCCAGCAGGCCGAGTCCGGCCGTCAGGAGCACACCACCGGAGACGAGCCAGGCCTTCCACTTGCCGGTCTTGGTGATGACCTGACCGGAAACGGTGGAGGAGACGAAGAGCCCGCCGATCATCGGAATGGTGAGGATTCCGGACATCGTGGGGGACTCGCCGCGGGCCAACTGGAAGAACTGGCTGAAAAACACGGTGCCCGAGAACATCGCGATGCCGACGAAGAGCGAGGCCGCCGAGGCGAGGCTGATGGTCTTGTTGCGGAAGAGGCGCAGCGGAATGATCGGATCGCTCGCCCTGGACTCGACGAGGACGAAGAGCAGGCCGAGGGCGAGCGCGCCGCCCGTCATCGCCCAGGTCTGCCAGGAGATCCAGTCGTACGAGCTGCCGGCCTGGGTCACCCATATCAGCAGGAGCGAGACGGAGCCGCTGATCAGGACGGCGCCGAGCCAGTCGACCTTGACGTCGCGGCGGACGACGGGCAGGTGCAGGGTGCGCTGGAGCACGACCAGGGCGATGACGGCGAAGGGGATGCCGACGTAGAAGCACCAGCGCCAGCCGAGCCAGCTCGTGTCGGTGATGACCCCGCCGAGCAGCGGGCCGCCGACGGTGGCGACGGCGAATACCGCGCCGAGGTAGCCGCTGTACCGGCCGCGCTCGCGCGGGGAGATCATCGCGGCCATCACGATCTGGGCGAGGGCGGAGAGGCCGCCGACGCCGATGCCCTGGACCACGCGGCAGGCGATGAGCATGCCGGTGTTCTGGGACATGCCGGCGACCGTCGATCCGAGGACGTAGATCACCAGGGATATCTGGACCAGCAGCTTCTTGCTGAAGAGGTCGGACAGCTTGCCCCAGAGCGGGGTGGACGCCGTCATCGAGAGCAGGGCGGCCGTGACCACCCAGGTGTACGAGGACTGGGTGCCGCCGAGCTCGCCGATGATCTGGGGCAGGGCGTTGGAGACGATCGTGGAGGACAGGATCGCCACGAACATGCCGAGCATCAGCCCGGAGAGCGCCTTCATGATCTGCGGGTGGGTCATGGGCGCGCTGTCGGACGTGGTCTCCGGCCGGCCGCCTTCCCGCACACCGGTGGGTGTGGTCGTAGACATGTGTTTCCTTCGGTCTAGCTGTCTGGAAGCGTGAAGCTCGATCGGAGCCGGGCGAGCAGCACGGTGAGGTGGTCGATGTCCGCGTCGGACCAGTCGGCCAGCGCCTTCTCCAGCGCGGTGGTGTGGCGGGCGCCGAGCTCGGCGAGGAGTGCGCGGCCGGGCGGGGTCAGGCGCAGGATCCGGCAGCGGGCGTCGCCGGGGTCGGTGTCGCGGGTGATCCAGCCGCGGACGGCGGTGTGCGCGACGTGCCGGCTGGTCACGGAGATGTCGATGGCGAGGTGCTCGGAGAGGCGGCTGAGCCGCATCTCGCCGTGGCGGTCGAGCACCGTGAGCACGGCCGCCGACCCGGGCGGGCAGTCGGAGGGCAGGGTGCGGGCGAGGTCGCGCTTGACGGCGCCGATGCCGGTGAGCTGGCGGGCCAGTTCGGCGTGACGCGCGGCTGGTTGCGTGGCCGGTGTGGCCTCTGCGGCCGGTGTGGTCCGTACGGGCGATGCGGCCGGTGCGGGCGGTGTGGTCTCCACGGGCGGCGTGGCCACCGGGTCCCCCCTCCGAATGTCGTTGCTTCGGGCAACCATAGAAGCAGATGGTTGTTACAGGCAAATGAATCGCAGGGTGGGGCGGTAAAGGAATCGGAAAACCCGCTAGGGTCCTGCGCATGGCTGCGAATCACGACTCGAACCACAACTCACAGGCTCCCGAGGGTGACTACGACCCCGCGGGCAGCACCCAGATGTTCCGGGCGTTCGTCGAGGAGCCGACACCGGCCCCCGCCGTCCCGGGCTCGCGCATGCAGAACCGTGCCGCGCGCAAGTCGGGATCGGGCGCGGGACTGTGGATCGGCCTCGGCCTCGCCGCGGTGGTCCTGATCGCCGTGGTGGCCTGGCTCGCGCTCTGAGGCCCGGCCGCCGCCGGCTCAGTTCCAGGTGGCGGTGACCTTCTGGGTCTCCACGCGCATGCCCAGGGGGACGCGCCAGGCGTCGACGCAGATCCGGTAGGTCTGCGTCTTCGCCGTGCCGCCCGCGATCGGGGCGGGCAGCGGCTGGGTCGAGTTGATCGTGGCCCAGTCGACGCCCAGGGCGCCGATGATGTGCGTCGCGAAGCTGACCGAGCCCGAACGGGCCGCGGTGCCACCGGTGTTGGTGAAGGTCACCGTGACCTGCTCGCACCAGCGTTCCGCCGTGGCGCTACGGGTGGGCGCGCCGATGCTCAGCTTCGCCGGCGTGGCCGGAGGCGGCGCCGGGGTGGACGGGCCCGGCTTCGGGGGCGGGCTCGACGGAGTGCCGGGCGTGCCGCCCGGGGCGGTGGGAGGCCTGGTGCCGGGTGCGGTGCCGGGCGGGTTCCCGGAGCCGCCGGGGGCGGTGGGCGCGCCGCCGCCCGGGTTGGTTCCGCCGGGTGGCTGTGACCCCGGGGCACTGGGCGGCGTACCGCCGGGGACCCCGCCCGGCGTGGTGCCCGGGACCTCGTCCGGGATCTCCGCCGAGGTGCTGCCCGGCGTGCTGCCGGAGGACGCGGAGGACCCCGGCACCGCCTGCGGGAGCGCCTGGAACTCGACTCCGGCCTTGGGCGCGACGTTCTCCCCGGTGCCCCCCTCGGGGCCCGGAGCGGCCGCGCCCACGGCCACGTAACCCTCGCGCGCCGGGCCCCCGCAGCCGGCCAGGGCGGCGGCGGACGTGGCGCACAGGGCGAGGAGGGCGGCTGACCGGGATGCCTTTCGCATCCCGGCAGTTTTCCTGACGTGCCGTCAATTGGGAAGCGGGTGCGCGGGATTGCCCGAGCGCACCCGCACCCGGTGACCGCGGAGGCTACTCGCCGATCAGGCCGACGCGGAGCTGCGCGAGCGTGCGCGTGAGCAGCCGGGAGACGTGCATCTGGGAGATGCCGACCTCCTCGCCGATCTGCGACTGGGTCATGTTCGCGAAGAACCGCAGCATGATGATCTGCCGTTCCCGGGGCGGGAGCTTGGCGAGCAGCGGCTTGAGTGACTCGCGGTACTCGACGCCCTCCAGTGCGGTGTCCTCGTACCCGAGCCGGTCCGCGAGCGAACCCTCGCCGCCCTCGTCCTCGGGGGAGGGCGAGTCGAGCGAGGAGGCGGTGTACGCGTTGCCCACGGCGAGGCCGTCGACGACGTCCTCCTCCGAGACTCCGAGCACGGCCGCGAGCTCCGGCACGGTCGGCGAGCGGTCGAGCTTCTGGGCGAGCTCGTCACTGGCCTTGGTGAGGGCGAGGCGCAGCTCCTGGAGTCGGCGCGGGACGCGCACGGACCAGGAGGTGTCCCGGAAGAACCGTTTGATCTCACCGACGACCGTCGGCATGGCGAAGGTCGGGAACTCCACGCCGCGTTCGCAGTCGAACCGGTCGATGGCCTTGATCAGCCCGATCGTGCCGACCTGGACGATGTCCTCCATCGGCTCGTTGCGGCTGCGGAAGCGGGCCGCCGCGTAGCGCACGAGGGGGAGGTTCAGCTCGATCAGGGTGTCGCGCACGTACGTCCGCTCGGGACTGTCCGCGTCGAGGCCGGCGAGCCGCTTGAAGAGGGAGCGGGAGAGGGTGCGGGTGTCGATCCGGGTGTCGATGGCTTCCGAGCGGTGGGACACTGCCGGCACTTCACGCTGCTTGACGAGCGTGAGCACCTGTGAGCTGCCCTGGTCTACGGACATGCCACCCCCTTGAGGTCGCGGACGGTCGCGCTTCATCTGCGCGCCCGTCGGAGGAACGCAGCCTCCACCTGAATACCGGAGGCGGGGCTGCGGCAAACGCGGTTCCAGCAGAATGTCACATGTCGGCAACACGCTGTAGCGCCATGTCGACAAGTATCTCCAGCGACAGAACACGATAGGCCTGCTCTAGGGCGGGAATCTACCGGTGTGTCAGGAAACGAGGAGAATGATCTCCACTCGATCCGGTTAGGCCTCGATCCTGTTTGCGGATCGCAGCCGGGCGAAGCTCCGGGCGAGGAGCCGGGAGACGTGCATCTGGGAGACGCCGAGCTCCGCGCTGATCTGCGATTGGGTCAGATTGTTGTAGTACCGCAGGAGGAGGATCCGCTGCTCGCGCTCGGGCAGCTGTACGAGGAGGTGGCGGACCAGGTCGCGGTGTTCCACGCCGGCCAGCTCGGGGTCCTCGTAGCCGAGGCGGTCGAGCAGGCCGGGGAGCCCGTCGCCCTCTTGGGCGGCCTCCAGGGAGGTCGCGTGGTAGCTGCGGCCGGCCTCGATGCAGGAGAGCACCTCGTCCTCGCCGATGCGCAGCCGCTCGGCGATCTCGGGGGTGGTCGGGGTGCGGCCGTGCAGGGTGGTGAGGTCCTCGGTGGCGGCGTTGACCTGGACCCAGAGCTCGTGGAGCCGGCGCGGGACGTGGACGGTGCGGACGTTGTCGCGGAAGTAGCGCTTGATCTCGCCCACGACGGTCGGCATGGCGAAGGTCGGGAACTGCACCCCGCGCTCGGGGTCGAACCGGTCGATCGCGTTGATCAGCCCGATCGTGCCGACCTGGATCACGTCCTCCATCGGCTCGTTGCGGCTGCGGAAGCGGGCTGCCGCGTACCGGACGAGCGGGATGTTGGCCTCGATGAGGGCCCCGCGGACCCGGGAGTGCTCGCTGGTGCCCGGCTGCAGGTCCTTCAGCTGCCCGAACAGGACCTGGGTGAGGGCCCGGGTATCGGCACCCCGGCTCTGCGGCCTGGGGGCGACCGGGGGCTGCTCGGGGGCCTCCTGCTGGGGCGGTACGTGGGACTCCTGCGGCGGGGCCGGCGGGGAGGCCGGGGCCGCCGCGGAGGCCGGCGGCTGGGCTCGCGGCGGGCCCTGGTGCGGAGCCTGCGGCGGGCCCTGGTGCGGGCCCTGGTGCAGGGACTGCGGGGACCCCTGGTGCAGGGACTGAGGGGACCCCTGGTGCGGAGGCTGCACGGGGTCCCGGTGCGGTTCCTGCGGGTGCTCATGCTGCGGGTCCTGCTGGGGCGGCACCTCGGGCGCAGTACTGGCCGGCACGGTCACGCCACCCCTTCACGTCACGTCATCAACTCATCCGTCAAAAGCGGTCATAGCATCACAAGACATGTGCACTGTGTGCAAGCACCGTATATCGCCGTGTTGAGGGCAAGTTGGGCATAACAGGGCATCTTGCCCCGTGTGTGGGAACGCAAAAAGCCCCCCACCCGTCGGAGTGGGGGGCCGGGAAGTCCGGAAACCGCTTCAGCGTACGGGTTCAGCGCACCAGTTCGGTCATGAACTCGCCGATCGCCGTTGCGGCATCCGAGATTCCCTGGAAGCCTATTTGCACCATATCGGCGGCTTTTTTGGGCTGAGTGATGATGACGAAGAGGACGAAGACGACGAGGGCGCCCGAGATCAGCTTCTTGGTTTCCACGTGCGCTGTCGGCCTCCCCAACCGGTCCTGCAAGGTCGGCAGAGTCTATCCGGTCAGGTTCGAACACTCACCTGCCCTTTAAGGACCAATGACCCGGTGACGCAGGCCCTTTGCCGGTGTGCCGACGGCTTCGGAAGGCGCAGTATTGAACACGAGCCCACCGGTTCTGGCAGGAAATCGGTGAGCGAGGGACAGGACCTCACTGCGGGGTCCGAGCCGCAAGCTTCCCCCCTGACTGCGGCTCGGACTGGCAGGTTCCGTCCTCATCGGGGGAAGTGGCTTGTCCCCCCGATGCCACTTCCCCCGTCCCAACCGTTGAAGGTCCCGACTCAGGTCGGGGCCTTCTTCGCGTTGTCCGCCGAACGGCGGGGGGCTCCGCGTCTCCCGCTTACTCCAGGCCGCCGGCCAGGTCGGCGATGGGCTGGACGGGCGCGATCACGGGCGCGAGGTGGTTCGGCAGCTCCATCAGCTGGTTGAGCTGGTTCAGGCCGCCGCTGAGCTGCCCGCCGATCTCCTGGACCGAGGACGGGCTCGCCCCCTCCGGCATGCCCTGCGGCGCCGGCAGGTCCGGGAGGGTGAGCGGTGCGATCGGGGCGGCGGAGGCGGCGGGCGCCGCGAGGCCCGCGGCGGCCCCGGCGAGGGCGAGGGCGGCGAGGATGCGCTGGGTCTTGGTCATGCCGTGACAACGGCCGAGGGCGCGGGCGGTCACGCGGATGTCCCTCGTACGCCGAAACCGCGCAAGCCCAGAACCACGGAACCCCGGAATCCCAGGACCCCGGAATCCCAGAACCCCCAGGACCCCCGGAAACGCCGAGAGCCCCGACCCTTGCGGGGCGGGGCTCTCGGTCAGAGCGGTAGCGGTGGGATTTGAACCCACGGATAGCTTGCACCATCACACGCTTTCGAGGCGTGCTCCTTCGGCCGCTCGGACACGCTACCGAGAGAGAGCTTAGCCCAAGGAGACCCGTGCTCTGAAATCCATACCCCCGGCACCCCTCAGAGGTCGCGGAAGAAGTCCGTGAGCTGCTGCGCGCACTCCCCCGCGAGTACGCCCGCGATCACCTCGGGCCGATGGTTGAGCCGGCGGTCCCGTACGAGGTCCCACAGCGATCCGGCGGCGCCCGCCTTCTCGTCGGCCGCCCCGTAGACGACCCGGGCCACCCGTGACTGCACGAGGGCGCCCGCACACATCACGCACGGCTCCAGGGTCACCACGAGGGTGCATCCCGGGAGCCGCCATTCCCCGAGGGCGGCGGCCGCCCGGCGCAGCGCCAGTACCTCGGCGTGCGCCGTCGGGTCTCCGGTCGCCTCCCGCTCGTTGTGCCCGGTGGCGAGGAGCTTCCCGTCCGGGCCGAGCACCACGGCGCCGACCGGCACGTCGCCGGCCGGCACCGCCCGGGCCGCCTCCTGGAGCGCCAGGCGCATGGAGTCCTGCCACGGGTCCCGTACGGGATCGGGTGCGTACGGGGTGGGCTGCGGGGTGTGGTGGTGTGCGGGGATCACTAGCGGACGGACTCCAGGACCTCGGTGGCGCCGAGCGATTCGGCGATCTCCGAGAGGGCGTCCCCGTCCAGGGTCATCAGTTGTTTGTGGCTCACCCCGAGGTCGTCGAGCAGCCTGGGATCGCCGAGCGGCCCGGCGGGTGCCGGTTCGGATCCGGCCCGTACGTCGTGGCCGGCGTCCGAGTCGTCGTCTTCCTCCTCCTGGTCTCTGTCGGGGGGGCCGCCGTCCGGGTAGGAGGCGACCACCTCGTCCTCGCCGTCCTCGGTGCCGTCGAGGTCCAGCCCGTCGAGTTCGTCGTCCTCGTCGTCCTTGCCGAGCAGCTCGTCGGTCAGCATCGAGCCGTAGGAGCTGCGGGAGGCGGCGGAGGCGTTGGACACGTAGTAGCGCGGGTCCTCCTCGCCGTCCACCCGGACGACCCCGAACCAGGTGTCCTCCTGTTCGATGAGGGCTACCACCGTGTCGTCGTCGACAGAGGCGGAGCGGGCGAGATCGATCAGATCACTCAGAGACTCGACATCGTCGAGTTCCATGTCGCTCGCTTCCCACCCGTCTTCGGTGCGCGCGAGCAGTGCGGCGAAATACACCGTGACTCTCCCACTGGTCATAGGCGTGCCGGTTGGAGGTCCCCCCGGCCGGAGGTGGGTGGGGGTGGAACGGCCGCCGTGCTCGCCGTTTCGTACCCCGCCCAGTCGGCATCGTGGCAGAAACGGAGCCATTGCGAGAGGTCTTCCGCGCCGTGGCGCTGGCCGCGCGTGTTGTACGGGGCCTCGTGCCGGGGGCGCGACGGCGGTCGCGCGGCGGCCGTACGGGCGCCGGGCAGGGCTCCCGACGGGACCCCTGCCGGGGCCTCCGCAGGGCCCCGCCGCGGGGCTCACCAGCGGAAGGTGCGCATGCGCATCTGCTGGCGCATGCGGGCGGCGCGGGCGCGCCTGGGCTGCACCCGGTCGCGCAGTTCCCGGGCCTCGTGCAGGTCGCGGAGGAACTGCGCGCGCCGGGCTCTGCGCTGTGCCGTGGTCTCCAGTGGCTCGTGATCGTCGTCGGGCATGGGTCACCGCCCCTGGCTGGTCCGGTCCGGTCCGTCCCCCCGAACCCCCACCTTCCCTCCGACCGTCCGTTTGATGCCACCTTCTGCAACGGCTCGGCAGGAATTCGGTCGGATTCCGACAATCCCGGCGGCGCCGACTTCGTGGATTCGATCCGCGGGCTCCGCGTCGGCCTCCGCGGCGGACTGCTGCGCGGACTCCTACGCCGAGCCCTCCGGAGATTCCGGCAGGGTCGGGACGATCGCCACCGGCCCGTGCGCGTGCTGCAGCACGGCGTTGGCGACCGAGCCGATCATCAGGGACCGGATGTGCCGGCGCGGGTGGTGGCGGCCGACGACGACCAGCGCCGCCGACTTCGAGGTGTCGACGAGGCGCCCGGCCGCGTCCCCGGGTACCGCGGCCTGTTCGACGGGCACGGTCGGGTACGTCGCCCGGAACGGTGCGAGCCGCTCCGTCTGGGAGCGGAGCATCTCCCGCTCGGCCGGCACCGCGTCCTCGTCCTCCCCCGTCAGCGCCTCCGGCGGGATCACCGCGAACGGGCTGTCGATCACCATCGTCGGCGACGGCGGGATGCTGTACGCCGACACCACCTGGAGCGTGGTGGCCCGCGCGGCCGCCTCCGCGAACGCGAAGTCCAGTACGTTGTCGGGCGTCTCCGCGGCGTGCAGTCCCAGCACCACCCGCCCGGCCGAGGGCTGGGCGGCGCCGTCCACTGCGCGCGCCTCGTGCGCGACCACGACCACCGGGCAGGCGGCGCTGGTCGCCACGGCGCGGCTGTTCGAGCCGAGCAGCAGCGCGGCGAAGCCGCCGCGGCCCCGAGAGCCCATCACCAGCATCCGGGCGCCCTCCCCGATGTCCCGCAGGGCCTCCGGGACCGAGCCTTCCAGGGACTCGTAGAGGACTTCGGCGGGGAGCGGGCCCCCCGCCGCCAGGTGGGCCCGTATCCGCACGCTGACGGGATCCTCGACCTCATCGGGCTCGGCGCGGTCGTGCAGGGAGGACCGGCGTGCCGCGTACAGCTGGACGCTGTCGGACAGCACGTGGGCGACGACGAGCCCGGTGCCGTGGCGCAGTGCCGCAGCCCTTGCCCACTCCAGGGCCTTGAGGCTGTGTTCGGATCCGTCGACTGCGGCGATCACCCTTGCGTTGGTCATCAGTCCAGCGTGCTGGGGGTCCGGGCGGGTCGCATCTCCAGGGGTTTCCGGGCGTGGCCGCCGCTTCGGGCGCGAAGGGGCGGGCGCAGCGCGTAGCCTTTTGGGGTTGGTCGCGCGGTTGCGGCCGTTTTCGCAGGTAGCGGCGTCGAAGGTCGCAGGTGGAAGCCCGGC
Organism: Streptomyces sp. GQ60; assembly: GCF_059758875.1. NCBI lineage: Bacteria > Bacillati > Actinomycetota > Actinomycetes > Kitasatosporales > Streptomycetaceae > Streptomyces > Streptomyces sp. GQ60. Next base: position 78,551 of record NZ_JCAXEG010000007.1, on the reverse strand, counting down.
GGCTGAGTCTTGGAGGATGTTGTGCGTTTGCAGGTCGTGGATCACCCGTTGGTGGCGCACAAACTCACCACCCTGCGCGACAAGCGCACCGACTCCCCCACCTTCCGGCGGCTCGCCGACGAGCTGGTGACCCTGCTGGCGTACGAGGCCACCCGGGACGTGCGCACCGAGCAGGCCGACATCGTCACCCCGGTCGGTCCGACCACCGGCGTGAAGCTCTCCTACCCGCGGCCGCTGGTCGTACCGATCCTGCGCGCCGGTCTCGGCATGCTCGACGGCATGGTGCGGCTGCTGCCGACCGCCGAGGTCGGCTTCCTCGGCATGGTCCGCAACGAGGAGACCCTGGAGGCCTCCACGTACGCGACGCGCATGCCGGAGGACCTCTCGGGCCGCCAGGTCTACGTGGTGGACCCGATGCTCGCCACCGGCGGCACGCTCGTCGCGGCGATCAAGGAGCTCATCAAGCGCGGTGCGGACGATGTGACCGCGGTGGTGCTGCTGGCCGCGCCGGAGGGCGTCGAGATCATGGAGCGCGAGCTCGCGGGCACGCCGGTGACGGTGGTGACGGCCGCAGTGGACGAGCGGCTCAACGAGCACGGCTACATCGTGCCGGGGCTGGGCGACGCGGGCGACCGCATGTACGGCTCGGCGGAGTAGCCCACACACAGCGTGAAAGCCCGGCCCCCGCTTCGGAGGCCGGGCTTTTCCCATTCGGTCAGCCGGTCAGCCGGTCAGCCGGTCAGCAGGTCTTGGCGGGCGCGGGCTGGGGGTTGGCCAGGGCGGCCAGGGCCTTGTCCGCGTCGGCCTTCGGCGTGAGCTCCGTGAATGCGTCGCCCAGGATCAGGTCGATGTCCGCGGTCTCGCGGGTGTCGGTCTGCTGGGTGGCGCCGGCGAGGTTGGCGCCCAGGACGGAGAAGGCGGCCTTGTCGGTCTGCGGGGAGCCGAGCAGTATCCCGGCGCCGGGGACCTTCTTGTCGAAGTCGGCGGGGGCGTTGCCGACCTTGCCGACGGTGAAGCCGCGGCTCTTGAGCTCGTCGCCGACGGCCTTGGCGAGGCCCGCGCGCGGGGTCGCGTTGTAGACGTTGACCGTGATCCCGCCGGGAGGCGGGAGCACGACCTGCGGCGCGGCGGAGGGGGCGGAGCCCGCCTTGGGAGCGGAAGTGGCGCAGTCCTTGGCCGCGGCGGCGGTCTTGCGTTTGTCCGCGTCGCCGCCGAACACATCGATGAGCTGCACGGCCCCGTAAGCGATCAGGGCCAGCCCGATGATCGATCCGAGCACCACGAGGACGATCCGGCGGCGGCGTCGAGGGCGGGACATGCGGGGGTAAGCCGCTCCCGTGACCTTGTACTTTCCGCCCATGCCAGGGGGAGTGAGCATGCTCATGTGCGCAGCGTAATGCCGTCCGCTGCTGATGCCCACTGAATCATCTGTTGATAGGGCAAGGCTGACCCGAAAGGCGCAACCGGGACCTATCCGACACCCGGGCGGGGCCTATCCGACACCCGGGCGGGACCCGCCCGGCGCCCGGGGAGGGCGGGTCAGCCCAGTTCGAGGACGCGCGCGTGCAGGACCTGGCGCTGTTGGAGCGCGGCGCGGACGGCGCGGTGCAGACCGTCTTCCAGGTACAGGTCGCCCTGCCACTTCACGACGTGGGCGAAGAGGTCCCCGTAGAAGGTCGAATCCTCGGCGAGCAGCGTTTCGAGGTCGAGCTGGCCCTTGGTGGTCACAAGCTGGTCGAGCCGGACCGGGCGCGGGGCTACGTCCGCCCACTGCCGGGTGGTTTCCCTGCCGTGGTCGGGGTACGGCCGCCTATTTCCGATGCGCTTGAAGATCACACGGAAAGCCTACCGGGCAGGGGCCTGCGGGCGCAGCCTTGTGATGACGGTGCAAAGGTGGCGAAGAGTGCTATTTCGGGAGTGACATATGAGCCAGAGCACCGCCGCCGCGTCCCCTGCCGGCCAGATCGCCGCGGGGTACGCCTTCACCGGACCCGCGCTCGATCTGGGGGCCCTGCTCTGGGACGGGGCCTGCCTGCCGGAGCACCAGATCCGCATCCCGCTGTCGATGCTCAACCGGCACGGACTGGTCGCGGGGGCCACCGGAACCGGCAAGACCAAGACGCTGCAGCTCATCGCCGAGCAACTGTCGGCCCAGGGCGTTCCGGTCTTCCTCGCGGACATCAAGGGCGATGTCTCGGGGATCTCCGCGCCCGGCACGGCCAACGAGAAGATCGAGGAGCGGGCCAAGGACGTGGCCCAGGAATGGGAGGGCTCCGGCTTCCCCAGCGAGTTCTACTCGCTGGGCGGGATCGGCCCGGGAATCCCGCTGCGGTCCACCGTCACGAGCTTCGGTCCGGTCCTGATGTCCAAGGTGCTCCAGCTCAACCAGACGCAGGAGCAGTCGCTGGGGCTGATCTTCCACTACGCCGACACCAAGGGCCTGGAGCTGATCGACCTCAAGGACCTGCGGGCGGTCGTCGCGTTCCTCGTCTCGGACAAGGGGAAGCCCGAGCTGAAGGGCATCGGCGGCCTCTCCACGGTGACCGCCGGGGTGATCCTGCGGGCGCTCACCGCCTTCGAGCAACAGGGGGCCGCGGAATTCTTCGGCGAGCCCGAATTCGACACCAGTGAATTCCTCCGTACGGCGGCGGACGGGCGCGGACTGGTCTCCGTACTGGAGCTACCGGCGGTCCAGGACAAACCGCAGCTGTTCTCCACTTTCCTGATGTGGCTGCTGGCGGACTTGTACACGGATCTTCCGGAAGTCGGCGATCTGGAGAAGCCCAAGCTGGTCTTCTTCTTCGACGAGGCGCACCTGCTGTTCAACGGGGCCTCGAAGGCCTTCCTCGAAGCCATCACGCAGACGGTCCGGCTGATCCGCTCCAAGGGCATCGGCGTCTTCTTCGTCACCCAGACCCCCAAGGACGTGCCGGCCGACGTGCTGGCGCAGCTCGGCAACCGGGTGCAGCACGCGCTGCGCGCCTTCACCCCGGACGACGCGAAGGCGCTGAAGGCGACGGCGAAGACCTTCCCGAACTCCGACTACGACCTGGAGGAGCTGCTGACCCAGCTGGGGACGGGCGAGGCGGTGATCACGGTGCTCAGCGAGAAGGGCGCGCCGACCCCGGTGGCGGCGACCCGGCTGCGGGCCCCGGAGTCGCTGATGGCGCCGATCGACGCGGCCGCGCTGGACCGGGCGGTGAAGTCCTCGCTGCTCTACTCGCGGTACGCGGAGCCGGTCGACCGGGAATCGGCGTACGAGAAGATCAGCGCCGAGCAGGCGGCGGCCGAGGCGGAAGCCGAGGCGGCGGCGGCCGCGGCCGAGGCGGAGAAGCAGGCGAAGGCGGCCGCGAAGGCGGCGCCGAAGCCGGACCCGTCGCTGGCGGAGCAGGTGGTGGGCAGCGGGCTCTTCCGCTCCCTGGCCAGGTCGATCGGTACGCAGCTCGGCCGCGAGATCTCCCGGTCCCTCTTCGGTACGGCCAGGCGGCGCCGCTGAACCGCGCGGGCGGGCGGGGGATTCCGTAGCTGGCGCACCGTCCGGCCTGCGAGACTCGGAGCATGCGGACCGAACTCACCGATACGACATCCAGCAAGGTCAACCGGGCCCTGCTCGACGCGCGACGGGCCGTCGGGAGTCCCACGATGGGGCTCGTGCTGAACCTCGTCGTCGCCACGGACGAGGAGAACGCCTACGACGCCGTCCGCGCGGCCTCCGAGGCCTCGCGGGAGCACCCCTGCCGCATCATCGCGGTGATCAAGCGCACCGCGCGCGGCTCGCACCGGCTGCGGCAGAACCGGCTCGACGCCGAGCTGCGGGTCGGCTCCGACGCCGGGTCCGGGGAGATCGTCCTGCTCCGGCTGCACGGGACGCTCAACGAGCACGCGGGCTCCGTGGTGCTCCCGCTGCTGGTGCCGGACGCGCCCGTGGTGGCCTGGTGGCCCGCCGAGGCCCCGGCCGCGCCGGCCCGGGATCCGCTGGGCGCCCTCGCGCAGCGCCGGATCACGGACGCCGAGGCGGCCGCCGACCCGGTCGCCGCGCTCGACGGCCGGGGCGGCGCCTACGAGCCGGGGGACACGGATCTGGCCTGGACCCGGCTCACCCCGTGGCGGTCGCTGCTGGCAGCCGCCCTGGACCAGAAGCCGCTCCCGGTGACGGGCGCGGCCGTGGAGAGCGAGCCCGGCAACGCGAGCTCCGAGCTGCTGGCCCGCTGGCTGGAGGACCGGCTCGGCGTACCCGTGGAGCGGGTGGCGACCGAGGGCCCCGTCATCACCCGGGTCCGGCTGACGACCACGGGCGGGGAGATCCGCGTGGACCGCCCCGACGGGGTCCTGGCCACCCTGCTCCTGCCGGGCAGCCCCGACCGCAAGGTGGCGCTGAAGATCCGCAGCAGCGCCGAGCTCATAGCGGAGGAACTGCGACGGCTCGACGCCGACGAGATCTACGCTTCGGCGCTGCGCTTCAGGCGGCCGGCCCAGGCCTCGCTCTCCGCGTAGTGGTTGTCGTAGACGGGCTGGCTGTCGATGATGTCCTGCACCGTGGCCTCGCCGGCCCGGACCCGGCCCAGCAGCCGGTAGTAGTCGAAGCGGCCCATGCCGGGGGTGAAGCCGACGAAGACCTCCGCGGTGCTGTCCGCCGCCGGGGCGAAGGCGTGCTTCACGCCGGGCGGCACGGCGAGGAAGTCGCCCTTGGTCAGGGTGTGTATCTCGTCGCCGAGCAGGACGTCGAGGGTGCCGTCCGTGACGTGGAAGAACTCGGTCGCCTTGGTGTGGAAGTGCACCGGAGCACCCGCCGCGCCCGCCTCGAAGGTGGCCGTGTTGCACGTGAGCTCGGCGGTGTCCGTGAGCAGGGTGATCAGGCTGCCGGGGCCATCGGAGATGGTCTCGGCAGTGGCGGCGCGCGTCAGGTTCTCAGTCATGATCACGAGCTTAGGGGTCGGGTCCGACAACGGGCGGGGCACTCGCCCGAACCGTCAATTCCGTTTGGTGGCACCGCCGGTGGCCGCTTTCTCGGCCTTCGCGGCGGCCTTCGCCTCCTGCTTGTGCGCCCGTACCTTGGCCAGTGATTCCGGCCCCGTGATGTCGGCCGCCGACCGGTAGACGTTCGCCGGCCCGTACACGCCGGCCGCCTCGCGCCAGCCGCGCGGCCGCACCCCGAACCGCTTGCCGAGCAGCGCCAGGAAGATCTGCGCCTTCTGCTCCCCGAAGCCCGGCAGCGCCCGCAGCCGCTCCAGCAGCTCGGCGCCGGTGTCCACATCGGTCCACACCGCCGACGCGTCCCCCTCGTAGTGCTCCACCAGGTACGCGCACAGCTGCTGCACCCGCTTCGCCATCGACCCCGGGTAGCGGTGCACGGCCGGCTTCTCGGAGAGCAGCGCGGCGAAGGCCTCCGGGTCGTAGGCGGCGATGGCGTGCGCGTCGAGGTCGTCGGAGCCGAGGCGCCGGGCGATCGTGTAGGGCCCCGAGAACGCCCATTCCATGGGGACCTGCTGGTCCAGCAGCATCCCGACCAGTGCGGCGAGCGGGCTGCGCCCGAGCAGCTCGTCGGCCTCCGGCTGCTGGGCGAGACGGATGGTGACCCCGCCGGCGCCGGCGCCGGCGCCAGCGTCTGCGTCTGCGTTCTTGTCCATGTCACCAGGGTCCCGCGCGGAGGTGCTCCCCGCGCGATTGTCGGACCCCGCGCCTAGCGTGAGTACCGAGACGGGTCACGTCGTACACGACACAGGAGTCGATCGATCATGGCTGAGTTCACGGAAGGCGCGCCCTGCTGGGCGGACGCGATGTTCTCCGATCTGGAGGGCGCGAAGACCTTCTACGGCGACGTGCTGGGATGGACCTTCGGAGAGTCCAGCACCGAGTACGGCAACTACACGCAGGCCTACTCCGACGGCAAGGCCGTCGCGGCCGTCGTGCCGCCGATGCCGGGGGCGGACGCCCCTTCGCAGTGGTGTCTCTACCTCGCCTCGTCCGACGCCGCGGCCACGGCCGCGAAGATCAAGGCCGCCGGCGGCGAGCTCCTGATGGAGCCGATGCAGGTCGGCTCCTTCGGCACGATGGCCATCGCGAAGGAGCCGAGCGGCGCGGTCTTCGGCGTCTGGCAGCCGGGCGACCACAAGGGCTTCGAGAAGATGGGCGAGGCGGGTGCGTACTGCTGGGCCGAGTTCTTCTCGCGCGACGTGGCCAAGTCGGACGCGTTCCTCCCGCAGGTCTTCCCGTACGAATCCCAGCAGATGGACGCCGGTGACGACCCGGAGACGGCCGGGATGGACTTCAAGGTCTTCAGCCTGGGCGGCCCGGAGAACCCGGTGCTGGGCCGGATGAACATGGGCACCGACTTCCCGCCGGAGATCCCCTCGTACGTCCAGGTCTACTTCGCCGTACCGGACTGCGACGAAGCGGTCGCGAAGACCCGGGCCCACGGCGGCAAGCTGCACTTCGGCCCGATGGACAGCCCGTTCGGCCGCTTCGCGGCGGTGACGGACCCGCAGGGTGCGGCGTTCGCGGTGATCGACGTGACGAAGACGGTCGGCGAGATGCCGGAGTTCGCCTGACGGACGGAGCGGGGGCCGGCCACGGCCGGGGCGGGCCCCCGGTTCCGGCTCCGAGCAGCACCTGGGCGAGATTCGGGCAGCCCGACGTGGTTGACGGGCCGGATCGTCGGTTAGGCCGTTGACCCGGGGGTTTCGCGCCGTGGATGATGATCGAACGCTTCTGTGGATCGCGTGCGCCCGACTGTCTCTTTGGGGGGGACAGGACTTTTACCAGTTGTGCGGCGCCGCACCCGCATCGACAGCGGACTCACACGTGTCGCTTCTTCCTGAAGGAAAACTGCTGGTGCGTTCAAACCGTGCGGCTGCCTCGCTGACCGCAGGCCTTGTCACTCTTCTCGGTGTTCCGGCGGCATTCGCCGCCGAGACTCCGACCGACCTCTATGTACGAGTCGGTTCCAACTCGAACTGCTCCGACACCGGGACCGGTTCGCAGGCCGCTCCCTTCTGCTCGATCGCGGCGGCGGCCAAGGCGGTCCTGCCGGGCCAGACCGTGCGCATCGCGCCGGACCTCATCTACACCGATGCCGTCACCATCAACCGCTCGGGCGAGCCGGGCAAGCCGATCACCTTCGTCGTCGAGGGCGACGGCGCGGGCGATCACCGGGCCGTCCTGGACCGGCGCCTGACCATCGACGGGGCCTCCCACGTGGTGATCCGCGGGCTCGACACCACGAAGGGCGTCCGCGTCGAGAACTCCCACGACGTCACGCTGGAGAGCCTCCGGGCCGCGTACTTCGGCGAAGCGAACTCCCTCGCGATCGGCAAGGAGAGCACGGACGTATCCGTCCGCTGGAGCCAGTTCCACGGCGCCCGCGTCGACGGCGGTGCCCAGCGCACGGTGCTCAGCCGGAATACGGCCTACAGCCACAGGCAGTCGCCGGTCCAGGTGGTGGACGCGCCCGGCACCGTCCTCACCAACAACACCGTGATGGGTGCCTGCGAGGCGGCCATCTCGGTCAGCGGCGGTTCGACCGGCGCGTCGCTCGCCAACAACCTGCTCTACACCGCGAAAACCGGCGGGACGTGCACGTCCGCCGCCGATCAGCGGACCGGCATAGCGGTCGCGCAGAGCGCGACGCCCGGCACCCGGGTCGACTACAACCTGATCACGGGCAACACCGCCACCCCACTGGTTCCCTACAGCTGGGCCGGCACCGGTTACCCGACCGTGGCGGCGTTCAAGGCCGGCAGCGGTCAGGGCGCGCACGAGATCCTCCGCTCGACGGCCGAGGGCGTCGGCCTCGTCGAGGGCTCGCCCACGATCGACTCGGGCGACGCCACGGCTCCGGGTGCGCTCCCCGTCTCCCCCGGCGGCATGTCGATGGCGGACGACCCGAACGTGCCCAACACCGGCAAGGACGGCGGGTACATGGACCGCGGGTCCGCCGAGTTCCGGGAGCTCATGCGCGGCGTCAGCCTGACGGTGGACCAGGCCTGGGCGCCGGTCGGCACGGTCGTGAAGGCCTCGGCCCAGGTGGACAGCCGGTGGCCCGTGGACGTCACGTACCACTTCGACTTCGGCGACGGGACGGCCCCGGTCGTCACCGAGAAGGCCACCGCCGAGCACACGTACGCCACACCGGGCGACTACGTGGTGAAGGTGCGGGCGGTCAACGCGGCCGGGGAAGAGGTCTCCAAGGAGAGCGGGCCGGTCAAGGCCACCCCGGCCACCCCGCTGACCGCGGCCTTCACGAGCGAGTCGGTTCTGCCGGACTCGACCAGCCCGGACGAGCGCGTCCGCCCGCTGACCGTCAAGGTCGACCGCGTGGGCAGCGCGACTCCGTGGCCGGTCCAGTCCATGACCGTGGACTGGGGCGACGGGTACACGAGCTACGGCAACGCCGCCGGAGTGGTCACGCACAAGTTCGGCGCACCTGGCGAGCGCAAGGTGACGATGACCCTCGAGGACTCCAAGGGCGGGAAGTCCACGGTCAGCAAGACCGTGAAGGTCGACTACGCCCCGTCCGGCTACACCGCCACCGAGCCGTTCCGCATCGAGGACACCCGGCAGAGCAACGCGCCCATCGCGGGCGGTATCCGGAGGGGCGTGGTGCTGCCCGTCGGCACCAACATCCCGGGCCACGCCCTCTCGGGAGGCATGGCTTCGGTCGTCCTGAACGTGACGGTCACCGGCGCCACCGAGGACACCCACCTCACCGTCTGGCCCCAGGGACAGGACCGCCCGGCCACCTCGAACCTCAACGTCCGTGCGGGCGGCACCTCCTCCAACACCATCACGGTCCCCGTCGGCAGCCAGCCGATGCCCAGGGACCTCTGGGTCCAGCTGAACTCGGGCAAGGCCACGCTGATCGTGGACTTCGTCGGCTACTACCAGCCCAACGCCGGCGACCGCTTCTCCCCGCTGACCCCGACGCGCGTCCTGGACACCCGTACGACCGGCGGTGCGCTGGGCGGCGGCAAGACCCGCACGGTGAAGGTCGCGGGCGTGAACGGCATCCCGGCCGACGCCAAGGCCGTCGCGCTGAACCTGACCGGCGCGGGCGCGACCCAGCCGGCGCACGTGATCGCGTACCCGAACCCCGCGAAGCGTCCGACCACGTCGAACCTGAACGTGGAGCCGGGCAAGGACAAGTCCAACCAGGCCATCGTCCCGGTCGGCCCCGACGGCACGATCACCCTGTTCACGAACAGCGGCTCGACGCACCTGGTCCTGGACGCGGTGGGCTACTACGGCAAGGACGGCAAGGCGCTCTTCACCCCGGTCGTCCCCAAGCGCCTGGCCGACACCCGTACGACCGGCAAGGTCGCCCCGGGCGCCACGACCACGGTCACGGGCCTGCCCGCGAACGCCCTGGGCGCGGTCCTGAACGTCACCGCGACGGACTCGACCGGCCCGGGCTTCCTGACGGCGTACGCCTTCGGCGGCAAGCTCCCCGGTGCCAGCAGCCTGAACACCCTCCCCGGTTCCACGGTCCCGAACCACGTGATCTCCCCGGTGGGGACGGGCGGCAAGGTGAGCGTCTTCAACAGCTACGGCGGCTCCAACCAGGTGATCACCGACCTGCTCGGCTACTTCACGCAGGGCTGACCGCGGCGCGGACCGATTCCAGTGGGGCAGCTCCGGTGGAGCTGCCCCACTGGCGTGTCCCGGGGAAGGTTTTCGGAAAACCCCACGAAGGGGGCAAAAGCGGCAGTTGGCGTAGCGTCGTAGGTGCGACCAGGAATTGGCCGCGGCATGTGAAGGAAGGGTGCCGCCGATGTCCGTCCCGCTTGCTCAGCCCGATCAGCCCGATCAGCCCGACCGGCCCGATCAGCCCGATCAGCCCGACCGGCCCGACCGGCCCGCCCCGTCCACGCCGCCCGCCGGCCCCGTCCTCGCCGGGTTCGACGGGTCCTCCCGGAGCCTCGCCGCCGCCCGGTGGGCCGCCCGTGAGGCCGTTGCGGCCGGGGCCCCGCTCCGGCTGCTCCACGTGGGCCAGGCCTGGCCGACCGTCCAGCCGATCTCCGTGGAGTTCCAGCCCGTCCTCGGCGCGAGCGAGCACGTGGCGAGGACCGCGCTGACGGCCCTGGTCGGGGAACTCCGCGCCACCCACCAGGGCCTGACCGTCGAGGCGGCCACCGCCGAGGGCGGACCGGGCAACGAGATCCCCCGGGACGCCGCCCAGTCGCACGCCGGGCTGATCGTGCTCGGCGCGAGCGGCGAGGACCGCCACGTCGTCCCGCGGCTCGGCTCCACCGCGCTGCACGCCGCGGGGCGCGCCGAGGTCCCGGTCGTCCTGGTGCGGGAGCCCGCCGAGCGCGCGCCGCACGGACACGGGGTGGTCGTCGGGGTGGACCCGGCGGGCGACCACGCCGCGGTACTCGACTTCGCGTTCGCCTGGGCGGCCAAGCACGCGCTGCCGCTCCGCGCGGTGCACGCCGTGACCACGGGCCCGGCGGCCCCGGAGCCGCTCGAAGCGGTGGTGACCGCGGCCGGCGCGCGCTACCCGCGGGTCCCGGCCGAGTGCGTGACCCGCCCCGGCGCCCCGGCGCAGGTCCTGCTCGACGAGTCCGAGCGGGCCGACCTCCTGGTCGTGGGCCGCCGCCACCACCGCCCCCTCCACGGCATGGGCCCCACGGACCACGCGATGGCCCACCACGCCCACAGCCCGGTGGCCCTGATCCCACACGGCTAGGCTTCGCCGCGCTCCTGCGGCCGGCTATCGCCGCAGCAGCACGATCACCGACCCCCACATCGTCAGCAGTACGTTGCCCAAGGCGTACGGCACCGTCGTGCCCAGGGCCGGGATCTGGCTGCGGGCGCGTTCCGTCAGGGCTCCGAGGGCGGCCGTCGTGGTCTGGGCTCCGGCCAGGGCGCCGAGCAGGATCGGGAGGGGGAGCCGCTGCACGAAGTGCCCGTAGGCGAATCCGGCCAGCAGCGGCACGCTCGTCACGGCAGCGCCCCAGAGCAGCAGCGGCCAGCCGGCTTCGCGCAGGCCCGGGACGAAGCTCGGTCCGGCGTTGAGGCCGACGACCGTCACGAACACGCACAGGCCGAGCGTGCCCATCAGCCACTGCGCCGCCGACGGCAGGTTCCCGTACGTGGGGTACTTGCTCCGGATCCAGCCGAAGACCAGCCCCATCAGCAGCGCCCCGGTGGAGGTGGACAGGGACAGCGGCGCGCCGGCCGCGTGCAGCGCCGGGATGCCGAGGCAGCCGCCGAGGAACAGCCCGAGCGCGATCCACACCATGTCCGTCGCGAAGCTGGTCGGCACCGGCTTGCCCAGCGCCGCCGCGGCCGCCTCCACCCGGCTGCGCGGCCCCGTGAGGACCAGGGTGTCGCCCCGCTCCACGGTGGTGTCGAGCCGGACCCGCAGGTCGGCGCCGGCCCGCCAGTGCCCGTCGACGAAGACGCCCGGCATGAACTCCTCGTGGCGCAGGGTGCGGATGGTGCGCCCGCTGAGGTTCCGGTCGGTGATGACCACGTGCAGGGACTCGGTGCGGTAGGCGAGCAGCTCGAAGTCGTCCGTCTCCATCCCGATGTGCGTGCGCGCGTCGTACGCGACGAGGTCGCCGCGGACCGCGCTGACGGCCAGGACGTCCCCGATCTCGACCCGGGTGTCCGCGGCGTGCTCCAGGATCTCCCCGGCCCGGCGCAGCCGGGTGATGTAGAGCCGCCGCCCGGCGGCCTTCTGCTCCGCCTCGAACTCCCCGAGCGTGCGCCCGGCGAAGGCCGCCACGTCGACGGCGTACGCGCGCAGCACGTGCTTGTAGTAGCCCTCCCCGGCGTCGGGGTCGTCCTCGGCGGCCTCCAGGTCGGCGGCGAGCACGGCGCTCTCGGCCGCGAGGTCCCGGCGCAGGAGGCGGGGCAGGAAGCCGGCGAGGAGCAGCGCGGGCAGGACCGTGCCGAGGGGGTACGTGACCGCGTAGGCGACGGCGATCAGGTGGGACTGGTCCCGCGCCTCGTCCGCGCCGACGCCGGGCAGGTGGGCGATGGCGTCGGAGCCGACGCCGATGACGGCGGACTGGGTGAGGCCGCCGCCGAGCAGACCGGCGGAGAGGCCCGGCCCGTAACCGGCGAGGGTGGCGAAGGCCCAGGCGGAGGCGAGTCCGGTGACGCAGACGATGAGGGCGAGGACGACCTGGGGGAGGCCGTCCTTGCGCAGGGCGCGGAAGAACTGCGGGCCGACGTCGTAGCCGAGGGCGAAGAGGAACATGAGGAAGAAGACGGACTTGATCGGACCGTCGATCTCGACCTTGGCCTGGGAGCCGATCACCAGGCCGGCGACGAGGCATCCGGTGACGGCGCCGAGGGCGATGGACTTGTACCGGAGGCGGCCGAGCAGGAAGCCGACGGCGATGGTCAGGAAGATCAGCAGCTCGGGATGGGGCTGGAAGATCTCCGTCCTGAGCCAGTCCATCCACGCCACCCGCCACTCACCCGCTTCCCGCGCGACCTCCTCGGCCGTCTCGGGCAACGGTATGTGCCGGTATGCCCACCCGCACGTTCGGCGCGCACCGGCAGCGGGGTCAGCGGGGCCAGGGAGCAGCGGGGTCAGGAGGCAGGGGGTCGCGGGGTCAGCGGGCGACCCGCTCCGCGAGGTACTGCTCCCAGGTGCGCCTGCCGAGCGCGTGGCCGGGGGCGGTCAGGTGGCCGGCGCGCCAGGCGGCCCCGATCCTGCCGGGAACGCGTACCGGGAGGACGGCGCGGTGCTTGCCGGCGGCGCGCAGCCAGTCCTTGGCGAGGCCGGCGGCCGGGTACACGGTCGGGCCGGCGAAGTCGGGCACCCGGCCGGCCGGCTCGCCCAGGGCCAGTTCGACCAGCCGGTCCGCCACCTCGCCCGCGTCGGCCGGCTGGCAGTCGGTGCCGGACGGCACGAGGACCACGGGGAGTTTCGACAGGACCCCGAGGGCGAGGTCGAGCAGCGCGGGGAACTGGTTGGCCCGCAGGTTGGTCCAGCCGATCCCCGAGCCGGCGAGCAGCCGCTCGCCCTCCAGCTTGACCCGGAAGTACGGGTAGGGGATCCGGTCGACGCCGACGATCGAGATGTTGACGACGTGCTGGACGCCGGCCCGCTTCGCGGCGTCCAGCAGGTGCCGGAAGCCGGGGACGTCGTTCTTGAAGTGCCGGATGTCGCTCGCGCAGTGGATGACCGTACGGACCTCCGCGAGCGCCTCGTCGAGTCCGGCGCCGCTGGTCAGGTCGCCGGTGTACCAGTCCACGCCGGCGTCGTCCGGCAGCGCGGCCCCGCGCGTGAGCGCGCGGACCGGGCGGCCGGTGCGGCGGACCCGGTCCAGGACCTCGCGGCCGAGCATGCCCGTCGCTCCGGTCACCATGATCGTGTCGTTCTTCATCGGTCCCAGCCTTCCGAAGCCGCTGTCGCGGTGCTGTCGCCGTGCTGTCCCGTTGCTGGCGCCGGCGCCGTCACTGATGAAGAACCGACGGGTCAGGCGTTCTGTGACAGCTCTCGGAGCTGAGTCGCGAGAAAGGCGAGTTTGTCCGGGTTCAGAACGAGCCGGATGCCGGTGATCCCGCTCTCGCCGAGCTCCAGCGCCCCGAACGCGGTCAGCTCGCCGTCCGCCCAGCCGACCACCGCCGGAACGCCGTTCACCTCGGCGAACCCGATCTGCGCGCCGTTGACCCACCGGGAGAAGAGGCCGACCAGGAAACGGGCCGCCTTGTCCCGCCCGGCCACCGGCCGGCTCGACGCGCTCGCCTTGCCGCCGCCGTCCGACCAGACGACCACCTGGTCGGAGAGGAGCTGCTCCAGCCGGTCCATCGCGCCCTCGGACGCGGCGGCCAGGAACCGGGCGAGCAGCTCGTCGTCCTGCTCCCGCGAGGCGGTGAACCGCGTCCGGCCGTCGGCCAGGTGCTGCTTGGCCCGGCGGTAGAGCTGGCGCGCGTTCGCCTCCGGGCAGCCGAGTACGCCCGCGATGTCCCGGTGGCTGTATTCGAAGGCGTCGCGCAGCACCACGGCTGCCCGCTCGGGAGCCGACAGCCGCTCCATCATCGTCAGCACGGCGAACGACACCGAGTCCCGCTGCTCCGCCGTCTCCATCGGCCCCAGCGCCCCGGCACCGGTCCCCACCGGCTCAGGGATCCAGGGCCCGAAGTACTCCTCGCGCCGCACCCGGGCGGAGGCGAGCCGGTTCAGGCACAGGTTGGTGACCACCTTGGCCAGCCACGCGCCCGGCGCGGCCACCTGACCGGGCTCGACTCCGTGCCAGCGCAGGTACGCGTCCTGCACGGCGTCCTCGGCCTCGGCCGCCGAGCCGAGCATCCGGTACGCCAGCGAGAACAGCCGTGGCCGGTGGTTCTCGAATTCCCGTCCCGTGTCCATGACCTCACGCTAGTGCGGGCCTACGCCCGGCTCCCCGACGCCCCGCTCCGTCCCGCGAGCAGGTCGAGCACCTGTCGCGGTGTCCAGTGGCCGGCCGCGCCCGGGCAGGCGCACAGGTACTCGGCGATCTCCTGCTCCTGCCAGGGTCCCGACTCCAGCAGGCCGCCCGCCAGGTACCGCAGGTACGCGGCGGACGGCACGAGCGGCTCGACGTCCCGGAGGGACCACGGCGCGGTGAGCGTCAGCACGGGGATGCCGTCGACCGTCCCCGGGCAGATCAAGGTCTCGTACCGGCCGCCGCCCGACTCGTCGCGGCCGTCGCGCAGCACCTTGGCGAGGTCGAGGTCCGTCCCCGGCTCCCGGTACATCTCCTGCGCGGCGATGTCCGAGATCTGGCCGACGGTCACGAGGTGGGCGCGCCCCAGCAGGCGGCCGGTCGCCGACGGGTCGTAGAAGCCCCTGCCCCCCGTCCACACCGGGGACTCGGTGGCGAAGTAGAGGCATCCGTCGAGCTGGACGGCGATCGACCGCTCCGGCGCCCGGCGGTCCCGGCAGCCGGGATGGGAGCGCGTTCCACCGGGCGGCGTTCCACCGGCGATGTAGGCCGCCAGCCGGTCCATGTGCATGTTGGAGCCGTACGAGGCGTACCAGACCCGGCCGTGGCTCCTCGGTGCCTCGACGCCGAGCGGAACCGCGGTGTGGACGACCATGCTGTTCCTCGCCTGCGGGAAGGGGAGCACCAGTTCGCCAGTATGCGAGGAGAGACGCAAAGAGCCCCACCGCAAGCGGTGGGGCTCTTCGACGTATTGCCCGGTGAGAGCAATGGCGGAGGATACGAGATTCGAACTCGTGAGGGGTTGCCCCCAACACGCTTTCCAAGTCTCCTCAGCGCTGTCCGCTGAGGTCCGTACCCGTTCTGACCTGGTCCGAGACGAGTCGGTGGGCAGCGGCTGGACCTGGGCGGACGGGGCTGAATGAGACCAGAACTGAGACCATTCCGGGCTCCGGGCTGCGTAGCCGGGACCGCGAGTGGGGGGACCGCGTTATCCGAGGTGGAGAGGACCCCACCCGATCGTGGCATCGCGGAGTCAAGTAGCGGACTGCTGCTGGAGCACTAGTTGGTCTTGAGAGATCCTGCGAGTGCCTTGTTCTTCACGATCTTCTGCATTCCGGGTCTCTTCGCGACCCGCTGCATCCGTTCCCAGGCCCGGATGTCTTGGAAGTGGTCGGGCACTTCGACGTCCCGGACGCGGGCGTGCTCGATGAGGATGTTGACGATCGTCACCGTCCGGCCGCGGCCGGGGAGGGCACTCCCTGCCAGGTAGGCAGCGATTTTGTCCTCCTCGTACCCGGTTCTGGCAGAGATGAGTTCCACACTTGGTGAACCGGCAAGACGCCGCAGAGAGCGCAGTCGGTTCGCGAGCGCCGTCCTGAAGTCGCGCGGACTCGCCCCGGCGAGGCCTTCTTCGGTGCTCCCCATGAGTAGATCGATGGAGCCGGCCAGTTCGTAATCCGCGAGTCGGACGGATTTTTTCCTGGCTTCCTCCGGCCGGTCCGGATCCGTCGGGGAGTCGCTTGATCTGGTGCGGTGCCGTGCGGGTCTGCTGAGCGCCTCGGCGCAGATCTCATCCAACTGCTGCGTCTCAGGGACGAAGATCTTGTAGTTCCGGCCGGTGGGCTTGAGCGTCTCGCCATCGACATGCTGCCAAAAGATCTGCTCAGTGGCGGGGTTGAACAGCATGATGACGACTGGGAGCGAGTGCTTGTGCCAGTACACGACGTGGCGCGTATCGCAGTAGTACCACCAGCCCCCCTCCCCCGGAGAAGCAAACTGACTGGCCCCTGACTTGAGCTGAACGGCAAGGAGCCGACCGGTTCCCAGGCCGACGCTGCCAGGAGCCAGGCCCGCGGTGTCCACCACCTCAAGGTGGGCATCGACCCCGATGTCGCTAGTTTCCTGTTCCCGGAAGAGCCAGCCCAGTTGCGTGGACACCAAGTAGGCGGCGCGGGACACACCAGCCCGGTCGACCAGGTGGGTGGAATGAACGTTAGGCACAGAGCATCCCCATCCGACGTGCTCCGGAGCGCAGCGAGCGACAAGGGCACCAAGCGTAGGCGGTCGGACCGACAGGGCGGGAAGCTCGCTCCCTCTGGTTCAGCAGCGCCTCCCGTGGCTGGGGCGCTGCCCGCTGACCGTAGTCGGTTGTTCATCCTGAACCCTGGGCCTTCCAGGCCTGTCCCCGTGAGGTCGCTGAACATGTGCAGCCACTCTTGGTGTGCCGTGGGTGTCGCGGCCGGACGCAGTCGATGGCGACTCTGCGGATGGGCCCGGTCAAAGCCCAGATTCCGGTCGTTTCGGCCCTCTCCAGAGCCACCCGTCCTAGGGTGGTCTTCAGGCATGAGTACCTGGACCACAGCGTGGAGGAGCCGATCATGAGCACTGCCCCGAATCTGCCGCTCCCGCCGCGCAGACCTGAGGAGCTTCATCCGCTCCGGACGATCCGGGAGATCCGGGAGTCTCTGCCTGAGCAGCAGCTCGGGCACTTCGATGCCGAGCTCGCCGACACCGACATCGATGCTCTGCCCGACATGCTTCACCGCTGGGCGACCCTGGGCAGCGACGGGTTTCTCGAACGGCTCACGGCGGCCCCGTTCGAGGGGCTGGAGTTCGGGCAGCGGTCCTACGACGACGAGGCGGATGGCGAGTGATCTATCTGCTCGACACCAATGTGGTCGCCGAGATCACCACCCGGCCGAAGCCTGCCCAGGCCGTCGTCGCCTGGGCTCGGTCGGTTCCAGCTCCTGCCCTCTACCTGAGCGTCATCACGGTCGCGGAGATCGAAGCGGGCATTGAGGGAACACCTGATCCGGTGCGGCGTACCGCTTTCGAGCTGGCGCTCATGGACATCCGTGATCAGTACCGCGACCGGATCGCCGCCGTTGGAGAGCGGGAGGCACTCGCCTACCTCGCTCTTCACCGGAGGCTCAAGAGTGCCGGGACCAGCATCGATCCCCCCGATGCGCTGATCGCTGCCACCGCCCTGGCGCACGGCTGGACGCTGGTGAGCCGGAACATCAAGCATCTGGCGCGATCAGGCGCACTCCTGCTGAACCCATGGGAGTACGAGGGATAGGCCATCGAGGTCGGGATCTTGTAGATCGCCCGGTTGTGCGGCAAATAAGTGAGACTGGAACTGAGACCACGGAACGTCGAAGGGCCCCACCGCAAGCGGTGGGGCCCTTCGACGTATTGCCCGGTGAGAGCAATGGCGGAGGATACGAGATTCGAACTCGTGAGGGGTTGCCCCCAACACGCTTTCCAAGCGTGCGCCCTAGGCCACTAGGCGAATCCTCCGCGGCAAACAATACAAGACGTTGAGGGGTGCTCGCGAACGTGATCGCCGGGCGGGCCCGGGCCGGGGTCCAGGTCGGGGTCCAGGTCGGGTCGGGTGGAGCTCCGGACGGGGTCCGGCTCGATTCCGGGGCCCTCCATCCGCTAGGGTGGGGCCAGCCCCTCACGTGGCGCTATCTCACCCAACTCCCCCAGGGCCGGAAGGCAGCAAGGGTAAGTGGGCTCTGGTGGGTGCGTGGGGGGCGCTTTGCGTTCCGGGACGGGTCGGGCCGGCCGGGCCGCTCAGCCGCATCGCGGCGGACCGCGGGGGACCGCCGAGGGCCGGGCGGGTCTGCGGGCCGCCGTTGTCGGTGGGCCCGGATAACCTCGTATACGTGTCGTCCCTTGCGCTGTACCGCCGCTACCGCCCCGAGTCGTTCGCCGAGGTCATCGGGCAGGAGCATGTCACTGACCCGCTGATGCAGGCCCTGCGCAACAACCGGGTCAATCACGCGTACCTGTTCAGCGGGCCGCGAGGCTGTGGCAAGACCACCAGCGCGCGCATCCTCGCCCGCTGCCTGAACTGTGAGCAGGGCCCCACGCCCACCCCCTGCGGGGAGTGCCAGTCCTGCAAGGACCTCGCGCGCAACGGGCCGGGGTCCATCGACGTCATCGAGATCGACGCGGCCTCGCACGGTGGTGTGGACGACGCCCGTGACCTGCGTGAGAAGGCCTTCTTCGGGCCCGCCTCCAGCCGGTACAAGATCTACATCATCGACGAGGCGCACATGGTCACCCCGGCGGGCTTCAACGCCCTGCTGAAGGTGGTCGAGGAGCCGCCGGAGCACCTCAAGTTCATCTTCGCCACGACCGAGCCCGAGAAGGTCATCGGGACCATCCGGTCCCGGACGCACCACTACCCCTTCCGGCTCGTGCCCCCCGGCACCCTGCGGGACTACCTCGGCGAGGTCTGCGGCCGCGAGGGCGCCCACGTCGAGGAGGGCGTGCTGCCGCTCGTCGTCCGCGCGGGCGCCGGCTCCGTCCGTGACTCCATGTCCGTCATGGACCAGCTCCTGGCCGGCGCCACCGCCCAGGGTGTGACGTACGCCATGGCCACGTCGCTCCTCGGGTACACCGACGGGACCCTCCTCGACGCCGTCGTGGACGCGTTCGCCGCCGGGGACGGGGCCGCCGCCTTCGAGATCGTCGACCGGGTGGTGGAGGGCGGCAACGACCCGCGCCGCTTCGTCGCCGACCTGCTGGAGCGGCTGCGCGACCTGGTGATCCTGGCCGCCGTGCCCGACGCCCGGGAGAAGGGGCTCATCGACGCCCCCGCCGACGTCGTCGAGCGGATGCAGGCCCAGGCCTCCGTCTTCGGGGCCGCCGAGCTGTCGCGGGCCGCCGATCTGGTCAACACCGGGCTCACGGAGATGCGCGGGGCCACCTCGCCCCGGCTGCAGCTGGAGCTGATCTGCGCCCGCGTGCTGCTCCCCGCCGCCTTCGACGACGAGCGTTCCGTGCAGGCGCGGCTCGACCGGCTGGAGCGCGGGGGTGCGGCCTCCGCCGCCGCTGCCTTCGCCCCGGCCCCCGCCATGGGCTACGTACCCGGGCCGGAGGCCCACGCCATGGCCCCGGCGACGGTACGGCCCCCCGCGCAGCCGGCTCCGGCGCACCAGGCCCCGGTCGCCCAGGCTCCGGTGCACCATGCTCCCGCCCCGGCCCCCGTGGCTCCGCCCGAGCCGGTGGCCGCCGCGGCTCCGGCCGCGCCCGCCGCCGCGCCCGGAGCCTGGCCCGGCGCCGCGCAGCCCGGCGGCGGCGCCCCCGGTGCCTGGCCCGGCGCGGCCACCCCCGGCGCCCCCGCGGCCCCGGCCTCCGCCCAGGCCCCCGCCCCGGCCACCGCCCCGGCTCCGGCCGCCGCCCCCGCCGCGGGTGCCTGGCCCGGCGCGGCCACCCCCGGTGCCCCGGCAGCCCCCTCGGCTCCTCCGGCGGCCCCCGCCCAGGCCACCGCTCCGGCGGCGCCCGCCGCCCCGGGACCCGGTATGGCTGCCGGCGCCGGGCAGATCCAGGCGATGTGGCCGGCCGTCCTGGAGGCCGTGAAGAACCGCCGACGCTTCACCTGGATCCTGCTCAGCCAGAACGCCCAGGTGGCCGGCTTCGACGGCACCACCCTCCAGCTCGGCTTCCCCAACGCCGGAGCCCGGGACAACTTCGCGAGCAGCGGCAGCGAGGACGTCCTCAAGGCGGTGCTCGCCGAGCAGTTCCAGGTCACCTGGAAGATCGAGGCCGTCGTCGGCGGGGGCGCCCAGCCCATCACCCCCGTGTCCGCGTCCTCGTACGGCGCTCCGCCCGCGCCCGCCTACAACCAGCCGCCGGCCCAGCAGGCCCCGCAGCAGCCGCAGCAGTCCCAGCCGCCCCAGCAGTCGTACCAGCAGCAGCCGCAGCAACAGCCCCAGCAGCCGCAGCAGTCGTACCAGCAGCAGCAGTCCCAACAGTCCCAGCAGCACCAGCCGCCCACCCACCAGGCGCCCCCGCCGGTCGCCCCCGAGGACGACATCGCGGAGGCCGACGACCCGGACCTCGTCGACAGCGCACTGAGCGGGCACGACCTGATCGTGCGCGAGCTCGGCGCCACCGTTGTAGAGGAATATACGAACGACTAGGGGGTCCGACTTGGGTGCCCGCACGAAGGGCACCCGCGAGCGCGGGCTAGTCTTCATCGCGTGAAGGTCCTCGTCATCGGCGGCGGCGCCCGCGAACATGCCCTGTGCCGCTCTCTGTCCCTCGATCCCGACGTCAACGCGCTGTACTGCGCTCCCGGCAACGCCGGCATCGCCGAGGTGGCGGAGCTCCGCCCCGTCGACCCGCTCGACGGCGATGCCGTCGCCCGCCTCGCCACCGAGCTCCGCGCCGACCTGGTCGTCGTCGGCCCGGAGGCCCCGCTCGTCGCCGGGGTCGCCGATTCCGTGCGCGCGGCCGGCATCCCCGTCTTCGGCCCGTCCGGCGAGGCCGCGCAGCTGGAGGGTTCCAAGGCCTTCGCCAAGGACGTGATGGCAGCCGCCGGAGTTCCGACGGCGCGCAGCTACGTGTGCACCACCCCGGAAGAGGTGGACGAGGCCCTCGACGCCTTCGGCGCCCCGTACGTGGTCAAGGACGACGGCCTCGCCGCCGGCAAGGGCGTCGTCGTCACGGACGACCGGGCCGCCGCCCGCGCCCACGCGCTGGGCTGCGACCGCGTGGTCATCGAGGAGTTCCTCGACGGCCCCGAGGTCTCGCTCTTCGCCATCACCGACGGCGTCACCGTGCTGCCGCTCCAGCCCGCGCAGGACTTCAAGCGCGCGCTCGACGGCGACGCGGGCCCCAACACCGGCGGCATGGGCGCGTACTCCCCGCTCCCCTGGGCCGACCCGAAGCTCGTCGACGAGGTCATGGCCACCGTCCTGCAGCCGACCGTGGACGAGCTGCGCCACCGCGGCACCCCCTTCTCCGGGCTGCTCTACGCGGGCCTCGCGATCACCTCGCGCGGGACCCGGGTCATCGAGTTCAACGCCCGCTTCGGCGACCCCGAGACCCAGGTGGTCCTGGCCCGGCTGCGCACCCCGCTCGCGAGCGTGCTGCTGCACTCCGCCAACGGCACCCTGGACGCCCTGCCCCCGCTCAGCTGGCGCGAGGACGCGGCCGTCACCGTGGTCATCGCCTCCCACAACTACCCGGAGACCCCGCGCACCGGGGACCCCATCACGGGCCTGGCCGAGGTGGCCGAGCTGGACGCCCCGCACGCGTACGTCCTGCACGCCGGGACGCGCAGCGAGGGCGACGCGGTCGTCAGCGCGGGCGGCCGCGTGCTGTCGGTGACGGCGACCGGTTCCGATCTGGCGGAGGCCCGGGACAGGGCGTATAAGGCGGTCGCGCGGATCGGGCTCGACGGCTCGCAGTACCGCACGGATATCGCGGCGAAGGCCGCGGAATCCCGCTGACCGGCGGCATCCGGCGGGATTTCACGGACGCGGGCCCGGTGCGCACTCGGTGCGGCCGGGCCCGCGCGCATGCTCGCGTACGAGTGCATCCAGCCGCGTTCGAACGCACCCACCTTTACCCAAAGCCATTCCATCGGGTGATCGTCACCCGGTCTGCCTGACGGCCGCCCCCGCCCCAACTATGGTGCGGCGCAAGCATTCCGGCACTCATTCCGGCACATGGCCCACCGGCATTGCGATGTCAGTGGCTGGTGTCACAGTGGGGGAGTGAGCAAAGCCGCCGCGTGGCAGAGGGGGTGAGGTCCGGCCGTGTCCGGAACCGGTTCGATCGCTGAAGTGGGTACGCCGTCCGCGCGTTCCCGTGCCTTGGCCGTGCTGCGTGTGCGCAGCAGGGCACTGGCCGTCGGGCTGCTGCCCGCCGCCCTCGCCGTGGTGCTGGTGAGCGCTCGCTCGACGGGCCGGCTCGCCGGTGACCCCTGGCCGGCCGTGACCCTCGCCGTGTGCGCCGTCGCCGCGTTCGTCCTGCTCGTCGGCGGGATCTTCGCCGCCGTCGTGCTGCGGGCGAGCCCCGCCATGACCCCGACCGTGCCGCTGTCGGAGGCCGCCGCCCCCGATCTCTACCGGCTCGTGCGGGACCTGGCGGACCGGATGGACGTCCCGGCGCCCTCCGCCATAGCCCTGACCCCCGACTGCGACAGTTGGCTCGAGGACCGGACGCACGCGGCGCACCGCCGTGCCCGCGGCCGCACGCGCATATCAGGTGGGGCCGCCGGAGCCGGCGGCCCGGAGTCCGAGCCCGGCGCCGCCCCGGTGCTGGTGATCGGCTCGCCGTTCCTGTGGTGGATGAGGGTCGCGGAGCTCAGGGCCGTCCTCGCACCCGTAGTGGCGGGTACGGGCCCCTCGGCGCACCCGGACATAGCCGATGCGCGCGGATTCGTACGGGGCCTCGACGCCGCCGTGGACGTGGGCGGCCGGCGCTTCCTCGGCTGGATCGCCGCCCCCGCCCGGCTGCTGCTGCGGCTGTGCCGGGTGGACGCCGCCGAGATGGAGCGCGGGGTCGCAGCCGCCGCCTCGGACCGTGCACAGGGTGTGGACTACGCGCTGCGCATCGTCGCCCAGGAGCAGGTCGGGCTGGCGTACGCCGGCTGGGACCGGCTGCTGACCCGCGTCGCCCTGCCCGCCTGGCGGATGGGCCGCTGGCCCGCCCACCTGGACGCGGGGGTCGTCTCGGCACTCACCGAGCTGTCCCGGCGCGACCGGCTGGCCGACGGGTTCACCTCACGGCTGGGCGAGCGCCCGGCGTGCGACCTGCTGGACCAGCCGGGTGCGGTGGACGAGGCCGCCTCGCTGCTCGCGGCCCGGCTCTTCCACGGCGGTCCGGCCGAGACCGGACCGGACTGGTCGCCGGTGGACTGGGCGGCCTATCCGGAGGAGGTCGTCGACCGCAAATGGCGCACGGAGGCGGCCCGCCTGCTGGCCGCACTGGACGCCCTGTCGTCTTCGTCGGTGCCCGCCGCCTCCACCGTGGAGCGGGTGCTGAGCCACCTCGCGGAGGCCGACGCCGACGCCCTGGCGGGCCGGCTGAGCGGTGACCTGGCGCGGGAGGCCCTGCCCGTGGCGGCGGCCGCCGCCTCGGGCCGTGGAGCCGACGCGCTGCCGCTGTTCCCGCTGGAGGCTCCGCGCAGCGGCCGGGACCTGCTGGCGGACCACGTCGTGGCGCTGGTGTGCTGCGCCGCCGTCGACTCCGCCGGGGGCGAGCCCGGGCTGGACTGGCTGGACGGGCCGGTCCTGCTGGTCGCCGGGGTCCGGCGGGCCGATCTCGCCGGGCCGGTGCTGTCGCTCGTCGAGGACCGGGACCCCGGCCCGCTCCGGGACTGGCTCGCGGAGGTCGGCGTACGCCCGGAGAAGCCGGTCCGCCTGGTCTAGGCCGTCTCTTTCGGATCGTGCCCGGCCCGATCCGAAAGAGACGGCCCAGCCCGGGCCGCCCGGCCCCGGCCGTTCCGCCCGGCCGCCCGGCCCCGGCCGTTCCGCCCGGCCGCCCCGAGGCTCCGCCGCCCGGCCCTCCGGCCCCTCGGGCCCCCCACGCCCCAGAACCGGGCGGCAGCCAGATCCCCGTTGAACTTTTCGCGACGAACGGTGACGGAGTGCGTGCGTTATGTGATGTGCTGGGGATCGGTCGTGGCATTTGGGGGAGCGAGGGAGGGGAGCAGCGGTATGGGTGCGGAGCAGATCCGGCGTTGGGAGTCAGGTGCGCTCGCGCACGCGGTGACCGATCCCTTCGGCCAGGGCCCCCTGCCGTGGTTCCGGGGGAGCGAGCTCTACTACGACGACAGCGGCCAGGTCGTGCCCTGGTACGTGGACCCGGCCGTCGCCGCCGGGCCGGGCCAGCAGATCCCCCGTGCCCGGGGCGCCGGCGGCCCCCGCACCGCCGACGACGTGCACCGGCAGATCAAGGGGTTCGCCTCCACCGGAGCCGTCACGCCCGGTGAGGCCATCGACTTCCACATCACCGTGGATCCGCCCCAGCAGTTCTCCGTGGACGTCTACCGCATCGGGCACTACGGCGGCGACGGCGCCTCCAAGATCACCACCAGCCCCCGGCTCTCCGGTATCGTCCAGCCGGCTCCCCTGACCGCCGACCGCACGGTCTCCTGCCACCACTGGTGGCTCTCCTGGCGGCTCCAGGTCCCCTCGTACTGGAGCATCGGCGCCTACGTGGCCGTCCTCACGACCGCCGACGGGTACCGCTCGCACATCCCCTTCACGGTGCGCGACGACCACCCCGCCGATCTGCTGCTCCTGCTCCCCGACATCACCTGGCAGGCCTACAACCTCTACCCGGAGGACGGCAGGACGGGCGCGAGCCTCTACCACGCCTGGGACGAGGAGGGCCGGCTGCTCGGCGAGCGCGACGCCGCCATCACCGTCTCCTTCGACCGCCCCTACGCCGGCGCGGGCCTGCCCCTGCACGTGGGCCACGCCTACGACTTCATCCGCTGGGCCGAGCGCTACGGCTACGACCTCGCCTACGCCGACGCCCGCGACCTGCACGCCGGCCGCGTCGACCCCACCCGCTACCGCGGCCTGGTCTTCCCCGGCCACGACGAGTACTGGTCCGGCCCCATGCGCCGCACCGTCGAGCGCGCCCGCGACCACGGCACCTCGCTCGTCTTCCTCTCCGCCAACACCATGTACTGGCAGGTCGAGCTCTCCCCCTCGCCCTCCGGGGTCGACGACCGGCTCCTCACTTGCCGAAAACGCCGCGGTCCCGGCCGCCCCAGCCTCTGGCGCGAGGTGGACCGCCCGGAGCAGCAACTGCTCGGCATCCAGTACGCGGGACGGGTTCCCGAGCCCGCGCCCCTCATCGTGCGCAATGCCACGCACTGGCTCTGGGACTCCACGGGAGCCGTCGAGAACGACGAACTGCCCGGCCTGGTCGCGGGCGAGGCCGACCGGTACTTCCCGCGCACGCAGCTCCCCGAGCACCAGAGCCGGATCCTGCTCGCGCACTCCCCGTACGAGGACGGCGAGGGCCACCGCCGCCACCAGGAGACCTCCCTCTACCGGGCCCCCAGCGGCGCGCTCGTCTTCGCCTCGGGAACCTTCGCCTGGTCACCGGCCCTGGACCGCCCCGGGCACGTGGACGAGCGGGTCCAGCGGGCCACCGCCAACCTCCTCGACCGGATCTGCAAGAGGGACTGACCTCTCTGCTGACCTCTCTGCACGAGGGACTGACCGGGGGACCCGCGGACCCGTTGTCCGCGCCCGTGGGCAGGTGCGGGAGAATGGGCCGCGCGCTCGTACAGAACCACAGGGAGACTCCGTGCCCGGATTCGTCGAAAAGCCCGAGCCGGTCCAGGTGCCCGGCCTCGTCCACCTCCACACCGGCAAGGTCCGCGACCTCTACCGCGACGAGGACGGCCATCTCGTCATGGTCGCCAGCGACCGCATCTCCGCCGCCGACTGGGTGCTGCCCACCGAGATCCCGGACAAGGGCCGGATCCTGACCCAGCTCTCCCTGTGGTGGTTCGACCAGCTCGCGGACCTCGTCCCGAACCACGTCATCAGCGCGGAGCTGCCCCCCGGCGCCCCCGCCGACTGGGCGGGCCGCGCCCTGGTCTGCCGGAACCTCGACATGGTCCCCGTCGAGTGCGTGGCCCGCGGCTACCTGACCGGCTCGGGCCTCGCCGAGTACGAGAAGACCCGTACGGTCTGCGGACTGGGCCTGCCCGAGGGCCTGGTCGACGGCTCCGAGCTGCCCGGCCCGATCTTCACCCCGGCCGCCAAGGCCGAGGTCGGCGAGCACGACGAGAACGTCTCCTACGAGGAGGTCGCGCGCACCCAGGGCGCCGAGACGGCCGCCCTGCTGCGCCAGACCACCCTCGCCGTCTACGGCCGGGCCCGGGACATCGCCCGCGACCGCGGGATCATCCTGGCGGACACCAAGTTCGAGTTCGGCTTCGACCAGGACGGCAACCTGGTCGCCGCCGACGAGGTGCTGACCCCGGACTCCTCCCGCTTCTGGCCGGCCGATCTGTGGGAGCCGGGCCACAGCCAGCCGTCCTTCGACAAGCAGTACGTCCGCGACTGGCTGGCCTCCCCGGCGTCCGGCTGGGACTCCAAGGGCGAACTCCCGCCGCCCGCCCTCCCGCAGGAGGTCGTGGAGCAGACCCGCTCCCGGTACGTCGAGGCCTACGAGCGCCTCACCGGCCAGACCTGGGCCTGAGGCCACGCGCGGCGAAGGGGCCCCGGAAACGGGGCCCCGGAGCCGGGCCGGAACCGGCCCCGGACACGAAAGAAGCCCCGGTCCGAGGACCGGGGCTTCTTCACTGCTGAGCGGACAACGCGACTCGAACGCGCGACATCCACCTTGGCAAGGTGGTGCTCTACCAACTGAGCTATGTCCGCAGGTGCGCCGTAGCGCGAGAACTACTATACCCAACCCCGGGCCCGTGCGAGACGCACCGCCGTGTGCCGGTTCTCGGCACCCAGCTTCGTCGCCGCCGAGGACAGGTAGTTCCGCACCGTCCCCGGGGAGAGCGAGGCCCGCTCCGCGATCTCCGCGATCGGCGCCCCGTCCCCCGCCAGTTCCAGCACCTCGGCCTCGCGGGCGGTCAGCGGGGAGTCGCCCGCGCTGATCGCGTCGGCCGCCAATTCCGGGTCCACGTACCGGCCTCCGGCGTGCACGGTCCGGATCAGCTCGGCCAGCCGCTGCGCCGAGACGGTCTTCGGCGCGAAGGCCCGTACGCCCGCGGCGAGGGCCCGCTTCAGGTGACCGGGCCGGCCGTGGCTGGTCACGATCATGGTCTTGCAGTCGGGGAGTTCGGCCCGCAGGGATGTGGCCACGCTCACACCGTCGGCCCCCGGCATCTGCAGGTCCAGCACCGCCACGTCCGGCCGGTGGGCCCGCGCCATGGCGAGCGCCTCCGGCCCCGAGGCGGCCTCGGCGACGACCAGCAGGTCGTCCTCCAGTCCCAGCAGCGCGGCGAGCGCGCCCCGGATCAGGTGCTCGTCATCGGCCAGCAGTACGCGTACGGGGCTCATGCCCGCGCCTCCAGTTCTCGGATCGGCCCGGCCGCCGGACCGGGGATCTGCGCCCGCAGCCGGAACCGGCCGCCGTCCACCGCGCCGGCCTCCAGCGTGCCGTCCAGTACCGCGAGCCGCTCCCGCAGGCCGGCCAGCCCCGAGCCCGGCGGCCCGGCCGGGGCCTTGGGGGCCCCGTCGTTCTCCACCACCAGCGTGAGCGCGCCCGAGGGGTCCGCGGTCAGCCGGATCGCGCAACTGCGGGCGTCGCCGTGCCGCAGGATGTTCGTCGTCGCCTCGCGCACCACCCAGCCGAGCGCCGACTGGGCCTCGGCGGGCAGCTCGCGGCCCTGTTCGTACTCGACCAGGCAGTCCATCCCGGCCGCGCGCAGCACCCCGCGCGCACCCTCGAGCTCCACCGCGAGGTTCGCCTCCCGGTAGCCGCGGACCACGTCGCGGACCTCCTTCTGGGACTCCCGGGCGATCCGCTGCACCTCGATCATCTGGTCGACGGCTTCGGGGCGTTCGCGCCGGGCGAGCTGCACGGCCAGCTCGCTCTTGAGGGCGATCACCGCGAGGTTGCGGCCCATCACGTCGTGCAGGTCCCGGCCGAACCGCAGCCGCTCCTCGGCCACCGCGAGCTGTGCCCGCACCTCGCGGGTCCGGTCCAGCTCGTACACGGCGTCGAGCAGCCAGCCGGAGAACCCGCAGGCCGCGCAGAGGAAGGCGCTGGTCAACAGCACCCCGACGGCCACCCCCGCGGACCCGCCGGCAGAGACGCCGAAGGCGAGGGACGCCAGACCCACGAAGGCGGCCGCGGCCGGGGGCACGTAGCGCATCTGCCGGACCTTGGGCAGACACAGGACGAGCGTGCCGGTGGTGAAGCAGGTCATGCCGGCGATGACGGTCGGGGTCACGGCCGGATCGCCGGTGAGGCCGGCCGCGTCCACACCGAGTACGCCCAGGCAGGCGGCGGCGGTCAGGGCGGTGACGGAGGCCGCGAGCCGCACCGGGCGCTCGCGCCGGCCCAGGATCCAGTCGAGCGACCGGGAGGAGAGGAAGCCGACGAGCAGGGAGTGCGCGCACACCGTCAGGAAGAGCGCGACCGCGACCACCGCGGAGGCATTTCCGTCCATCGAGCCCAGCACGGCCAGTCCGACCGACGCGATCTCGATGACCACGAAGAGGTGGAAGGACCAGCGCGTGTACAGCTCGACCTTCCCCGCGCTGCTGCGGTTCTTCCACCACCCGCTGTGATTCATGGCCCCAGTCTCGCGGGCTCCGGGCCGAGGAGGCCATGACACCTGTCATGGATCTCGGCTCAGGGCGATCCGGATAGCCGGGACGCACGACAAAGGCCCCGGTCAATGACCGGGGCCTTCATACGCTGAGCGGACGACGCGACTCGAACGCGCGACATCCACCTTGGCAAGGTGGTGCTCTACCAACTGAGCTACGTCCGCATGCTTCCCACGACAAACTGCCGTGCGATGCGTGCATCACTCTACCTGATCCACAACCGTGGTCGGTAAAGCGAGCAGAGCGGGTGACAGGGATCGCACACTGCGCCTTCCCCCTGGAAGGGGGATGTTCTGCTACTGAACTACACCCGCACGACTTCGGAGTCCGGCCTGCGGCCTCGCCCCTTGGCGTGATCCACACACTAGCGGACCGGTAGGGGTGGATGGCAAATCGGCTCTCAGTGAGCGGCGTTGTACTCCTCGTACACCTTCTTGGGGATCCGCCCGCGGGGCGGGACGTCGAGCTGGTTGGAGCGCGCCCAGGCCCGGACGACCGCCGGGTCGGGGGCGATGGCGGTGTGCTTGAAGGTCTTCCCCGAGCGGGCCTGCCGGCGGCCGGCGGCCACGAACGGGGCGAGGCTCTTCCGCAGTTTCTTTGCGTTGGCCACATTGAGGTCGATCTCGTACGACTTACCGTCCAGCCCGAAGACCACCGTTTCCGATGCATCTCCGCCATCGATGTCGTCGGAGATCGTGACTACTACGCGCTGCGCCACGGATATCGGTCCCTTCGTGCGACGCCGCTCCCCGCTGACGTGCGTGCACGGAGCGGTGATGTCGCCTGTGTGGATGTTTCGGAAGAATGCATCTTTCTGGCGTCGCCGTCCACCGGAAAATGCCGGTGGGACGGAGGAATCCTTTGTACCCCGATTCTCATTGCATTGCGAAGCCCAGTTAATTATCTCCGCGTGTCCCGACGCAATGCCGGGCGCGTGGTTTTCCGGCGGATTTTGCGAAGCGTTGGTGAAGCGGAAACGACCGGAGGATCGTACAAGAGCCATATCTACCCGCGTAGAAATTTCTGCCGGGTACGCTGAGGGAACCGCCTTCGCACCAACCACCTCATCGGGAGTGCCAGTGGCACGCGTCGTAGTCGACGTCATGCTCAAGCCGGAGATCCTCGACCCCCAGGGCCAGGCGGTGCAGCGTGCACTGCCGCGCCTGGGCTTCGAAGGGATCGCCGACGTTCGCCAGGGGAAGCGCTTCGAACTGGAGGTGGAGGGACCGGTCGACCAGGCCGCCCTCGACCGCATCCACAAGATGGCCGAAACCTTCCTCGCCAACACCGTCATCGAAGACTTCACCGTGAAGGTCGAGGCCTGACGGTGACCACTCGCATCGGAGTCGTCACGTTCCCCGGAACGCTCGACGACCGTGACTCGCTGCGCGCCGTGCGCCTCGCGGGAGCCGAGCCCGTATCGCTCTGGCACCGCGACAAGGACCTCCACCAGGTCGACGCGGTCGTCCTCGCGGGCGGCTTCTCCTACGGGGACTACCTGCGCGCCGGAGCCATCTCCCGCTTCTCGCCGGTGATGGAGAGCATCATCGAGCAGGCCAAGGGCGGCATGCCCGTCCTCGGCATCTGCAACGGCTTCCAGATCCTCACCGAGGCCCACCTGCTGCCGGGGGCGATGCTCCGCAACAACCACCTGCACTTCATCTGCCGCGACCAGAAGCTGCGGGTGGAGAACGCGGAGACCGCCTGGACCGGCGACTACACCGCCGGCGAGGAGATCTCCGTACCGCTCAAGAACATGGACGGCCGCTACGTGGCCGACGAGCGGGTGCTGGACGAACTGGAGGCCGAAGGCCGAGTGGCCTTCCGGTACGTGGTCCGCGGCGAAGCCGCTGATGGATGCGGTAACCCCAACGGCTCGCTGCGCGACATCGCCGGCATCACCAATGCCGCGGGCAACGTCGTCGGCCTCATGCCGCACCCCGAGCACGCGGTCGAGCCGCTGATCGGGACGGGCCGCACCGACGGCCTCCCGTTCTTCACCTCGGTCCTGAAGAAGCTGGTCAGCGCATGAGCCTCGACACCGTCAAGAACGCCACCGAGACCCCGGACGCCTCCCAGCCGTGGAAGGAACTCGGCCTCAAGGAGGACGAGTACGCCCGGATCCGCGAGATCCTGGGCCGCCGTCCCACCGGCGCCGAGCTCGCCATGTACTCCGTCATGTGGTCCGAGCACTGCTCGTACAAGAGCAGCAAGGTCCACCTGAAGCAGTTCGGCGAGAAGGTCCCGCAGAACGACGCCATGCTCGTCGGCATCGGCGAGAACGCCGGAGTCGTCGACGTCGGCCAGGGTTACGCGGTCACCTTCAAGGTCGAGTCGCACAACCACCCCAGCTACATCGAGCCCTACCAGGGCGCGGCCACCGGCATCGGCGGCATCGTCCGCGACATCCTCGCCATGGGCGCCCGCCCGGTCGCCGTCGTCGACCCGCTGCGCTTCGGCGCGGCCGACCACCCCGACACCAAGCGCGTCCTGCCGGGCGTCGTCGCGGGCATCGGCGGCTACGGCAACTGCCTCGGCCTGCCGAACATCGGCGGCGAGGTCGTCTTCGACGCCTGCTACCAGGGCAACCCCCTCGTGAACGCCGGCTGCATCGGCGTCATGAAGCACGAGGACATCCACCTCGCCAAGGCCTCCGGCCCGGGCAACAAGGTCATCCTCTACGGCGCCCGCACCGGCGGCGACGGCATCGGCGGCGTCTCCGTCCTCGCCTCGGAGACCTTCGACGACACCAAGCCGACCAAGCGTCCGGCGGTCCAGGTCGGCGACCCCTTCCAGGAGAAGCTCCTCATCGAGTGCACCCTGGAGATCTTCAAGGAGAAGCTGGTCGCCGGCATCCAGGACCTCGGCGGCGCCGGGCTCTCCTGCGCCACGAGCGAGCTGGCCTCCGCCGGTTCCGGCGGCATGCGCGTCGAGCTGGACACCGTCCCGCTGCGCGACGCGACGCTCTCGCCCGAGGAAATCCTCATGAGCGAGTCGCAGGAGCGCATGTGCGCGATCGTGGAGCCGCAGTACGTGGACCGCTTCATGGAGATCTGCGAGAAGTGGGACGTCATCGCCACCGTCATCGGTGAGGTGACCGAGGGCGACCACCTGGAGATCTTCTGGCACGGCGAGCTCATCGTGGACGTGCCCCCGGGCACCGTCGCCCACGAGGGCCCCGTCTACAACCGCCCCTACGCGCGCCCCTCCTGGCAGGACGCCCTCCAGGCCGACGACGCGGGCAAGCTGCCGCGGCCGCAGACCTCCGAGGAGCTCCGCGCGCAGGTCCTGGCCCTGGTCTCGTCGCCGAACCAGGCCTCGAAGTCCTGGATCACCGACCAGTACGACCGCTTCGTCCAGGGCAACACGGTGCTCTCGCAGCCCGAGGACGCCGGCATGGTCCGCATCGACGCGGAGACCAACCTCGGCGTGGCCATGTCCACGGACGGCAACGGCCGCTACGCGAAGCTCGACCCCTACACGGGTGCGCAGCTCGCACTGGCCGAGTCCTACCGCAACGTGGCCGCGACCGGCGCGAAGCCCCTCGCGATCTCCGACTGCCTGAACTTCGGCTCCCCCGAGGACCCGGACGTCATGTGGCAGTTCGCCGAGGCCTGCCGCGGTCTCGCGGACGGCTGCCTGGAGCTGGGCACCCCGGTGACCGGCGGCAACGTCTCCCTCTACAACCAGACGGGCGACATCGCGATCCACCCGACCCCGGTCGTGGCGGTCCTCGGTGTGATCGACGACGTCAACCGCCGTACGCCGATGGCGTTCGCGGAGGCCGGCCAGCTCCTGTACCTGCTCGGCGACACCGCCGGGGAGTTCGGCGGCTCCGCCTGGTCCGAAGTGGTCCACCAGCACCTCGGCGGCATGCCGCCCAAGGTGGACCTGGGCCGCGAGAAGCTCCTCGCGGAGATCCTCATCTCGGCCTCGCGGGACGGCATGATCGACGCCGCGCACGACCTGTCCGACGGCGGCGTGATCCAGGCGCTCACCGAGTCCTGCCTGCGCGGCGGCAACGGTGCGCGGATCGTGGTGCCGGAGGCGCTCGACGCCTTCACCTTCCTGTTCTCCGAGTCCGCGGGCCGGGCCATCGTGGCCGTCCCGCGCAGCGAGGAGCTCCGCTTCACCGACATGTGCGGTGCGCGGGGCCTTCCGGCGACCCGGATCGGTGTCGTCGACGGCGACGAGATCGAGATCCAGGGTGAGTTCACCCTCCCGCTGGCGGAGCTCCGTACCGCCCACGAGGGGACGATCCCGGCGCTGCTCGCCTGAGCAGCCGGCCTGCACGAACCGCGCAGCCCCCGCCCGGAACCGTTCCGGGCGGGGGCTCGTCCGTTCCGGCAAGGAGCCCGCGCCGACTGCGGTGGCGGGCAGGCGGGGGAACGGGGGCGCAGATGGCGCACAGTTGGGGTCGATGGCTCTTCGGGGCCGGGATACCGGTGATCGTGGCCGCCGTAGGCGTGGGCGGCTGGCTCGTCTACGACAACACCGGGGACCGTGCGCGGAGCCGGGCGGAGATCATCGAGAACTGTCAGGGGCTGGTCGATCCGGATGCGGTGATGGGTTTCGGCATGCCCCGGGTGGAGGCGGGCGCCACGGCTGACCAGTCGTGTGTGCTGTTCCGTGAGGGAACGTTCGAGGGCCAGAAGCAGATGGACGAGTTCGTCTCCGTCGCGGTGGTGGCCACCAAGGACGCCGAACCGGGCGGAAGCCGGTTCGACTACGGGCCCTTCAGCGTCACGGCGACCGCGAAGTGCGCCGACCCGGCCAGGTCCGGCGGAGTGACCGCCCTGCGGGCGACCGCCGCCGGCGAGGGCGACGGCCGGGGCAACAGGGGGCGCGGCTTCCTGTCGGGGCTGGCCCGCGAGGCGGCCGTGCGCGCCGCGGCGAAGGCGGGCTGCGAGACCAGCCTGCCCTCGGCCCCGACGGGCTGAGGTGTGCCGCCCGGCCGGTCCGGGCGGCGTAGGGTCGGCCCCATGCCGCCCGCCAAGAAGAAGCCGCGCACCTACGACCACGCCCGGACCCGTACGGCCGTCCTCGCGCAGTTCGGGCATGTACGGGACGCCGTACGGGAGTTGGACGAAGAGCAGCTCGCCCGGCCCAGCGGGGTCGGGGGCTGGTCCGTCGCCGAACTGGCCGCGCACATCGCGTGGATCGCCGAGTCGTTGGCCGGCGGCCTCGCCCGGCCGCCCGCCGCCGTCGCCGAACTGTCCGCCGCCGAATGGCCCTTCGCGACGGCCTCGCTCGCCGGGAAGATCGCCGAAGCCGCCAAGGAGACCCTGGAGGGCGCCCCGCTCGCCGAGCTCTACGACCGGGTCGGCGCCCGGCTGGCCGAGGCGCTCGACGCGAACCCCGGCGGCCGCGTGCTGGACCTGTGGATCGGGGCCATGACCCTGGCCGACTTCCTGGTCACCCGTACCGTCGAGCTCGTCGTGCACACCGACGACCTGAGCCGCGCCACCGGACTGGACATCCCCGTGGACCGCCAGGCCCTGGCCGCCTGCACCCGGCTGCTCGCCGACGCCCTCGCGCTCAAGGCCCCGGGCGGGGCGGTGGAGTTCCGCGTCCCGCCGTTCGCGGTGGTGCAGTGCGTCGAGGGGCCCCGGCACACCCGCGGCACCCCGCCGAACGTCGTGGAGACCGACCCGCTGACCTGGATCCGGCTCGCCACCGGCCGTACGGGGTGGGCCGACGCGCTGGACGCGGCCCAGGTCCGGGCCAGCGGCGAGCGCGCCGACCTCTCGGCGCTGCTGCCCCTGATGAGCTGACCGGGCGAAGCCGTGGAACCGCCGGGGCGCGGTCCGCGTCACACCGGCATGCGTACGCTGCCGCTCCTCCCCGCCGCCCTGGTCGCCGTGCTCGCGCTGTCCGCCACCGCCACCGCCTGCGGTGACGACGGCGGCGCGCCGGGCACGCACCCCGCCCGCGGGTTCTCCGGATCCTGGTCGGTCGAGAGCCTGACCGTCGACGGCAAGACGCTGAAGGGCCCCGCCGCCGCCCGGCTGTCCGTGGAACGGGGCAAGGGCTACGAGGCCGAGGCCAACGGCAACTACGGCTGCAACGGCTTCACCGCCGCCGTGGTCTTCGACTCGGTGGCCACCATGACCGTGACGCCCGGTGCCCACACGGACATGGCCTGCGCGGACCTGCCGTTCGAGACGGCCTTCGCCAGGCTGTTCCGGGGCCCGCTGACCGTCGAACAGGGCCGGGGCGAGATCACGTTGAAGAACTCCGAGGGGAACGCGATCGCCCTGAGCTCGAAGCCCCCGGCCCCCGACGCCCCGCTCGTGGCCACGCACTGGACCGTCGACTCCCTGACCAAGGGGGAGACGGCCTCCTCGGTTCCGGCGGGCGCCGAGGGCCGGGCCCGCTTCAGCCTGGCCGCGGACGGCACGGCGAGCGGCAACCTCGGCTGCAACCGGTTCAGCGCGAAGGCCGTCGTCGAGGGGAACAAGCTCACCTTCGGCCCCCTGACCAGTACCCGGATGGCCTGCGAGGGCGGACCCGGAGAGGTCGAGCGGGCCCTCACCGAGCTGTTCGGCGGCGGACCGCTCGACTGGAGGATCCAGGGCGACGCCCTCACCCTCACGGCGCCCGGTTCGGGCACCGGCATCACCGCGAAGGCGGCCTCGGCCGTCGAGTGACCCCTGGTCTCCGGACGGCGGCCCGTCCGTGGTCCACAGCCGTCCATCCACAGCCGTCCATCCACAGGCTGTGGACCACGTCACGGGCTCCCGCCCGCCCCGATCAGCCGGGGTAAGGCAGCAGCGCCGCCTTGTCGGCCTGCTCGCGGATGTTCCCGGCCAGGTTGAAGAGCTGGTCGCGGCCCGCCTTGCCGCGGTAGTACTTCCAGTCGCCGCGGCGCGGCGCCCGCTCCCCGCGCACCCGCCAGAACAGGTTCCGCTCGGCCACCTTCTCGCCGCGCAGCAGGTACCCGGCCAGGCTGACCCCGTCCAGCGGGTACGCCGGGTTCGCGCGGGCGCCCGCGAGTTCCAGCAGGGTGGCCGTCCAGTCCGGGGTGAACACCGGCAGGTGGCTGACCTGGCCGCCGTCGAGCCGGGCCGGCCAGCGCACGATGTTCGGGACGCGGATGCCGCCCTCCTGGAGGGAGGCCTTGTTGCCGGCGAGCGGCCAGTTGTGGGAGAAGCGCTCGCCGCCGTTGTCGCTGGAGAAGAGGACCAGGGTGTCCTCCTCCTGGCCGGAGCGCTCCAGCGCCTTCAGCACCTCGCCGATCGAGCGGTCGAGGTCCTCCACCATCTGCCCGTACTTCTCGATGGACCCGCCGTCCTCGTGCCACAGGGCCCGCCGGTCGCCGGCCTTGATCCGGCGGGTGACCTCGGCGCTCGCCCCGGTGTCCCCGTCGGCGATCCACGGCCAGTGCGGGGTGGTGAAGTCGAGGTTGAGCAGCCACGGCTCGTCCCCGTGGTCGCGGGAGACGTACTCGGCTGCGCGTTCGGTCAGGATCCGCGTGTAGTACCGCAGGTCCTTGTACTCGGCGTCGCCCTCGTAGAGGTCGTACGAGCCGTCGCCGGAGAGCTTGGAGTAGTACTCCAGGGCCCCGCTGAAGTTGCCGAAGAACTCGTCCCAGCCCGACTTGGTCGGGCTGTAGTCGGGCAGGGAGCCGCAGTGCCACTTGCCTATCAGCGCGGTCGCGTAGCCGGAGCCGCGCAGCAGCGAGGCCAGCGTCGGGTGGGTCGGCTCCAGGCCCGCCGACTTGTCGGCGATGGGCTCGGCGAGCCCGCCCTTGGCGCGGCCCGGGAAGGGGGCACCTCCCATGCCCGTCCAGGGCTGTGGGGGAGGCCGGTGTACAGGCTGAAGCGGGTCGGGGAGCAGGTCGCGGAGCCCGCATAGGCATCGGTGAAGCGGACGTCCTGGCGGGCGAGCCGGTCCAGGTTCGGGGTCTTGATGTGCGGGGAGCCGTAGGAGGACAGGTCGGCCCAGCCGAGGTCGTCCCCGAGGATGAACAGGATGTTCGGGCGGCGGGAGCGGCGCCCCCGCTCGGCACGGAACTCCCGTTCGCCTCCGGCCGGCAGGGGCTCCGCGTGCCGCGCTCCGGCGGCCGGCGCCGCGTGGGCCGGGGCGGCGGCGCCCAGCCCCACCGCCGCGGCGGCCGCGGTCGCGCCGACCGCGCCGCCGAAGGCGCGCCGGGACAGGTTGGGTTCGTACGAGGTCACGGGTACTCCAGAGCACGGCCCGCCGGCCCTCCGGCCCGGGTAGCTCCGGGCAGCGCGGGACGGCGCAGGGCACGGCGGAGCAGATAACGGACGGAAAGCGGCGGGGAAAGGAGAAAAGGAAAGGGAAATGCGGCGTGCGACTACGCAGAACAGCGACAGATGGCGCTGGCGACACGGACGAGGTCCACGTGTCGGCGCGCGACGAGGGTGACGGTGCGGTCACCGAGAGGCTGCATGAGCCGGAGCTTGTACGAAACCACAGGCGACTGTCAACCAGGGCAATCCGGATATTGAGACGAACAGGTTCCGTCACCCTCCGTGCTGTGACATTTCCCGGGCATCCCCAATTCGGACCAGTGGTCGATCTCGCCTACACTCGGAGACGTGCCTCGTGGTGATGGACGACTCAACCACGACCTGCTCCCCGGCGAAAAGGGCCCCCAGGACGCTTGCGGCGTCTTCGGTGTCTGGGCTCCGGGTGAAGAGGTCGCCAAGCTCACCTACTTCGGACTGTATGCACTGCAGCACCGTGGACAAGAGTCCGCGGGTATCGCTGTGAGCAACGGTTCCCAGATCCTCGTCTTCAAGGACATGGGCCTCGTTTCCCAAGTCTTCGACGAAACCTCTCTCGGCTCGCTCCAGGGTCATATCGCGGTCGGTCACGCCCGCTACTCGACCACTGGCGCCTCCGTCTGGGAGAACGCCCAGCCGACCTTCCGCGCGACCGCCCACGGCTCCATTGCCCTGGGTCACAACGGCAACCTGGTGAACACCGCCGAGTTGGCCGAGATGGTCGCCGACCTCCCCCGTCAGGACGGCCGTGCCACCCAGGTGGCGGCCACCAACGACACCGACCTGGTCACCGCCCTGCTGGCCGGCCAGACGGACGACGACGGCAAGCCCCTGACCATCGAGGAGTCGGCCACCAAGGTCCTCCCGAAGGTGAAGGGCGCCTTCTCGCTCGTCTTCATGGACGAGGGGACGCTCTACACCGCCCGTGACCCGCAGGGCATCCGCCCGCTGGTCCTCGGCCGCCTGGAGCGCGGCTGGGTGGTGGCGAGCGAGACCGCCGCCCTCGACATCTGCGGCGCCAGCTTCGTCCGCGAGGTCGAGCCGGGCGAGCTGATCGCGATCGACGAGAACGGTCTGCGGACCTCCCGCTTCGCTGAAGCAAAGCCCAAGGGCTGTGTCTTCGAGTACGTCTACCTGGCGCGCCCGGACACGGACATCGCCGGCCGGAACGTCTACCTCTCGCGTGTCGAGATGGGACGGCGCCTGGCCAAGGAAGCCCCGGCCGACGCGGACCTGGTGATATCGACGCCGGAATCGGGCACGCCCGCCGCCGTCGGCTACGCCGAGGCCAGCGGGATCCCGTACGGCGTCGGCCTGGTCAAGAACGCCTACGTCGGCCGGACCTTCATCCAGCCCTCGCAGACGATCCGCCAGCTCGGCATCCGTCTCAAGCTCAACCCCCTCAAGGAAGTCATCCGGGGCAAGCGCCTGGTGGTCGTCGACGACTCCATCGTCCGCGGCAACACCCAGCGCGCCCTGGTCAAGATGCTCCGCGAGGCCGGCGCGGCGGAGGTCCACATCCGGATCTCCTCGCCGCCGGTGAAGTGGCCGTGCTTCTTCGGCATCGACTTCGCCACCCGGGCCGAGCTGATCGCCAACGGCATGACGGTCGACGAGATCGCCACGTCGCTGGGCGCGGACTCGCTCTCGTACATCTCGCTCGACTCGATGATCGAGGCGACGACCATCCAGAAGCCCAACCTCTGCCGTGCCTGCTTCGACGGCGTGTACCCCATGGAACTGCCCGACCCGCAGCTCCTGGGCAAGCAGCTCCTGGAGACGGAGCTGGCCGGCGGCACCGACGCCGCCGACGCGCTCCGGCGCCCGTAGGGCCTGAGACAACGCCACGGTCCGCGGGCTCGCCCGAGCCCGCGGACCGCAAGCCCTCCAGGCCCCCCTCATCCCTGCTCAACCTGCGCGAGGCCTTCTCTTTCAGGCTTTTCCGGGGCCTCGCACCACTCGCAGCAACGACACGAAAGCTCTCTCCTGTCATGACAGAGAAGACCACCGGTGCCAGCTACGCAGCCGCGGGCGTGGACATCGACGCGGGAGACCGCGCCGTCGAGCTGATGAAGGAGTGGGTGAAGAAGACGCAGCGCCCCGAGGTCCTCGGCGGCCTCGGCGGATTCGCCGGCCTCTTCGACGCCTCCGCCCTCAAGCGCTACGAGCGCCCCCTGCTCGCCTCCGCCACCGACGGGGTCGGCACCAAGGTGGACATCGCCCGCCGCATGGGCGTGTACGACACCATCGGCCACGACCTCGTCGCGATGGTCATGGACGACATCGTCGTCTGCGGCGCCGAGCCGCTCTTCATGACCGACTACATCTGCGTCGGCAAGGTCCACCCCGAGCGCGTCGCGGCCATCGTCAAGGGCATCGCCGAGGGCTGCGTCCTGGCCGGCTGCGCCCTGGTCGGCGGCGAGACCGCCGAACACCCGGGCCTGCTGGGCCCGGACGACTTCGACGTGGCGGGCGCCGGCACCGGCGTCGTCGAGTACGACCGGCTGCTGGGCGCGGACCGCATCCGTACGGGCGACGCCGTCATCGCGATGGCGTCCTCCGGTCTTCACTCGAACGGGTACTCACTGGTCCGCCACGTCCTCTTCGACCGGGCCGGAATGTCCCTGGAGGGCCACGTCGAGGAGCTCGGCCGGACCCTCGGCGAAGAGCTGCTGGAGCCCACCAAGATCTACTCGCTGGACTGCATGGCCCTCACCCGTACGGCCGACGTGCACGCCTACTCCCACATCACGGGCGGCGGCCTCGCGGCGAACCTCGCCCGGGTGATCCCGGACCACCTGCACGCCACGGTCGACCGCTCGACGTGGACCCCCGGCGCGATCTTCGACCTGGTCGGCAAGGCCGGTCAGGTGGAACGCCTGGAGCTGGAGAAGACCCTGAACATGGGCGTCGGCATGATGGCCGTGGTCCCGCAGGAGTCGGTGGACGTGGCCCTGACCGCCCTGGCCGACCGGGGCGTCGACGCCTGGGTCGCGGGAGAGATCCTGGACCGCGGCGACCACACCGAGGGCGCGACGATGACCGGCGACTACGCGAGCTGACCGGTTGCGGGAGCGCCGCTCCCACCTGCGCGAACAGCACGGAAACCCGGCCCGGGGCGATGCCCTGGACCGGGTTTCCGTACATGTGAAGCTGTGTGCCGCTGCTGAGGAAGAGGATCAGCGCACCGCGTGTCCGACGCCGAGTGGCGCGTCAAGCACCGCGACGGTAGACGGACGGACCGGACTCTTCGTCCTCGTCGTCGTCATCGCTGTTGTAGCGCTCCGCGTACTTGGCGTACGGGTCGTCCTCGTCATCATCATCAAGCTCGTCATCGACGACCGGCTCGCTGACAGGCAGCGGTTCCGTGTGCGATGCGCCCAGCTCATTGGCCAGACGCGACAAGTCAGTCCCGCCGCTGCTGTACTTCAGCTGGCGGGCGACCTTCGTCTGCTTGGCCTTTGCCCGGCCGCGCCCCATGGCTCGACCCCCTCGGTGACGGGGCTCGACGGCCCCAGAGTCTGACACGCGTTCATGGTTCGGAGCGGGCTCTCCGTGGAGAGACCGTCCGTAGGGGTTTAACGGTACCTGCTTCCGCGGCCATACGGTACGCCGCCCGCATGACGCGCCCCGGTGCAGTACCAGCAAGGCGCCCCGTCCTCGCTGGTCAGCTGCGATTTTAGCCCTTTCCTGACGGGCGACCCGCCGAAGCGCAGTGAGTTCCGTCTCGCTGCGCCCCGGCGGGCCGCCCCGGAAGCCCCGTCAGGGCCCCGTGAGGGTCAGGCGGTGCGTGCCGTGCGGGCGTCCGCCATCCGCTGCTCGGCGATGCGGTCGGCCGCCGCGGCCGGCGGAATCCCGTCCGACTTCGCACGTGCGAAGATCTCCAGGGTGGTGTCGAAGATCTTCGCGGCCTTGGCCTTGCAGCGGTCGAAGTCGAAGCCGCGCAGCTCGTCGGCGACCTGGATGACCCCGCCCGCGTTGACCACGTAGTCCGGCGCGTAGAGGATCCCGCGGTCCGCGAGGTCCTTCTCGATGCCCGGGTGGGCGAGCTGGTTGTTCGCCGCGCCGCAGACGATCTTGGCGGTGAGGGCGGGCACGGACTCGTCGTTCAGTGCCCCGCCGAGCGCGCAGGGGGCGTAGATGTCCAGGCCCTCCACGCGGATCAGCGCCCCGGTGTCGGCGACGGCGGTCACCTTGCCCGGGTGCTTGTCCAAGATCCGCTGCACGGACTCGGCGCGGACGTCCGTGATGACGACCTCGGCGCCGTCCTCCAGCAGGTGCTCGACCAGGTGGTGGCCGACCTTGCCGACGCCCGCGACGCCGACCTTGCGGCCGCGCAGGGTCGGGTCGCCCCACAGGTGCTGGGCGCTGGCGCGCATGCCCTGGAAGACGCCGAAGGCGGTGAGGACCGAGGAGTCGCCGGCGCCGCCGTTCTCGGGGGAGCGGCCGGTCGCCCAGCGGGTCTCGCGGGCCACGACGTCCATGTCGGCCACGTAGGTGCCGACGTCGCAGGCGGTCACGTAGCGGCCGCCGAGGGACTCCACGAACCGGCCGTAGGCCAGCAGCAGTTCCTCGGACTTCAAGACGTCCGGGTCGCCGATGATGACGGCCTTGCCGCCGCCGAGGTCGAGGCCGGCGAGCGCGTTCTTGTACGACATGCCGCGCGAGAGGTTCAGCGCGTCGAGGACGGCCTCCTCGTCGGAGGCGTACGCGTGGAAGCGCGTACCGCCGAGGGCCGGGCCCAGGGCGGTGGAGTGGATCGCGATGACGGCCTTCAGGCCGGAGGCTCGGTCCTGGCACAGCACGACTTGCTCGTGGCCGCCCTGTTCACTGCGGAACAGGGTGTGCAGGACGCCGTCGGTCATTTCGGTCACGGTGGTGACTCCCATGGATGAGATGCGGCGGGAAAGACGCCCGCCCTGCGGGTGGGGGAGGGCGTGCTGGGAGCAGCGTAAGACCTCGGGGGCCCTGCGATCCTCCCGGTCCGGAGATCGGGACACTCACGGGTGGGAGGCGGGCGGGCGACCGCCCGTCGGAGTAGCGCCGGGCGGGGCGGGGGAGTACGAGAGCGTGAGCGAATCCCCCGATCCCCGGCTGCCGTCCGCCCGCTCGGCCCCCGTCGTCCCCTACGCCTCCTACCTGCGGGTCTACGAGCCCCTGACGGCCTTCCCGGAGCCCGAGCGCACCCACTGGGCCGACTACGCCCGGCGCGGGGCCACCCCGACGGCCCAGGACGAACTGCGCCGGTCGCTGGTGGATTTGGTACGGGTGCCCGTGGTCGGGGTCCCGGCGCACGAGAGCGCGGACGCCTTCACCGCCGAGGTCGGCGGAGTCCTGCTGGTCTGCCCCTGGCGTACGAGGCTGCGCGGCTGGCTCGCGCTCCAGGAGCTGGTGGCCGAGTTCCCGCTCCCGGTGCTGGACGCCGCCCTGCCGGCGGCCGCGCGCCGCCGGGCGGCCGAGGAGTACGAGGACTGGCGCGGGCGGAACCCCGATGCGCGGCCGTGGATCCGTACGGGTGTCTGGCAGGTGCCGCTGCGCTGGTTCGTGCTGGTGGCCGACGAGGAGCGGGAGTACGTGCCGGGCGAGGGGCTGCGCTACCGGACGCCGATGGTGCAGGCCCGGCGCCGGCTCGCACGGGGGCTGCGGACCCTGCGGGAGGCGGAGGGGTACGGAATGCTCGCCGAGGGGCTGGTGGAGGTCGGGAGCTGGCTGGAGGAGTTCCACCCCCGCTCGATGGTGGAGCTGGACTACGGCGGGCTGCTGCACGCCCTGCCGGAGGACCGGCTGGAGGCCGACCACTCGGCGGCGGACCTGGCGGCGGGGCTCGCGGCCCTGCGGGCGGGGGACCGGGACGGGGCGGCGCGGACGTACGGGGCCCTGGCGGAGCGGTGGCGGGCGGTCCGGGAGAGACTCTTCGCCAACTGAGTCGTCAGGTTCCGGAACCAGGTGATCTCCGTGATGCCGGTGATGTCCGTTATCCGGGTGATCCGGGTGATCCGGGTGGTTCGAGTGACCTGC
Source organism: Streptomyces sp. GQ60 (assembly GCF_059758875.1). NCBI lineage: Bacteria > Bacillati > Actinomycetota > Actinomycetes > Kitasatosporales > Streptomycetaceae > Streptomyces > Streptomyces sp. GQ60. The sequence goes on along the minus strand of NZ_JCAXEG010000007.1, from coordinate 35,825 downwards.
GCGACTCGAGTAGCGACTCAGGACGCGGTTGTCCATCCGCCGATCGGCCGAGCACGGAAGAGAACGGCCAGCTCAAGACCGTGATGCCCTCTTTTGGGTCTTTGTTCCGGGACCTACGTCCCGATACGGGCCATTGGCCCAAGCGTGACGGACCGCACTTTCTACACCCTTGCGCCCTTCCCCTACCCTCGTGCCAAAATAGGACAAGGAGTCCGGGGAGGGTTCCTTCCGTCCAACTAAGGGCGGAATGCTCGGTATTGCACTCTACGGGGGGTCTGACGACTCCTGATCGCTCTGTGACTGATCGTCACAGTGGGGTGACTGTCCGTTATGGGACGGTCCATCGGCTTCCGCCGCTGATGAACACCTCGGAGGGCAATTCCATCGGTTTGGCCGTCACGGCTGGACGGATGGTGTAGTTGTAGTGCCGAGGACAAGCCGTTCGTCCTATAACCGACTCGGTCCGCGTATGTCCATTTCGGGCAACGTGGGCCAAGGTGCAGAATTTAGAGGAAAGAACCGAGATGGTTCGGTTCTCCCGAGGAGGCCGCTCATGACCGCTCGCACCCCTGATGCCGAGCCGCTGCTGACCCCGGCTGAGGTTGCCACGATGTTCCGCGTGGACCCGAAGACGGTCACCCGTTGGGCCAAGGCTGGCAAGCTCACGTCCATCCGCACCCTGGGTGGACACCGCCGCTACCGCGAGGCTGAGGTCCGCGCACTGCTTGCGGGAATTCCGCAGCAGCGCAGCGAGGCCTGAGGTTCCGCAGCACCCCTTATTGCCGGGTCTATATCGGGTCCCCCAATCCGATGAGCCCCACATAGCTTCAAACGACCGGACCTGCCCCAACGGGTTCATCAGTCGTTCGATCGCGCTGGACTCCGCCGGGTCCAGCGCGATCTTTTTTATGCCCTGGTCAGGGGATTATCGAGCTGGTGTGCGGAGTCGGCCGGGGTAGGTGCAATGGCACATATAAAATCGAGAGGGCGTATGGACCCCATAAAAGAGTGCGTCTCAAAAACGCATGGGGTGACTCCCGTCACAGATGATCACTCTTGTGGATCAGGCAATGCACCCCGTAAAGGGACGTGTCGCGCAGGGCGCGTCATCCGGACGGGCGATTTTTCCCGCGGCCGGGCCGGCCGGAGGAGGCGCGGGCCGCGGGCGGCTCCGGGCGCTGCTCCGGCCGGCCGGGCTGCGGGCGCGCTCCGGCGGAACGTCCGGTGGGGCCGCCGACGGGGCTTTGGGCGAGGTGCGGGCGGAGTGTTCACCCGCGGGCCCGCGGCGGGCCTCTGGGTGCCCCTCGGGGCGCCGCGGGGGAGCCGGGTGGGGTCCAGCGCGCCTCAGGAGCCCAATCGGGGCCGTGGGGCGGGCTGGTGGGCCGCCGGGCCGGGAGGTCTCGTCTTCGGGCCTGATACCCGCCCGGCAACCGTCCCGCAACCGTTCTGCAGCCGTCCCCACAACCGTCCCGCACCCCGGTACCCGGAAACGCGTCAGGGCCCGCATCCCTGGGGATGCGGGCCCTGACGATCTTGCGAACCTGACGGGACTTGAACCCGCGACCTCCACCTTGACAGGGTGGCGAGCTAACCAACTGCTCCACAGGTCCTTGATTTGCGGCCGTTGGGCGGCTGCGAATCAGACTGTACCGCAGCTCAGGGGGTGCAGTCGAACCCGATCACCGAGCAGGCCCCGGGGCCGCCGCGTCCACCGCCTTCACGATGCGCTTGTCGGAGACCGGATAGGCCGTTCCCAGGGCGTGCGCGAAGTAGCTGACCCGCAGTTCCTCGATCATCCAGCGGATCTCGGTGACCTCCGCCGGGACCGGCCTGCCCTTCGGCAACTGCTCCAGCAGCCACAGGTACTCGTCCCGCATCTCGTGCACCTTCTCCATGCGCGTCGTGTCGCGCTGGACACCCGTGGGCATCTGCTGGAGCCGCCGGTCGATCGCCACCAGGTAGCGCATCAGGTCCGGCAGCCGGCGCAGCCCGGTCAGCGTGACGAAGCCGGCCGGCATGAGGGCCGCGAGCTGCGTCTTGACGTCCTGGACGTTGGCCACCAGGGCGAGGCTGGCCGTGGTCTTCAGGCGGCGTTCACAGGCCTGCCAGGCGGCCAGCACCTGCTGCACCTGCGTGATCGTCCGTACGGTCGTGTCCACCAGGTCGGTCCGCACGGCCTCGTAGAGCTTGCGGAAGCCCGCCTCGTCCCACGCCGGTCCGCCGTGCCGCGCGATCAGGTGGTCGGCCGCCGCGGTGGCGCAGTCGTCGAACAGCGCCTGGATGGAGCCGTGCGGGTTGCGCGACAGCGCCAGCTTCTGCTGGTTGCTCAGGTGGTCCGAGGCGAATTTCGCCGGGTTCACCGTGATGTTGAGCAGGATCAGCCGACGGGTGCCGAGCCGCATCGCCTGCTGCTGCTCGGCCTCGGTGTCGAAGAGGCGTACGGAGACGCTCGTACCGGCGTCCACGAGTGCCGGGTACGCCTTCACGGGCTGGCCGGCCCGGCGGGTCTCGAAGACCTTGGTCAGCGTGCCGATCGTCCAGTCCGTCAGCCCGGTCTTCTCCACCGACTCCCCGCCCTCGCGCTCGGCGCTGGCCGCGGCGGCCTGCGAGAGGGCCTGGCGGGCCTTGGGCTTGAGCTGGAGCCGCAGGGCCTCCAGGTCCTTGGCCTCGGCGAGGTTCTTGCGGCGCTCGTCGACGATCCGGAAGGTGATCTTCAGGTGGTCGGGGATCCGGGCCAGATCGAAGTCCTCGGCGCTGACCGGGACCCCGACCATCCGCTGGAGCTCCCGGGCCAGCGTCACGTGCAGCGGCTCCTGTAGCGGGTGCGAGGTGGCGAGGAAGCGGGTCGCGAAGTTCGGCGCGGGCACGTAGTGCCGGCGGATCGGCTTCGGGAGGGACCGGATCAGCTCGGTGACCACCTCCTCGCGCAGGCCCGGGATCTGCCAGTCGAAGCCCTCGTCCGTGACCTGGTTCAGCACCTGGAGCGGGATGTGGACGGTCACGCCGTCCGCGTCCGCGCCCGGCTCGAACTGGTAGGTCACCCGGAACTTGAGCCGGCCCTGAGTCCAGGAGTCCGGATAGTCGGCCTTGGTGACCCCGGCCGCCTTCTCCGTCAGGAGCATCTCCCGCTCGAAGTCGAGCAGTTCGGGCTCGTCGCGCTTCTTGTGCTTCCACCAGGAGTCGAAGTGCGCCCCGGAGACCACGTGCTCGGGGATCCGCTGGTCGTAGAAGTCGAAGAGCGTCTCGTCGTCGACCACGATGTCGCGGCGCCGGGCCCGGTTCTCCAGCTCCTCCACCTCGGTGAGGAGCTTGCGGTTGTCGGCGTAGAACTTGTGGTGGGTCCGCCAGTCGCCCTCGACGAGGGCGTTGCGAATGAACAGATCGCGCGAGACCTCGGCGTCGATCCGGCCGTAGTTGATCTTCCGCTGGGCGACGATCGGCACGCCGTACAGCGTGACCTTCTCGAAGGCCATCACGGCCGCCTGGTCCTTCTCCCAGTGCGGCTCGCTGTACGTGCGCTTGATCAGGTGCTGGGCGAGCGGCTCCACCCACTCCGGCTCCACCTTGGCGTTGACCCGGGCCCACAGCCGCGAGGTCTCCACCAGCTCGGCCGACATCAGGAACTTCGGCTGCTTCTTGAACAGCGAGGAGCCCGGGAAGATCGCGAACTTGGCCGACCGGGCGCCCAGGTACTCGTTCTTGTCCGTGTCCTTCAGCCCGATGTGCGACAGCAGACCGGCGAGCAGGGAGATGTGCACGCTCGTCTCGGGGGCGTCGGCCTCGTTGACGTGGATGCCCATGGTCTTGGCGACCGTACGCAGCTGCGAATAGATGTCCTGCCATTCGCGGATCCGCAGGAAGTTCAGGTACTCCTGCTTGCACATCCGGCGGAAGGAGGACGAGCCGCGCTCCTTCTGCTGCTCCCGGACGTAGCGCCACATGTTCAGGAAGGAGAGGAAGTCGCTCGTCTCGTCCTTGAACCGGGCATGGTTCTGGTCGGCCTGCGTCTGCTTGTCCGAGGGCCGCTCGCGCGGGTCCTGGATGGACAGGGCCGCGGCGATGACCATGACCTCGCGGACGCAGTTGTTCTTGTCCGCCTCCACCACCATGCGGGCCAGGCGCGGGTCCACGGGCAGCTGGGAGAGCTGGCGGCCCATGGGCGTGAGCCGCTTCTTGTGGTCCTTCTCGTCCGGGTCGAGCGCGCCGAGTTCCTGGAGGAGCTGCACGCCGTCGCGGATGTTGCGGTGGTCCGGCGGGTCGATGAAGGGGAACTCCTCGATCTCGCCGAGGCCGGCCGCGGTCATCTGGAGGATGACGGAGGCGAGGTTGGTGCGCAGGATCTCGGCGTCCGTGAACTCCGGACGGGTCAGGAAGTCGTCCTCGGAGTAGAGGCGGATGCAGATGCCGTCGCTGGTACGGCCGCAGCGGCCCTTGCGCTGGTTGGCGCTGGCCTGCGAGATCCGCTCGATGGGCAGCCGCTGGACCTTGGTGCGGTGGCTGTAGCGGGAGATGCGGGCGGTGCCCGGGTCGATCACGTACTTGATGCCGGGGACGGTGAGGGAGGTCTCGGCGACGTTGGTCGCGAGGACGATCCTGCGCCCGGTGTGCTGCTGGAAGACGCGGTGCTGCTCGGCGTGCGAGAGCCGCGCGTAGAGGGGGAGCACCTCGGTCAGGCGGAGCTTGCGCTTCTCCAGCGCGTCCGCCGTGTCGCGGATCTCGCGCTCGCCGGAGAGGAAGACCAGGACGTCGCCCGGCCCCTCCGCCTGGAGCTCGTCCACGGCCTCGCAGATCGCGGTGATCTGGTCGCGGTCGCTGTCCTCGGAGTCGTCTTCGAGGAGTGGGCGGTACCGCACCTCGACCGGGTACGTCCGGCCGCTGACCTCGACGATCGGGGCCTCGCCGAAGTGCCGGGAGAAGCGCTGCGGGTCGATGGTCGCCGAGGTGATGATCACCTTGAGGTCGGGACGCTTGGGCAGCAGCGTGGCGAGGTAGCCGAGCAGGAAGTCGATGTTCAGCGACCGCTCGTGGGCCTCGTCGATGATGATCGTGTCGTACGCGCGCAACTCGCGGTCCGTCTGGATCTCGGCGAGCAGGATGCCGTCCGTCATCAGCTTCACGAAGGTCGCGTCCTGGTCCACCTGGTCGGTGAACCGGACCTTCCAGCCGACGGTCTGGCCGATCTCGGACTTCAGCTCCTCCGCGATGCGCTCCGCGACCGTGCGGGCCGCGATCCGGCGGGGCTGGGTGTGCCCGATCATGCCCCGGACCCCGCGCCCCAGCTCCATGCAGATCTTGGGGATCTGCGTGGTCTTGCCGGAGCCGGTCTCGCCCGCGACGATCACGACCTGGTGGTCGCGTATCGCCTCGGCGATCTCGTCCTTCTTCTGGCTGACGGGAAGGTTCTCGGGATACGTGACGTCGGGCTTCCGCGAGGCGCGCGCGGCCAGTCGCGCGGCGGCCGTTGCGGCCTCCGCGGCGATCTCGTCGAGCACGGCCTGCTTGGCCTCGGGCTTGCGGATGCGGCGGGCGCCTTCGAGGCGGCGGCCGAGGCGGTGCGCGTCACGGAGGGAGATCTCACCGAGAAGCGTCTGCAGGGCGGCGAAGGAAGTAGACATACCTGGTCGAGGATCTCACCCGTAGGTGCCGGGTGGCGAACGCATTTGTGGGGCCGACCCGTACCATTTCGGGACGAGTCCGCCGAGCGTTACCCCGATGTGTCCCCCCGACGTGTCCCCAGCGATGTCCCACCGACGTCCCAGCGAGAGGCCGCCCCGATGTCCCGCAGCCGCCGCCTCCGGTGCGTGTTCGCGGTGCTGCTGGGCTGGGCCCTGCTGGCCGGGACCTTCCAGGCGGCAGCCGCCCCGGCGGCGCAGGCGGCTCCGGCGGTCCCGCTGGTCCCGGCCGTCTCGGCCGTCTCGGCCTCCGGGGCGGGGTCCGTGCGGGCCTCGGTCCACGCGGCGGCGGGCTCCGCTCACGTCGCGGCCTTCGCGTCCGCCTCCGTCTCCGCGTCCGTCTCCGCCTCCGCCGGGCCGGGCGGGCCCGCCTGTGACCCGGGATCCGCCGGCCGGGACGGCGTACCAGCCCTGCCGGCGCGGGCGGGGCCCGACCAGGCGCAGGCCCAGGCCCCGCCCGCGCGGCTCGGGCCCGAGGTGGCGGTCCCGTCGCGGGCGGCACCCGTACGGGTCCTCGTACGCGGGCCCGGCCAGTGGGCGCCGTCGCCGCTGGAGCTGTCCGTGATGCGGGTCTAGGAGGACCGGCCGCATCAGCCGCCGGTCCGCCCGGCCCGCCCCTCCCGTCCCGCACAGCTCTGGAGCACCCGCATGTCCCCTTCTCCCTCTCCTTCCTCTTCCTCCCGCAAGCCCCTGCTGATCTCCGCCGGGGTCGCCCTCGCCGCCGTCACCCTCGGCCTCGTCTCCTGGCAGGCCACCAAGCCCGAGGACAGCGCCGCCGGCCCCGCCCGGCCGTCCGCGGCTTCCGCTCCGGAGACCGGATCCACCACGGACCCCGTCGCGCAGCTCAAGGCGCTGGCCCGCCGGGAATCGGGGGACAAGCTGGCCGTCGGCCGGGCCGACGCCCCCGTCGTCCTGATCGAGTACTCCGACTTCAAGTGCGGCTACTGCGGCAAGTTCGCCCGAGACACCGAGCCCGAGCTGGTGAAGAAGTACGTGGCGGACGGCACCCTGCGCATCGAGTGGCGCAACTTCCCGATCTTCGGCGCCGACTCCGAGGCCGCCGCCAAGGCCGCCTGGGCGGCGGGCCAGCAGGACCGCTTCGCGCAGTTCCACGCCGCCGCGTACGCCGAGGGCGCCAAGGAGAAGGGCTTCGGCGCGGAGCGGCTGACCGAGCTGGCGCGCGACGCCGGGGTTCCGGACCTGGAGCGCTTCACGAAGGACATGGCCGGGGAGCAGGCCGCCGCCGCGCTGGCCAAGGACCGGGAGGAGGGGTACCGCATCGGCGTCACCTCCACCCCGTCCTTCCTGGTCAACGGGCAGCCCATCGCCGGAGCCCAGCCCCCGGCGGCCTTCGACGCCGCCATCGCCAAGGCCAAGGCGCAGGCGGCCGCGAAGTGACCGACGTCGGATACCTGGCCGCCCTGCTCGGCGGCCTCCTCGCGCTGCTCAGCCCGTGCAGCGCGCTGCTGCTGCCCGCCTTCTTCGCGTACTCCATCGACTCCACCTCGCGGCTGCTGGCGCGCACCGGGATCTTCTACGCGGGCCTCGCGAGCACCCTCGTACCGCTGGGGGCGGCCGGTTCGTACGCCGGGCGGTTCTTCCACGGCCACCGCGAGGGGCTCGTGCTGTTCGGCGGCTGGCTGATCATCGGGCTCGGGCTCGCCCAGATCCTCGGGCTGGGCTTCGTCTCGAAGCGGATCTCGGAGCTGTCGGGAAGGATCCGGCCGACCACCGCCCTGTCGGTGTACGCGCTGGGCGCGGTCTACGGCCTGGCCGGCTTCTGCGCCGGTCCCATCCTCGGCAGCGTCCTGACGGTGGCGGCGGTCAGCGGCAGCCCGGTCTACGGGGGCCTGCTGCTGGCGGTGTACGCGCTGGGCATGGCCGTGCCGCTGTTCGTGCTGGCACTGCTCTGGGAGCGCTTCGACCTGGGACGCCGACGCTGGCTGCGCGGCCGCGCCTTCTCGGCCGGCCGCTTCGAACTGCACACGACCTCGCTGGCCTCGGGCCTGTTCTTCATCCTGCTCGGCGCGCTGTTCCTGGCGTACGACGGGGCGAGCGCCCTGCCGGGGCTGCTGGACGTGGACGATTCGTTCGCGGTGGAGCAGCGGGTGCAGGCCGTGGCGGACGCGGTTCCGGACTGGGCGCTGCTCGGGCTGGTGGCCCTGGCGGCGGCGGGCACCGGCCTGGCGCAGTGGCGCCGGCGGGCCCGGATGGCGGCGGAGGCAGGTACGGAATGACGAAGAAGGCCCCGTCCGATGGACGGGGCCTTCTCGATTCCCTGGTGGCTGGGGCCGGGGTCGAACCGGCGACCTATCGCTTTTCAGGCGATCGCTCGTACCAACTGAGCTACCCAGCCACGAAACCGTTTCCGGCTTCAGCGAACCTGACGGGACTTGAACCCGCGACCTCCACCTTGACAGGGTGGCGAGCTAACCAACTGCTCCACAGGTCCTTGCAATGTGCGAGAACAAGTCTCGCACACGGTAATGCGTACCCCCAACGGGATTCGAACCCGTGCTACCGCCTTGAAAGGGCGGCGTCCTGGGCCACTAGACGATGAGGGCTAAAGGCCCGCCGGGCACTTTCCAGCGCGTCGGGGACGTGAGAAGCATATGGGATCCCGGGGGCGATCGCCAAAACGGTTTCGGCGGGCGGGTCCGGGGCGGGCCGGACCCGGCCCGAGCGGTCAGCCCCAGCCGAGTTCGTGGAGCCGCTCGTCGTCGATGCCGAAGTGGTGGGCGATCTCGTGGACCACCGTCACGGCGACCTCGTGGACCACCTCGTCGGTGTTCTCGCACATCCGCAGGGTCGGCCCCATGTAGATCGAGATCCGGTCGGGCAGGACCCCGGCGTACCACTCGCCGCGCTCCGTGAGCGGGGTCCCCTCGTAGAGGCCGAGCAGGTCGGGGTCGTCGGTGGCGGGCTCGTCCTCCACGAAGACGGCCACGTTGTCCATGACCCGGGTCAGCTCCTCGGGGATCGAGTCCAGCGCTTCGGCCACCAGCTCTTCGAACGCGTCACGCGTCATCTCCAGCACGGGGCCATTCTCCCGTGCCGCGGTCCGATTGCGCCGGACCGTTTCCCCCGGCTTCCCCGGACCTCCCCCGGACTCCCGCCGCTTGCCCGTCTCGGACCCGGCGGCTCCTTTCCGGCGGGCCCGGACCCGGCGCGCGAGAATGGGCCGGTGGCGACAGACGAGGCGGAGCGCGGATGACCCGGCCGGCCGAGGGGGCCGAGGCCATCGACCCGGACGTGGACCTGCACGTGCCGGCGCAGCGCGCCGAACCGCAGCGCCGGGTGCTCGCCGCCGTGGCGGCGGGCGGTGCCGTGGGGGCCGCTGCGCGGTACGGGGTCGGGCTGCTGTGGCCGGCCGCTCCCGGGGCCTTCCCCTGGGGGACCTTCTGGATCAACGTGGCGGGCTGCGCGCTCATCGGCGTCCTCATGGTGCTGATCAGCGAGGGCGGCCGGTCGGCGCATCCCCTCGTACGGCCCTTCCTCGGGGTCGGGGTGCTCGGCGGGTTCACCACCTTCTCCACCTACGCGGTGGACTTCGCGCGGCTGCTCGACGCCGGTGAGGCCGGTACCGCGCTGGCGTACGCCGGGCTCACGGTGGCCGGGGCGCTGAGCGCGGTGTGGGCTGCGGCCGTGATCACCCGGCGCGCGGTCGGCGACGGCCGGGGGCGGGGCCGGGGCCCGGACCGGGGGCGGGGATGAACTGGCTGATCGTCATGGTGGGCGCCGCCGTCGGGGCGCCCCTGCGGTACCTCACCGACCGCGCGGTGCAGGCGCGGCACGACTCGGTCTTCCCCTGGGGGACCTTCGCGGTGAACGCGGCCGCCTCCCTGGTGCTGGGGGCGCTGACCGGGGCGGTGCTGGACGGGGCCGCCTCCTCGCGGCTGAACCTGCTGCTCGGTACGGGGCTGTGCGGGGCACTGAGCACCTACTCGACGTTCTCCTACGAGACGCTGCGCCTTGCGGAGCGGGGCTGGAAGTTCCTGGCGGTGGCGAACGTGGCGGCCTCGGTGCTGGTCGGGCTGGGTGGGGTCACGCTCGGTCATCAGGTGGCGGGACAACTGTTCGCCTGAGGGCGCGCCGCCCGCCCTCCTTGCGGCGTGTTGGGGCGTGTCCCTTACGGGGCGCAGGGAGTTGGGCACACTGACCCGCTCACCGCGGACCCTTGCCAGCGTTCCGGAGGTGCCCCGTGCGCCAGTTGTCCGCTTCCCTCCGATCCCCCCGGTCGCTCCGCCTCGCCGTCGCCGCGCTCGCGGTGGTGGTGACCGCCGGGTGCATGAGTGTCGGGGAGGACGCCGCGAAGCCCGGGCCCTCCGCGCCGACGGGCCTCCAGGGCGGCAAGTCCGGCGGCGGCTCCTCGTCCGGGAAGAGCGCCGGGACCCAGGGCGGCGGCCCCGGGGCGAAGGGCGGTACGGGGAGCCAGGACGGCAAGGCCGGGGCGCCGGGCAGCGTCTCCGGCGCGGCCGGGGCCTCCCCCAGTCCGGGCGCCCCGGCCGGTCCGCCCGGGGCCCCCTCACCGTCGGCGGGTCCGGGGGGCGGAGTCGGCGGCCAAGGCCCCCAGCAGCCTCCGGCGGGCGGTTCCGGGTCCGGCTCGGGCTCCGGCGGAGGCGGCTCCTCCGGGGGCGGCCAGCCCGCCTCCCCGACCCCGGAGCCGCCGAGTCCCGCCCCGCCGGTCACCCCGCCGCCCGTGACGGAACCCACACCGAGTCCGGAGCCGCCGAAGCCGGAGCCGACGGGTGATCCGGGCACCCAGCCGTAGGCCTGATCCCGGCTCCGTCCCGGCTCGATCCGCCCGCCGAGGTCTGGCGGGCGGATGGTGTTTTCGCAGGTCAGAGCCTTCTTCGGGGGAGGGACTTGCCAGACCCCGGGGAGGGTGCGTATGGTTATAGATCGTTTGATCCCATTGCCCGGCGCCGACTCCGAAGAGCGCCGCGTGGCGCGTACTCTCCCCAGCCGTGGCTGACCGCATTGAGGCGGTCGATTTGCGAATTCACGGAGTTTGGGCGCGTGCCGAGACTCCGGAAGGTTTCGCATTTCGCATGTCCATTTCCAGTTCTGACCGTTCCGTCATGCCCGAGAACGACTCCAACGAGATCGTCGACGCCGAGACCCTCGCGGTCACCGAGGCCATCGAGGCCGTAGTCGCCGACGAGATCATCGAGGCCCTCGAGGCCGACGTGACGAACCACGGGTCCGACGAGTCCGACGAGTCCGACGACTCCTTCGAGGACTCCACCGACTCCACCGACGCGTTCGACGACGAGGCCGCGGCCGACGACGCCGACGCCGAGCCCACCCTGACCTTCGGCGACCTCGGTCTGCCGGAAGGCATCGTGCGCAAGCTCGCGCAGAACGGTGTCACCGCGCCCTTCCCGATCCAGGCCGCGACCATCCCGGACGCCCTGGCCGGCAAGGACATCCTCGGCCGCGGCCGCACCGGCTCCGGCAAGACCCTCTCCTTCGGTCTGCCGACCCTGGCCTCGCTGGCCGGCGGGCACACCGAGAAGAAGAAGCCCCGCGCGATCATCCTGACGCCGACGCGTGAGCTCGCGATGCAGGTCGCCGACGCTCTCCAGCCCTACGGCGACGTGCTCGGCCTCAAGATGAAGGTCGTCTGCGGCGGTACCTCCATGAGCAACCAGATCTTCGCTCTGGAGCGCGGTGTCGACGTCCTCGTCGCCACCCCGGGCCGTCTGCGCGACATCATCAACCGTGGCGCCTGCTCCCTGGCGAACGTCCAGGTCGCGGTCCTCGACGAGGCCGACCAGATGGCGGACCTGGGCTTCCTGCCCGAGGTCACCGAGCTGCTCGACCAGATCCCCGGCGGCGGCCAGCGCATGCTCTTCTCCGCCACCATGGAGAACGAGATCGGCACCCTGGTCAAGCGCTACCTGACCAACCCCGTCACGCACGAGGTCGACAGCGCGCAGGGCAACGTCACGACCATGACGCACCACGTCCTCGTCGTGAAGCCGAAGGACAAGGCGCCGGTCACGGCCGCCATCGCCGCCCGCAAGGGCCGCACCATCATCTTCGTCCGCACCCAGCTGGGCGCCGACCGCATCGCCGAGCAGCTCATCGAGTCCGGCGTGAAGGCCGACGCGCTGCACGGCGGCATGACGCAGGGTGCCCGTACCCGCGTCCTCGCCGACTTCAAGGACGGCTACGTCAACGCGCTCGTCGCCACCGACGTCGCCGCCCGCGGCATCCACGTCGACGGCATCGACCTGGTCCTGAACGTGGACCCGGCCGGCGACCACAAGGACTACCTGCACCGCTCGGGCCGTACCGCCCGCGCCGGCAAGTCCGGTGTCGTCGTGTCGCTGGCGCTTCCGCACCAGCGCCGCCAGATCTTCCGCCTGATGGAGGACGCGGGCGTCGACGCCTCGCGCCACATCGTCCAGGGCGTCGGCGCCTTCGACCCCGAGGTCGCCGAGATCACCGGTGCCCGTTCGCTGACCCAGGTCCAGGCCGACTCCGCGAACAACGCCGCGAAGCAGGCCGAGCGCGAGGTCGCCGACCTCACCAAGCAGCTCGAGCGCCTGTCGCGCCGTGCCGTCGAGCTGCGCGAGGAGGCCGACCGCCTGGTCGCCCGCTCCGCTCGCGAGCGCGGCGAGGACCCGGACGCCGCTGTCGCCGAGGTGGTCGAGGCCGCCGAGGCCGAGGTCGCGGCTGCCGTGGCCGAGCCGGTCGCGGAGGAGCGCCCCGCGTTCCAGAGCCGTGACGACCGCGGCAACTACGAGCGCCGTGACAACCGTCGCGACGACCGCGGTGACCGTGGCGGCGACCGTGGCGGCTTCCGTCGCGACGACCGTGGTGACCGCGGTGGCGACCGTGGCGGCTTCCGCTCCGGCGGCGACCGTCCCACCGGTGGTGGCTTCCGTCGCGACGACCGCCCCTCGGGCGGCTTCAACCGTGACGACCGCGGTGGCGACCGTGGCGGCTTCCGCTCCGGTGGCGACCGTCCCACCGGTGGTGGCTTCCGCTCGGGCGGCGACCGTCCGGCCGGCGGCGGCTTCCGCTCCGGTGGCGACCGTCCGGCCGGCGGCGGCTTCCGCTCCGGCGGCGACCGTCCCACCGGTGGTGGCTTCCGTCGCGACGACCGCCCCTCGGGCGGCTTCAACCGTGACGACCGCGGTGGCGACCGTGGCGGCTTCCGCCGCGACGACCGTCCGTCCGGTGGCTTCAACCGTGACGACCGCGGTGGCGACCGTGGCGGCTTCCGCTCCGGCGGCGACCGTCCCACCGGCGGTGGCTTCCGCTCGGGCGGCGACCGTCCGGCCGGCGGTGGCTTCCGCGCCGGCGGCGACCGTCCCACCGGTGGTGGCTTCCGCCGCGACGACCGTCCCACCGGCGGTGGCTTCCGCGCCGGCGGCGACCGTCCGGCCGCCGGCGGCGACCGCCCGTACGGCCGCCGCGACGACAACCGCCCCTCCGGCTCCGGCTCGACCGGTGGCTCCTCCTTCGGCCGCCGCGACGACAAGCCCCGCTGGAAGCGCAACGGCTGAGACCAGCCGCTGAACTGATCGCCTGACAGGGCCCCTACGACACCCGTCGTAGGGGCCCTGTCGGCGTTGTTGCCAGGCTCCGCAGCCTTTGTGCCGGGGGGCACGGCGAACGTGATGCGCGGAGGGGTCCCCCGCTCTTGCTGGGGGACGGTCTGTGCCACGCTCGCGCGTACTGGGCGCCGCCGCGCTCGCTCTGGCCGTGGGGTTCGGGGTGGTGGGCGCCGCACCTGCCACGGCGGGTCCCGCGGCTCCCGACGGGCGGCTGTGGAAACAGGGACGAGCGGTCCCCTCACGATCAATGGTCTGGCCTCGGGGTGGACGGAGACCCTGACACTGCCGCAGGGGTGGCGGCGCCGGAGAAGATCGGGTCCGCGCGGTTCAAGGTCCGAGCCTCGGACGCCAAGGGCCCTGGGCACGGTGGTCCTGCGCGAGCGAGCCGACCTCGGCGTGACCCGCAGGGTCGACGTCCCCTCGTCAACCACGATCGCGGTCCGGCCCGTTGGTGACTGGCTCGTCGACCAGGTCCGATACACATCGAGCCAGGCACTCGTGGCACTGCCCGTCAACGGTGGTGCGAAGCGCACCCTGTTGACCCGCACCGTGGACACCCCGCTGGTACTTGGCGCCGACGGTGCGGCTCACGTCGCAGGCGGCCCCGACTCCACCCACGGGGGAATCCAGAGCGTCACCCCGGCCCCGACGGTGTACCGGTGGTGAAGCAGAGCCTGCGCGTCACACCGAACCCCGCGGACCGCGTGGGCCTGGCTTTCGCCCAGCCGGCTTCGTGAGCCGCACCGACATCGCCGGGCCGGACAGCCGATTTACGATCGGCTGTCCGGCGCTCTGCGGCTATGCTCTGGGGTGAGCACGCCGAGGGCCATTAGCTCAATTGGCAGAGCAGCGGACTTTTAATCCGTTGGTTGTCGGTTCGAGTCCGACATGGCCTACTGCTCCCCGGGCCGAGGGAAAGCCTCTGACCTGGTACTTAGGGACCACCTACCGACGTTGGTAGGTGGTCCCTAAGTCGTTCCCGGGCCCGTGCGCGAGTGATGCGCGAGCGATGCGCGTGCGTCCCCAAGCCCCGCTACGGCCTCGTAGGTGTGAGGCCGTTGAGCCAGCGGGCTGCGGCTTCGAGTGTCCGGTCCTGGCCGTTGCCGAGGCTGCGGGTGTCGTCCGGGACCGCTTCGTCGGGCGGGAGGGGGCCGTTGTGGATCCGGCCGGTGCGATCGGCCTCACGGGCCTGTGTCAGGAGGATGAGCGCGCCGTCCGGGAGGGGGTGGGAGTCGTTTCCCGTGGGGACGCCGCGGGTTGCCTGGCCGAAGCTCCGGGGGTCGGGGCGGCCGCGGAAGGCGATGGCCACGGCTTCGGCCGCGCTCGCGGTCCGGCCGTTCGTGAGCACCGCCACCGCCGGAGCGGCACGGGCCGGCGGGGCGGCGGGGCCCCAGGTGGCGAGGTACTGGCGCGGCGTGCCGTTCTCGATCATCCACGGCGTCCGTTTTCCGTCGGCCTCCACGAACGCTCCGACGTCCCCGTCACCGAGGAGGGGCCCCACCGCGGCGAGCCGTCCCCACATGTCCCCGCCCGTGTTGCCGCGCAGGTCCACGATCCACCCTCCGGCCCCTTGTGCGTCGGTCTCCGCGACGGCCTTCCGGGCCTGCTGCACGTAGGCCGCGGCGGCGCGGTCCGACGACACCGCGGGCAGGGACAGGTAGCCGATGGAACCGGTGAGCATCCTTGCCTCCGGCAGCGCGGAGGTGCCGGGTGCCGGGCTCAGCGCCTGCTCGGCTTCCCGGGGGGTCATGAAGTGGCTGTGGCGGTCCCCGAGGGCCCGCAAGGCCTGCCTGACGGCCCCGTACGTATCGGCGGGTGCCTGGGCGCTTCCCGCGCGGGCGAAGGCCTCCCGGCGTACGGTCGGCCAGTCGATGTCCGCCGTGAAGAGCGAGTTGCTCTCCATGGCCTTGCGCGGCCGAAATCCGGGTGCGGTACGCGGGGTGCGGTTGGTATTCCCTGGAGCATGGAACCGCTGCGCACCCGACGCCTCGTCCTCCTCCCGCTCGATGCGGCCCGGGCCCGGCGCCTCGCCGCCGGACTGCCGGGCCCGGAGGACCGCCGGGCCGAGGGGTATCCGGACGCCGGGGACCGGGCCGGGGCCGAGCGGTACCTGCGGGTACTGGCCGACACGGGGGACCCCGCACCGTACGGGGCGTTCGAGATCCAACGCCGCTCCGACGGACCGCTGATCGGCGGCGCGGGGTTCCACGGCCCCGCTGACGAGGATGGCCGGGTGACCGTCGGTTACGGGCTGGCCCCCGCCGTACGCGGTCGGGGCTACGCCGCCGAGGCCCTGCGGGCGCTGCTGGAGCACGCCCGCACTCACGGCGCGCTCTCGGTGGCGGGCGACACCGACCGGGAGAACACGGCCTCGCAGCACGTGATGACGGCCGCCGGCATGCTCCCCGTCGGTGAGGACGCGCGGCTGGTGTACTACGCGGTGAGCTGGACGCGGACGCCGACAGTCGACGGCACGTGAGCGCCTGCGGCTCACAACGCCCCGCCCGGTCCGCCGGGTGGGGCGTTTCCGCGTCCTGAGGGGGAGTCAGAGGGGCGGTCGGGCGCGTGCGGCCCGGACCCGCCCACGGAGGCCGATCGCCCCCAGCTGGCCGGTTTTACGGCTCTGACCTGCGGTGATGTGCTGTTCCGGAGTGGCTCGGGCGTTAATTGGCGGGGGGCTCCCCCCGGATGGCGTAGAGTTGGGTTTACCGACGCGGGGTGGAGCAGCTCGGTAGCTCGCTGGGCTCATAACCCAGAGGTCGTAGGTTCAAATCCTGCCCCCGCTACTCAGTACGAAGGCCCGGTCCCCTTGGGGGACCGGGCCTTCGTCGTGTGCGCGGTGCGCGTCCCGTCACTCGAACGGTCCCGCCCGGGTCGCCGTACGGGCCCTGCTGCCCCCAGCCTTGGGGGGCGAGGCGGACCGGGCGGCAGGAGAGCAGCGTGGTGGGGCTGGGCCGGCAGGGCAGGGGCGAGCGCGTCTTCGGCGCGGTCGCCGGCAGCGCCGTGGTCCGCCGGATCGTCAAGATGCTCCCGGGCACCCTGATCGCCCTCGGCTTCCTCTTCGACCTGCTGACCCCGCCCAGCTTCACCGGCTCCCCCTTCTTCTCAGCCGCCCCGCTCATCGCTGCCCCGCTGTTCACGCTCCGGGCCACCGTCCTCACCGGGGTCGTGGCCACCTTCGCCGTGGCCGTGCTGCACGTCTACTACGGCACCACCTTCAAGGTGGAGGCCATGACCGAGCTGGTCACCGTCCTGACCGTCTCCGGGCTGGCCACGCTGATCAACATCGTCGTGCGGCGCGGTACGGAGCAGCTCGCCTCCGCGCGCGGCATCGCCGAGGCCGCCCAGCGCGCCGTGCTGCCGACGCCCGCCGAGCGGATCGCGGGCCTCCAGGTCTCCGCCTCGTACGAGGCCGCGCAGGCGGACGCGTTCATCGGCGGCGACCTCTACGCCGTGCAGGACACCCCGTACGGGGTGCGCCTCGCGGTGGGCGACGTACGGGGGAAGGGGCTCGGGGCCGTCGAGGCGGTGGCCGTGGTGCTCGGGGCGTTCCGGGAGGCGGCCGAGAGCGAGCCCACGCTGGAGGGGGTGGCCCGGCGGCTGGAGCGGGCGCTGGCCCGGGAGGGGAACCGGCGCGACAGCCTCGACGCGGTGGAGGGGTTCACGACGTGCGTGCTCGGCGAGATCCCGCCGGGTGCGGGCCTGCTGCGGCTCGTCAACCGCGGCCACCCCGAGCCGCTGCTGCTGTACGCGAACGGCGGCCTCGCGGAGCTGGCGCCCGCCGAGCCGGCGCTGCCCCTCGGCATGGGGGAGCTGGGCGGCTGGCCGGACCACGCGCAGGCGTGGCCCTTCCCGGAGGGCGCGACGCTGCTCCTGTACACGGACGGGCTGACCGAGGCCCGGGACGGGACGGGGGCCTTCTACGATCCGGCGGCCCTGCTGCGCGGGCGCGTCTTCCCCGGACCCGACGAGCTGCTGGGCGCGCTCGCCACCGATGTCCGCCGCCACACGGGCGGCGCGACGACGGACGACATGGCCCTGCTGGCGGTGACCAGGCCGGGTGTGCGGCAGCCGAACCGGCGGCGGACCGTGCGGGTGATCCCGAAACGGGACGGAGCGTGACCGGAGAGGTGCGTTCGGCAAGCTATCTGACGGACCATCAATGTGAAGATGTGGCGCGAGAGGTGGGAGAGGTGGCCGTTTTTTGCCCGGGTTGATCACCGAGTGTGGTGAGAAGTCCAGGCCAGAGCTGTACGGGTGGTGGCTGATTGTCGTGAACGATCAATCGCAACTGCTTGGAATCACTCCCCTTTCTCTATTACCGTTCGATAACGCAGAGCGGTCGTCCCAGCCGTCGCAAGAGACGGCACCGTGCGCGTGCTCGCCCATGAGGAGTGTGCCCCGGTGGCCTCCAACTCGCCTGCCCCTGAAGGCATCGACGTCCAGGAGCAGCCCACCGCCGGAGCCTGGGGCGAGTGGAACCCGACCGAGGACTCGGCCCGGCCGCCCCGCGGCAAGCACCGCGTGCTCAAGCAGCGCGGGGGACTGGCCCGTTCCTCCACCGTCCTCGGCGTCGGCGTGATCGCCGCCGTCGGCGCGGGCGGCATCGCCACCGCGCAGGACCGGCCCCAGGTCGCCATATCCCTGCCGTCGCTGCCCTCCCTCCCGGAGGCCCTCGGCGGCGCGGACCAGGACTCCGCCGACGGGGACGCCGTCGCCGCGCGGTCCGCGGAGCCGGCCCGGTCGGGGATCATCCCGCAGCAGGCCGACCGCCGATCCGACGCGGGCGAGCTGCTGCGCAGCCGCATCCTCCAGCAGGCCGAGTCCCAGCAGGAGGCCGCCGCGGCCCAGGAGCGGGCGGAGGCCGAGCGGGTGGCGCAGGAGACCGCGGCGCAGCAGGCCCGCGATGCCCAGGCGGCGAAGGAAGCGGCCGAGAAGGCCGCGGCGGAGGCGGCCGAGAAGGCCGCGGCGGAGGCGGCCGAGAAGGCCGCGGCCGAGGAAGCACGCCAGGCGCTGGCGGCCAAGGAGGCCGCCGAGGCCAAGGCCAAGGCGGAGAGCGCCGCCCGGTCGGCCGGATCCTTCTTCCTGCCCACCTCGGCCTACACCCTCACCTCGCACTACGGCGCCTCCGGCTCGATGTGGTCCTCCGGCCAGCACACCGGCCTCGACTTCGCCGCCCCGACCGGCACCCCCGTCAAGGCGGTCGGCGCCGGCAAGATCACCTCGGCCGGCTGGTCCGGGGCGTACGGCTACCGCATCGTGCTGGAGCTCCCCGACGGCACCGAGATCTGGTACTGCCACCTGTCCTCGATGTCGGTGACCGGCGGCTCCGTCGCCGGGGGCGACACCATCGGCCGGGTCGGCGCGACCGGCAACGTCACCGGCCCCCACCTCCACCTCGAAGTGCGCAAGGGCGGCGTCACGGTGGACCCGCTGTCATGGCTGAAGGCACGGGGCCTGAACGTCTAGGACCCGGTACGAGGCCCAGGGCCGGCCCGTCGAGGGGGCCCAGGGGATCGAACCAGGGCGGGAGCAACTCCTCCAGCACCGCGGCCCGGGACAGCGCCGGGCCCGCCGTCGCGCGGCGCAGCCACAGCCGGCGCAGCAACTCCCGCTCCCGCCCGGTGAAATCCGGCTCCCGGGCCGCGCCTGCGCCGCGCGCGCGGTGGCGTAGCAGAGCCAGGGCCGCGGCATCGGCTTCGTACAGGGCGACCGCCCGTCCCGCGGGCCGGCCCCCCGTGCTCCGGGCCAGCGCGCGGGCCAGGGAGCGCGCGGGCATCGACACCAGCGCGGGCACCTCGGCGGGGCTCAGCCAGCCGGCGGCCGCGTACACGGCGAGCTCCCCGGCGACCGCCCGCAGTCGGCGGCGCCGTATCCACACGGCCAGCCAGGCCAGCAGCCCGAACGCCGGGACCATCACACAGCCGTAGACCACGTAGAACCCGGACTCGCCCAGGTCCGAGGAGCTGTTCCACAGGGCGTGCAGCCCCATCGCCGAGGCCAGACCGAGCAGGGGCAGGCCGATCCGGCGCGTACGGCGCACCGCGAGCGCGGCGGCGCCGAAGCCGAGACCGGTGGCCACGGTGAACAGCGGATGGGCGAACGGGGACATGACGCCCCGGACGAAGAACGTCGCCGCGGTCACGGAGTCCAGCACGCCGGTGCCGTTCGCGACGTCCTCGTCGAAGGCGTTGCCGAAGTAGAGGATGTTCTCGGTGAAGGCGAAGCCGGTGGCGGTGAAACCGGCCATCACGAAACCGTCGGACGGGCCGGTGAACTGGCGTCTCCCGAACAGGAACACCAGCAGCAGGGCGGCCGCCTTGGCGCTCTCCTCGACCACCGGAGCGATCGCCACCGAGCCGAGCCGGTCGGCACCGGAGGGATCGGCGGTGGCCGCGGCTATCCACTCGGTCGCGAAACTGTTGGCCAGTATGGCGATCAGCGCCGCGGCGCACGCCCCCCAGCCGAAGCAGAACGCCAACTGCGCCCACGGATGCGGTACGGCCCGCCCCACCCAGCGGAACGTGGCCAGGAGCGGCGCCACCGGCACCAGGGCCAGGCCCAGACCGACGAAGAAGCCGGGCGTGCCGGTCTGTTCGCGTACGAGTTCCAGGATGGCGACGCCGCAGACGCCGAGCAGCACGACGAGTACGTAGGTCCGCACGGCGCCGGGGGTACGCGGCACGCGGCGCAGCAGCCGCAACGGCCGGGTCGCTCGGGGCACGTGATGACTCTACCGAGCGGACCAGATACGCGGAGTGATGTGCTCAGTTCTGGGCGTTACCCGTGCGCCGGAACAGCAGATCGTGTACGACGTGTCCCTTGTCGAGGCCCTGGCCCTCGAAGCGGGTGAGCGGCCGGAAGTCGGGCCGGGGCGCGTAACCGCCGTCGGCCTGGGTGTTCTCGAACTCCGGCTGGGCCGTCAGGACTTCGAGCATCTGCTCGGCGTACGGCTCCCAGTCGGTCGCGCAGTGCAGGATCGCCCCGGGCGCCATGCGGGTGGCGGCCAGCGCGAGGAACTCGGGCTGGATCAGGCGCCGCTTGTGGTGGCGGGCCTTGGGCCACGGGTCCGGGAAGTACACGCGGAGCCCGGCGAGGGAGGCCGGGGGCAGCATCTCGCGGAGCAGGATGATGGCGTCCCCGTTCGCGACGCGCACGTTGGTCATCCCGCCGCGTTCGGCGAGGGCGAGCAGATTCCCCTGCCCGGGGGTGTGCACGTCGGCGGCGAGGATCCCGGTCCCCGGGTCGGCGGCGGCCATCTGCGCGGTGGCCTCGCCCATGCCGAAGCCGATCTCCAGGACGACGGGGAGCCCGTCGAACATCTTCTCGAGGTCGATCACGTGGTGCCCGTCGATGTCGAGCCCCCAGGTCCCCCAGAGCCGCTTCAGGGCTTCACCCTGCCCGGTGGTCACCCGGCTGCGCCGGGGCTGGAAGCTCCGGATCCGCCGCTCGTGGTGCGACCCGGCCGGATCGGGGGCGGGCCCGTCGGGGAACCGCGGCTCGGTACGCCACTTCGGGGGCACGTAGCTGGAGGTCGCCTCCGGCGCGGGCTCGGCGGCGGGATTCTGGGGACTCAGAGACTCAGACACAATCCCCGGATTCTACGCGCGCCCACCCCCGCCCACGGAGCGGCGCCGTCGCGGGGGGCCACCCGGCGGACCCGCGCAGCGGTGATCCCGGCGCCGGCCGGCCGGCGGGGCCGAGGCCGACCCTGCAGGGCTACGCGCTGCGCAGCGCCGTGAGCGCGCGCCCGGCGATCTCCCGCCCGATCGGCAGCGAAGCGGTGGCCGCGGGCGACGGCGCGTTCAGCACGTGCACCGCCCGCTCCCCCTCCCGGATCAGGAAGTCGTCCACCAGCGTCCCGTCCCGCAGCACGGCCTGTGCCCGCACCCCGGCCGCCGCGGGCACCAGGTCCTCCCCGCGCACCGCCGGCAGCAGCCTCCGTACGGCCTCGACGAACGCCGCCTTCGACAGGGACCGCCGCACCTCGCCCGCCCCGTACCGCCAGTGCCGCGCGGCCATCCGCCAGGATCCCGGCCAGGCCAGCTCGTCCGCGAGGTCGCGCGGCCGCACCACGCCCCAGCCGTACCCCTCGCGCGCCAGCGCCGGCACCGCGTTCGGCCCGACGTGGACCCCGCCCCCGATGCCCCGGGTCAGATGGACGCCGAGGAAGGGGAACGCCGGGTCCGGCACCGGATAGACCAGCCCGCGCACCAGCTCGGGCCGGACCAAGTCGTAGTACTCGCCCCGGAACGGCAGGATCCGCATCCCCGGGTCGTCCCCGGCCAGCCGCGCGATCCGGTCGCACTGCAACCCGGCGCAGTTCACGAGCACCCGCGCGCGCACGACCAGTCCGTCGCTCGTCCGCACCGCCACGCCCGACGGCCGCCGCGAGATCAGGTCCACCGCCCCGCCGTAGACGATCTCCGCGCCCGAGGACTCCGCGAGCTGCTGCGCGACCCGCCCGTAGTCCACGATCCCGGTGGTCCCGACGTGGATCGCGGCGAGCCCGCGCACCTCGGGCTCGTACTCCGAGATCTGCGTCGGCCCCAGCTCCCGCACCGGGATGCCGTTCTCCCGGCCCCGCTGCACGAGCGCGTGCAGCCGCGGCAGCTCGGCCCGCCCGGTGGCGACGATGAGCTTGCCCGTCACCTCGTGCGGGATGCCGTGCTCCGCGCAGAACTTGACCATCTCGGCCGCACCGCGCACCGCGAAGCGCGCCTTGAGCGAGCCCGGCTTGTAGTAGATCCCGCTGTGGATCACACCGCTGTTGCGGCCCGTCTGGTGCCGGGCGGGGCCGTCCTCCTTCTCCAGGACGACCACCCGGGCCCCCGGAGCGAGCCCCGCGAGGGCATGCGCCGTCGACAGGCCGACGATCCCGCCGCCGATCACCAGCACATCGCAGTCCAGCCTGCCCATGCCGCCCACGCCGCCGCCCACACTGACACCTCCCACCCCTGCATAGTGCACCCCGCCACTGACAAGGGGGCCACGCGGGGCCTATGCCGGGGTTACCAGCAGAGGCCTGGCCCGCTCGCGCAGTTCGGCGACGCGCGGTTCGTCCCCGTACGGCTCCAGCCTGTGCAGGAGGTCCCGTACGTACTCCGTCGTCCGCGCCGACGTGATCCGCCCCGCGACCTCCACCGCCCGGGTCCCCGCCGCGCACGCCGCGTCGAGGTTCCCGGACTCCAGCTCGGCCACCGCGCTCACGACGAGCCGCAGCCCGTGTGATCGTACGTACTCCTCCGTCGGCCGGGACAGTGCCTGTTCCGTGAAACGCCTTACCTGGCGCGGGAGTTTGAGGTCGCGGTAGCACTCGGCCGCGTCCGCCGCGAAGCGGTCGTACGAGTAGAAGCCCAGCCAGGTCGGATCGGCGTCGCCGTCCCGGGCCCGTTCCAGCCAGCCCTCGGAGGCCCGCAGCGCGGCCCCGGCGGCCGCCGAATCGCCCGCCTTGGCGTGCGCCCGGGCCTCGACGAGGCGGAAGAAGCTCATCGTCCGCGCGGTGGCCAGGCCCCGGTTGCGCTCGACGGCGGCCTGCGCGAGGTCCACGCCCTCGTCCGGGAAGTCCCGGTAGGTGGCCTGCAGGGACATCGACGCCAGCACGTATCCGCCGAGCGGTACGTCGGCCGCGGCGCGGGCCAGGCGCAGCGCCTGGATGTAGTAGCGCTGGGCGGCTTCCTGCTGCCCGGTGTCGAAGGCCATCCAGCCGGCCAGCCGCGTCAGTTCGGCGGTGGCGCCGAAGAGCGCGCGGCCCACCTCGTCGGTGTAGGAGCCGAGCAGCAGCGGCGCCGCGTCCACCCGCAGGCATTCGGGGACCATCGAGGAACGCCAGTCGCCGCCCCCGTACTTGGAGTCCCAGCGGCGGGCGTCCTCGGCGGCCTCGCGCAGCTTGGTCACATCGCTGTGGCCCACGCGCTGCGGGCCCCCCGGGTCGGGTGCGGCGGGAGCGGGCGGCGGCGGAGTTTCGCGCGAAGGCTGGGCGGGCACACCCCCGACATGGGCGCCTGCACGGGCGCCGGGCGGTGCCGGAAGGCCTTCCGGCGGGGCCGCGCCCGGCACCGGTTCGCGTGCCACCGGTTCGCGTGCCACCGAGCTGTCGGCGGGAGATATCAGCCAGCGTGAGGCCGGCGTCGCGTACGCCGACACGGAGAAGGAACCGGCGAGCGACTGCCAGATTCCGCCACCCCCGCGCCGGCCGGCGAGGTCGAGCCGGTAGAGGTCGGTGGCCGAGCGCACGGCCGCGCCGACGTCGCGCGGGAAGGACAGCCCCACCTCGGGCGCCGGATCCGCGTCCGCGAGACCGATCTCGTGCAGCGGCACGGGCCGGCCGAGCTTCGCGCCGATGGCGGCCGCGATCAGGTGCGGGGCGGCGCCCTGCGGCACCATGCCCTTCGACACCCACCGGGCCACCGACGTCTTGTCGTAGCGGAGGGTCAGACCGCGCTGAGCGCCGAGGTCGTTGACCCGTCGGGCCAGCCCGGCGTTGCTGATGCCCGCGAGGGCGAG
The DNA here is from genome assembly GCF_059758875.1 of Streptomyces sp. GQ60. Classification (NCBI taxonomy): domain Bacteria; kingdom Bacillati; phylum Actinomycetota; class Actinomycetes; order Kitasatosporales; family Streptomycetaceae; genus Streptomyces; species Streptomyces sp. GQ60. The sequence goes on along the minus strand of NZ_JCAXEG010000007.1, from coordinate 12,076 downwards.
GACGGCGCCGAGCTTCTCATTGGGCTCGCGGAGCTCCCTGGACATGCGCCACCCCTCGTCACACGCGGAACGTTGACGCCGCCGGGGCATAGGCGCCCGGCATTTCGTAAACCCAGCGTAGTTCCCCGCCTCCCAAGCGTTAAGGCCTCTTGTTCCGTATGGCGGGATTGTTGTCCGTATGCACAGTCCGGCAGGGTCCCGGGGCCGGGGCGCACGTGTCAGCACGTGCTCCACCCGTGTGGCCGTGCGCCCGCCCGTGCGCTCTGGCCGCTGCGGGGGCCCGGCGATTCGATGTGCGGTGCGTGGGTCGGCCCGTCGCGTGGACCGGGCGGGCCGGGGGACGCCGCTGCCTCAATCCCCGCGGGTGGCGGAACGGTCCGGGGGGTGGATCCCGCCCTCCGGACCGCGCTCCGCGGGGCGGGGCCGGGCGACGGAGCCGCGGGGCTGCCGGCAGAGCTCTCAGTACGGCCGAAGAATGGCCGAAACCGACCTATGGGGCGGTCGGAACGGAACGCCAAATACCGCATGGTCGGGGCGTGTTCGTTTATACGTGCGCCCCCCTTAGCCACTCCCGCACGCCTGTCTCGTGGCAGCATGGACCCCGAGCCACCCGGGGTCCCTCCGGCCGCGCGCTGAGCGCCGGCCGCGCGGTTCGCACCCCGGTCAGGTGCCCACGGGCTGGGGAGGCGGCGGTGCGCTGGTTGGTGGGGTGGAGCAGTATCGCCGCGAGCTTCGGCACGGCCGGACGGGTCGCGGGGCACGGCGCTGCGCGAGGCTCCGACCAGGGCGCCTACGGGGCGGGCTACGGGTCCGGCGCAAGCTACGGCTCCGGTTCCGGTGCGGGCTACGGATCGGCCTCGGGGTACGGCTCCGGGAACGGCCACGGCGCCGGGAACGGCTCAGGGAACGGCTCCGGTTCCGGCCCCGGCGGCTGGGCCGACGGCCCCGTCCGCGGCGGGCTCGCCGACGCCGGCCACCCCGACGAACCCGGTGCCGCCCACGCCGACCGCACCGTGGTCCCCGTCGGCGCCCAACTCCTCTGGGGCGATCCCGACCCCCTGTGGGCCGTCGGGGACTGGCGCCCGGACGAGATCCGCACCCTCACCGCCGATCCCGCTGACCCCTTCACCCGCCTCGCCGTCTTCGGCTGCTGCGGCGCCACCGACGAGGAACTGCGCCGCGCCCTCTACGCCGCCCGCGGCGGTGCTCTGCGCCACCTCACCCAGTGGCCCGGCAGCTACACCGCCGTCGTCCAGGCCGGCCGCCGCATCACCGTGGTCGGCGACCTGGCCGGTGCGCGGCCCGTGTTCTACACGCCCTGGGCGAGCGGGACCGCGTACGCCACCGCCGCCCTCCCGCTCGCAGACCTGATCGAGGCGCAGCTCGACATCGGCCATCTCGCCGCCCTATTGGCTTGTCCCGACAGCCCGGAGGCGCTGGGCGACGGCACACCGTACGTCGGCGTACGCCGTATCCCGCCCGGCCACGCGCTGATCCTGCGCGAGGGCTCGCGGGAGATCACCGGGTACGAGCAGGTGGCCTCCCTCGCGGTGGCCGCCGCCGCGGTCGACCCCGACCTCGCGGTGGAGGGCGTACGGGAAGCGTTGGTCGACGCGGTGCGCGCCCGGCTCACGGCTCCGCGGCATGCTCCCGAGACGCTGCCCTACGACCCCGGGCCCGTCCCCGGAATGGGCCCGGCCGACCGGCGGGCCGCGCGCGGCGCCCCCGCGCCCGTCCCCGGAGTCGGCGCGGACCTCTCCGGAGGCAGCGCCTCCGCGACCCTCGCCCTGCTCGCGGCCGGCCTCCCGGGCGCACCGGGCGCCCTGCTCGGCCGCACCGGGGAACGCCTCCTCGCCGTCACCTTCAACGACCTGGCCACCCCCCGGGGCCGCGAACCCGAACTGGAACGCGCCCACGCCATCGCGGCCGACCCCCGCCTGCACCACGTGGTCGTGGCCGCCGCCGAGGAGGCCCTCCCCTACGCCGACCTCGACGGGCCGCTGACCGACGAACCGGGCCCCTCCCTGGTCTTCGCCGCCCGCGAGCGGCGCCGCCTGGCGGCCGGCTCGGCCGACCACTTCACCGGCCACGGGGCCCGCCAGGTCCTCGACGCCCACCCCGCCCGGCTCGCCGACCTCCTGCTCGACCGGCGCCGACGCCACCTGCTCCGCCCCACGCTGGCCCTGGCCCGCTCGTCCCCGTCTCCCGGCGACTCGCCCTTCGTCCCCTTCTTCGTACCCATGACCGTGTACGCGGCGGCCCGACGCCTGGCCCGTACGCCGTACCGCGCCGGCATGGAGGCGGCGGCGGCCCGCCTCCGCGACGGGGTCGCGGCCGCGGGACCCTCCTCCCCGGTGGACGCCTCGCTCGCCGCCCTGACCTGGTCCCGGCCGGGCCCCGCGGCGGCCTGGCTGACGGGCGAGGCCCTGGCCGAGGTGGCGATCCGCCTCACCGCCGCCGCGGGCCGCCCTCCCCTCTCGCTGCGCCCCGGGGAGGCCCGGGCCCGCGCCGTCCTGGCCCGGCACGCCGCCGACCACCGGGTCTTCGAGCAGGCCGTCGAGGTCCGCAGCCAGCGCCTGCACGCCCCGTTCCTGGACAACCAGGTCGTACGGGCCGCCCGGGCCCTGCCCGAATCCCTGCGCGTGCAACCCGGCGCCAGGGCGGCGGTGCTGCGCGGGGTCCTGTCCTCGGCCGGGGTCCGCGACCTCCCTCCGGGGTGGGGCGCCACGGCCCACGCCCCCAACGAATCGGCGACCCGCCTGGGGCTGCGCGCTGCCCTCCCGCACCTCCTGACCCTCTTCACGTCCCCGCTCCTGGCGGACGCGGGCCTGATCGAAGCCCGGGTCGTCCGTCAGGCCCTGCTGGACGCGGCGGACGGCCGCCCGGTCCCGCTCGACGGCGTCGCCGAACTCGTCTCGATGGAACTGTGGCTGGGCCGCCTCCTGGCCCGCCGGGGCACCTGCTGGACCGGCACCTCCACCCCCCGCCGCAGAGCGGTGCCCACGGGGGTCCCCCTGCGGCGCCCGGCCCTGTCCTGACCGGTGGCCCTGGCCCTGGTTCGGGGGGCCCCGGCCGGCGGCGCGGCCACCTCAGCCCTCAGCGGCAGCTGATGACGGAGTCGGCCCAGGTCGCCAGCGTCGGCAGACGGCCGCCCCCGGCGCGCTCCACGACCAGGCGCAGCGTCTTGTGCCCGGAGAGGGAGACGGACACGTTCGCCGCCGGGTCCTCGTAGCCCAGGGCCCGGGACTGCCACAGCCGCTGCCCGTCCGCGTACACGGAGAAGCGGACCGTGCCGTTCGTGAGCAGCGACATGCCGTCCACACCGGCCCGCGCCGAGAAGGCGGCGCAACTCCGGTTGAGGGTGATCTCCACGGAGGAACGCGAGTTGACGGTGATCCCGTGCGAGAAGCGCTGCCCGCCGATCACCGGCCCCCAGCGCTGCCACACCCAGCTGCTCCGCCAGGTCTCGATCTCGGGGCCGTCGTGGTTCCCGTACGCGGACTGGCCCAGCGAGGAGAGCCGGAACCCTTGCGGGGCCTGCGGCGCGGGCTTGGGAGGCGTCGGCCTGGGGGGCGGTACGGGACTCGGCGTGGGGCTCGGCTTCGGACTCGGGGCCCGGCTGGGACCCGGAGCGGGCGAGGACCGCTCCGGGCTCCGCGAGGGAGACGGCGCGGCCGGCGCGACGGTCACCGGCGGCGTCTGCTTCTTCGGGGGCGGTACGGATGCTCGTGGCGCCGACGGCTGCGCCTGCGACGGGCCGGGCTCCGGCGCGGCGGGGGCCGGACTCCGGGGCACCGGCACGGCCACGCCCGGCGCCGGGTTCGCGCGGACGGTCGGAGCGGCGTCGTCACCGGCCAGCGCGAAAACCACCCCGGCGGCCGCGGCCACCACGACCCCGGCGGCGATGGCCGCCTTGGCCGGCAGCCCCAGCCCCTCCGAAGCCACGGCTCCGCCGACCCCACCGGCCCCGCCACCACCAGCGGCCCCACCCGCGGCCCCGGCTCCACCCGCGGCGGCCCCGGCCCCGGCTCCGGCTGTGGACCCGCCCGCGGCTGCGGCAGCCGCCCCGGCGCCACCCGCGGCGACGGCCCCGCCGGCCACCACTCCGGCGGCCTTGGCCGCGTACCCGGCGGCGAACCACCCGATGACGGCGACCGGCAGCAGCGCGGGGATGCCCGCGTTGACGTCCTTGAGCTCCCCGGCGGCGAGCCGGCACCGGGCGCACTCCTCGAGGTGCTTGCGCAGCCCCCGCTCGGCCCGCATCCGCAGACCCCCGCGGGCATAGGCTCCCAGCCGGTCGGCGTACCGGGCGCAGTCCCCGCCGGAACTCAGCGCGGTGCTCACATGGGCCTGGAGGTACGCCTGCTTGAGGCCCTCGCGGGCGCGGCTGGCCAGTACCGCGGTGGCGTTCGCGCTCAGCCCGAAGAGCGGGGCGATCGCGCTCGGCGACGCCTCCTCGACGGTGGTGTGCCAGAGCACGGCCTGCCACCGCTCGGGCAGGCTCCGGAAGGCCTGCATCGCGAGGGTCTGCTCGGCCTCGTGCATGGCCCGCACGTCGGCGCCGAGTTCGAGGGTGTCGTCCCCGCTCAGCCCGACCGCGCCGTCGCCGAACACGGAGGCCTGCTCCGCGAACAGCGCGAAGTCCTCGACCAGATGCTCCCGCTTCGCCGTCTTCGCCCAGGCGGCGGCGACCCGGCGCACGGTGGTCAGCAGATAGGCGCGCACCGACTGGTCCGGACCCGCCCCGCCCCGTACGGCCTGGAGGGTACGCGCGAACACCTCGGCCGTCAGATCGTCGGCGGTGTGCCCGTCGCGGCAGCAGGTGCGGGCGTAGCGGCGCACGGCATCGGAGTGGCGGCGGAACAGTTCCTCGTAGGCACCGTCGTCACCTCCGCGCATGCGGGCGATCAAGTCCCCGTCGGAAGGCGGGAGTTCCCCGCTCACCCCGGCGGCGTGCCGGCCGCCCGGTTCGCGCTGCGCCGGGACCTGTCGTGCCGGCAGGCTGCCCGCCCCGACCTCGCCGCCGGCGCCACCGTGTGGCTCGTCCCGCCCGTCAACGCTCATCGCGGAAGCCCTCGCACGACACACTCAACCGGTACACCGATCCAGCGTGTCACACGGCGGGCACGCGCCGAACCGGTCTCCACACCTTCCACTCATCCGGGCAAGCCCCGGCGAATCGCCGTACGGAGCCTCACCCGTTCGAGCGAGAGCCCCCAGGAAGGAGCCGGTTGACGCCCGCCACCAGAACGAGCCGTCCCGCCCTACGCCGTCCGGGACCGCAGCCCTTCGAGCAGGATGTCGAGCAGCCGCGCGGAAGCCGCAGCCTGCTGCGCCGCGTCGGGCAGCGCGGGCGCGGCCGTCGCGATCACCAGCAGCACATCGGCCACCGTGACGTCGGTGCGCAGCGCACCGGCCTCCCGGGCCCGGTCGACGAGGCGGCCGACGACCTCCAGCAGCTCGCCCGCGCCCGCGTCCTCCGACGGCTCGTCCTCCAGGCCGGTCCGCGCGGAACCGACGACGCGCAGGTCGGGCGCACCGCCGGCCGCGACGACCTGACGCTGGTGCGGAACCCGCGCGGCCTCGCCGTCCGCCCCGTCGGCCCCGTCCTCACCGGGCCCGCCGACCCGCAGCACCTGCGGAGGCAGCAGCCGCCCGGCGCCGGAGGCCACGGAGGTGCGCAGGAAGCGCGACAGCGCCTGCCACGGCTCCTCCTCCTGGCCGAGAGCGGTACGGGCCTGCTCGGTCAGCCGCGAGGTCTCCTCCTCGGCTATCCGCCGGACCAGGACGTCCTTGCTCGGGAACCGCCGGTAGACGGTGCCGACACCGACCCGTGCGCGCCGCGCGACGTCCTCCATCGGAGCCCCGTAGCCGAGCTCGCCGAAGACTTCGCGGGCTGCGCGAAGTACGTGTTCCAGGTTGCGCTGTGCGTCGACGCGCAGCGGCGTGGAGCGCCCCACGCCGTGTGTGGTGGCGCCGCCGGCCATCAGCCGCCCGTGGCTGTCGGTCGCGGAAGCGGCCGACGACAGAGCGGTGGCAGAAGCATGGAAATCGGAAATGTGCATATGTATCCCCCGGTAATCAATTGTCTCCCCCCGGAGACACTCCCCGCCTTCATGTCGAGGGGGGCCACGGTCATGAGGGCCCTGGTCCTACTCCTCGACGAGTTACGAACATAGTTGAGCCAGAGTCAATTCAGAAGAGGCAGCCCCGGACGGACCACCGCCCGATCGGAGCATTCACGCCCAATTTTCCGTTCGAAGCCTCCGGAATCACTCATTCCGTACCCTCTGACCTGCGTAGCTTCCCTTCCAACCGCACCCCCCCGACACCCTCGCCCCGCCGTCCCCTCCGGTCACACAATTTGTCGGGGCTGTGGACAAACTCCCGGCCACGTTGCGTCATGGGACGGTGAAGGCTGCTAACTCCCGGGGCACGGCCCCCGGTACCGTGCCCCGTACGCGGATCCTCATCGTCGGCGGTGGCTACGTAGGCATGTACACGGCGCTCCGGCTCCAGCGAAAGCTGAGAGCCGACGAGGCCGAGGTCACGGTGGTCACTCCTGAGCCCTACATGACGTACCAGCCCTTCCTCCCCGAAGCGGCCGCCGGCTCCATTTCGCCGCGCCACGTCGTGGTCCCGCTGCGCCGCGTCCTGCCGAAATGCCGCATCGTCATCGGCGAGGCCCGGCACATCGACCACGCCGCCCGGACCGCGACCGTCACCACCCTCGCCACCGACGAGGAGGGCGGAGGCCCCGTAGAGATCGAGTACGACGAACTGGTCCTCGCCCCCGGCTCCGTCTCGCGCACGCTCCCCATTCCGGGACTCGCCGAGTACGCCATCGGATTCAAGACCGTCGAAGAGGCCATCGGCCTGCGCAACCACGTCATCGAACAGATGGACATCGCCTCCTCCACCCGCGATCCCGCCCTGCGCGACGCCGCCCTCACCTTCGTCTTCGTCGGCGGCGGCTACGCCGGCGTCGAGGCACTCGGCGAGCTCGAGGACATGGCCCGCTACGCCGCCCGCTACTACCACAACGTCAAGCCCGAGGACATGAAGTGGGTGCTGGTCGAGGCCAGCGACCGGATCCTCCCCGAGGTCGGCCCCGACATGGGCACGTACACGATCCGCGAACTGCGCCGCCGCGGCATCGACCTGCGGCTGGGGACCCGGCTCGAATCCTGTGAGAACCGGATCGCCGTCCTCAGCGACGGCGCCCGCTTCCCCACCCGCACCGTCGTATGGACCGCCGGCGTCAAACCGCACCCGATCCTCGCCGCCAGCGACCTGCCCAAGAACGAGCGCGGCCGCCTCGCCTGCACCTCCTTCCTCACCGTCGAAGGCGTCGAACACGCCTGGGCCGCCGGGGACGCCGCCTCCGTACCCGACATCACCGCCCCGGAGAAGGGCGTCGCCTGCGCCCCCAACGCCCAGCACGCCGTCCGCCAGGCCAAGGTCCTCGCCGACAACCTCGTATCGTCCCTGCGCGGCGGACTCCTCACCGAGTACGCCCACAAGTACGCGGGATCCGTGGCCTCCCTCGGACTCCACAAGGGCGTCGCGCACGTCTACGGCCGCAAGCTCAAGGGCTACCCGGCCTGGCTCATGCACCGCGCCTACCACCTCAGCCGCGTCCCCACCCTGAACCGCAAGACGCGCGTGCTCGCCGAGTGGACGCTCTCCGGCCTCTTCAAGCGTGAGATCGTCTCGCTGGGATCCCTCGAACACCCCAGAGCAGAATTCGAACTCGCGGCGGGCGGAGGCCCCAAGGACCCTCCGAAGAAGACCGAAGGCTGATGCTGTCAGTCCCGTCGGCCACACTGGACGTGTGACCATAGGTGGGCTCACACCTGCACAGAGTGACATCAGCGTGACATCCGAGTGCCACCCGATCGCCACCGAGTGACACAGCGACCACGAGCGACACCACGAGGCTTGAACGCAGTGAACTTCACGCGCTGGAGCGCCCGGTTTCCCGGAACGCAGCGTCGCGCCGCCGCCCGCTCCGAACATGCCGCCGCCCAGGCCAAACGGGGCGAGGGCTCGGTCCCGGCCGCCCGCGGCGCCGCCGGCCATTCTGCGACCGGGCCGGACGGCTGCCCCGCCGACCCCACGGTCCGCGGCACCGGTTCCGCCCCCGCCACCGGATGCGCCACGGCCGCGGCCGACGGTACGGGGGCCCCCGCGCCCTCCCTCGACGAGCTCTCCGTACGGGACGTCCTCGACCGCCTCCCGGCCCTCGTCGCCCTCGTGCACGGCCCCGAGCACCGCGTCGCCTATGTCAACGACGCCTACACCGCCGGCTTCGGCACCCGAGCCCCCGGCGCCCCCGCGCACCTCGCCCTCCCCGAGCTCGGCGAGCTCGGCCTGCTCCCGCTCCTCGACCAGGTCCAGCGCAGCGGCAAGCCCCGTACGGCCAAGAACCGCAGCGCGCCCGGCGGCACCAGCTCGTACACGGTCACCTGCACCCCGATCGAGTTCCCCAAGACCAAGGCCGACGCCGACGGATCGCACGCCCAGGCCCCGGCGAACGCCCACACCGGCACCGGCGGATCCGAAGGCGAAGCGGAAGCCCACACCGGCACCGGCGTCCTGATCCACCTCGCCGACGTCACCGACCACGCCGAAGCCGCCGAACGGCTGCGCGCCAGCGAGCGCCGCCAGCGCGAGGCCGCCGTCACCCTCCAGCGCTCCCTCCTCCCCCAGGAGCTCGAACAGCCCGACGACCTGCGCGTCGCCGCCACCTACCAGCCCGGCGGCACCGAAGCCGCCGTCGGCGGCGACTGGTACGACGTCATCACCCTCGGCGCCGGCCGCACCGCCCTCGTCATCGGCGACGTCATGGGCCGGGGCGTCCGCGCCGCCGCCGTCATGGGCCAGCTCCGCACCGCCGTCCGCGCGTACGCCCGCCTCGACCTCCCGCCGCACGAGGTCCTGCAGCTCCTCGACGGACTGGCCGCCGAGATCGACGCCAGCCAGATCGCCACCTGCGTCTACGCCGTCCACGACCCCAACGAGGGCCTCCTCGCGTACGCCTCCGCCGGCCACCTTCCGATCCTCGTCCGCGACGAGGACGGCACCGTCCGCCGCGCCGCCGACCCCACCGGCCCGCCGCTCGGCACCGGCGGCTGGCTGCACACCTCGGGCACCATCGCGCTGGGCCCCGGCTCCACCGCCGTCCTCTATACGGACGGCCTGGTCGAGCGCCGCGGCGAGGACATCGACGAGGGCGTCGCCGCCCTGGAGCGCGCCCTCTCCGGCGCCCAGGGCACCCCCGCCGTCATCTGCGACCGCCTGATGCGCGCCCTCGGGGTCGACGCCGACCACGACGACGACGTCGCCGTGATGGTCCTCCAGCAGCCCGCCCGCACCGGCGCCGACGCCGAGCTCTTCCACAACGCGGCCCTGGAACTCCTCGGAGGCATCGAGGCCGCCCCCCGCGCCCGAGCCTTCGCCCAGGGCGTCCTGGCCTCCTGGCGCTTCCCGGTCGAGCTGTGCGACCTCGGAGTCCTCGCGGCCAGCGAACTCGTCGCGAACTCCCTCCAGCACGGCACCCCGCCGATGCGCCTGCGCCTGCGCCGCACCGACCGCCGGCTGATCATCGAAGTCACCGACGGGGACGACCACCTCCCGCGCCGCCGCCGCGCCGAACCGGCCGACGAGACGGGCCGCGGGATCTCCATCGTCGCCACCATCGCCTCGGCCTGGGGCTCCCGCCGCACCCCGGGCGGCGGCAAGGCCGTCTGGTGCGAGTTCGCCCTCCCCGACAAGGCCCCGTAGCGCACACGAAGAAGGCCCCGGTCCACCGGACCGGGGCCTTCTCTGTGTCTCGTACCCGTCTCGTACCACTGCGCCTACGCGGGCACGGGCTCGGCGTCCTTCACCCGCTTGACCACGACGGTGCTCCCGGCCAGCGACGGATTGTCCTGCACGGGCGTCAGCTGCTTGCCGAGCCGCAGCGCCAGCCCGGCGATGCCGAGCGAGACCATGACGAAGATGCCGATGTAGAGCATGGGCACACCCGCGGCCAGCGGCACACCGAGCGGCCCGAGCGCCAGAGCGAGCTGCTTGACCAGTGCGAAGGCCGAGTTGTACTGGCCCACGGACCCCTCCGGCGCCAGGTCGGCCACCAGCGGCGCCAGCGTCGGCGACAGCATGGCCTCGCCGATGCCGAAGAGCGCGTACGTGGTCACGAACGCGGCGGCGGCCATGACCGCGCTGCCGTGCCCCAGCCCGGAGAAGGCGGCGATGATCCACGCCACGGTCCAGAGCAGACCGACCAGCGCGATCACGCGGGACCGGCGGTGGTTCTCCACCAGCCGCAGCACGACGAACTGCGCCAGCACGATCGCACCGGTGTTGGCGGCGAGCGCGAACCCCAGCGTGGACGGCGAGATCCCGGCGGCCTCGGTACCGAAGGCGGCAAGACCCGACTCGAACTGTCCGTAACAGGCGAAGAACAGAACAAAACCGAGGATGCAGAACTGCACCATCGCCTTGTGCTCCATCAGCCGCTTCCAGCCGCTGCCCGCCTGGGCGGCGTCCTTGGCCAGCGCCGTGCTGATGGCCGGCACCTGCGGCATGCGCACGGTGGCGATGACCCCGGCCAGCACCAGGAACATCACGGCCTCGATGCTGAAGAGCAGGGTGAAGCTGCCGGGACGGCTCTCGTCGACGATCAGGCCGCCGATCAGACCACCGATGCCCAGACCCAGGTTCTGCATGAAGAACTGGAGGGCGAAGGCACGCGTCCTGGTGGACGGGGTGGAGCACCGCACGATCATCGTGGCCAGCGCGGGCTGCATGACGGCCTGGCCGGCACCCAGCGCGAGCGCGGAGAGCAGGATCGCGACCACGCCCGTGGAGAGCCCGAGCGACAGCGCGCCGAACGAGGCGACGACGGCCGCACCGATGACGACGGGGACCGGACCGCGCCGGTCGATCACCCGCCCGGTGAAGGGCAGCGCGAGAAGCGCACCGAGGGCGAACGCCATGAACGTTCCCGTCGCCCACATGGGGTCCAGCTCTCGCACCTTCGCCGCGTAGACGTAGAGGAACGGAACCGTGAAGCCGATACCGAACGCGGTCAACGCGTTCCCGGCCTGGATCCGCCGCATCGCAGCGCCCATCACCCTGGTCACTTCTCACCACCTTGATTGCTGAAGCTTGAAGACTTCATACCTAAAGTTCGATGCTTAACACTACACACCGAAGGAGTTAGACGCCAACGGGCTCATGCCATACTTCGGACCATGGGTGACACCCCCGACGGCACTGCGCCCGTCCACGAGCCGAGCCTCGACGAACAGATCGCCGTCTATCAGCGCGAGTTCCAGGACCTCGACCCCCAGGTCGAGAAGGTCGTCTCGGCCCTCAGCCGCCTGAACCGCCGCATGAACGTCGCCTACGGCCGCCAGACGGCGGCCCTGGGCATCAGCAACGCGGAGTGGGAGGTCCTCAAGGCCCTCGTCCTCTCCGGAGCCCCGTACCGGATGGGTCCGAGCGAGCTCGCGAAGCAGCTGGGCCTCACGCCGGCGGCGATGACCCACCGGATCGACCGCATGACCGCGGAAGCACTGGTCACGCGCGAGCGGGACGAGAACAACCGCGTCCGCGTGATCGTGGAGCTCACCGCGGAAGGCCGGAGCAAGTGGCTGGACGCGATGCGCGCGGCGACGGTCTTCGAGGAGGACCTCCTCCAGGACCTCTCCACCGCGGAGCGAGGGGTGCTGGGCGACATGCTCACCCGCCTCCTGGACCGCGTAGAGGACCTCCAGTCCCCGCACTGACCGCCTAGTGGCCCGGCGTCAACCCCCGGGTTTGACACGGGCCCGACGGATCCGTAAGGTTCTTCGAGTTGTCCCTGAGCCGAAAGGTTTCGGAGGCGACGAATCCCGCCGCCTCGTTGCGGCACCCAACTCAGCACGATCTCCCACTGGGAACGCATTCGGCATGCCCGAATTCATTCCTGAAGGTCGATTATGAATCGCCCGGGAAATCCACTAGAGTTCTGGGAGTCGGAAGGGCCCAACAGCCCGGAAGGCAAAACCCGCTGACTGGGAGTCAGGCC
>NZ_JCAXEG010000069.1:0-354 GCF_059758875.1 Streptomyces sp. GQ60 | reverse complement strand
CCCGCGCTGCCCGCCGTCGAGGCCTTCGCCGACCTCGACATGCCGGCGCAACTGCTCGCCACGCTCACCCGTGAGGGCATGGAGACGCCGTTCCCGATCCAGGCCGCCACGCTGCCGAACACCCTCGCGGGCCGTGACGTCCTCGGCCGCGGCCGTACCGGCTCCGGAAAGACCCTCGCCTTCGGCCTCGCCCTGCTCGCCCGTACGGCCGGTCAGAGCGCCGAGTCGGGGCAGCCGCTCGCACTGATCCTCGTACCCACCCGTGAGCTCGCCCAGCAAGTCACGGCCGCGCTCACCCCCTACGCCCGGGCGGTCAAGCTCCGCCTGGCCACCGTCGTCGGCGGCATGCCCATC
>NZ_JCAXEG010000068.1:0-373 GCF_059758875.1 Streptomyces sp. GQ60 | reverse complement strand
TTCCGGTGGTGGCTTCCGCCGCGACGACCGTGGTGACCGCCCCTCCGGTGGCGGCTTCCGCGGCAACGACCGTGGCGACCGTCCCTCGTACCCCCGTCGTGATGACGACCGTGGTGGGTTCCGCGGCGGTCGTGACGACCGTGGTGGCGACCGTCCGTCGTTCCCGCGTCGCGATGACCGTCCCTCCGGTGGCGACCGTCCCTCGTACCCCCGTCGTGATGACCGTCCCTCCGGTGGCGGCGGCTTTCGTGGGAACGACCGTGGTGACCGTCCTTCCGGTGGTGGCTTCCGCGGCAACGACCGTGGTGACCGTCCGTCGTACCCGCGCCGTGATGACGACCGTGGTGGGTTCCGTGGCGGTCGTGACGACCGT
>NZ_JCAXEG010000067.1:0-395 GCF_059758875.1 Streptomyces sp. GQ60 | reverse complement strand
GCCGTCACCGCCGCGGCCGGAGACCTCCTGGTCCAGGAGATCCTCCTCCAGCTACCGCCCGGCTACGACCTGCTCTTCGGCCACCCCCAGCCCACCTGACCACCACCGGCGTCCACGCGAACCTTGACGAGAGAGGCATCCGCAGCCATGCACGACCAGCTTCGAGCGAACCCGCACCTGACGGTCATGACCTTCGACGACATGGTCGAGCGCGTCCGCTCCGAAGGCGTCTACCCCACCCGCGAACGCGCCGAGGACGTCCTGCGGACCGTCCTGGCCGCTCTCGGCCGGAGGGTCACCGGAGACGAGCGCGTCGACCTCGCCCGCCGCCTGACCGCCGAGGCCGCGCTGGCCTTCACCGCCCAGATCCCCGACACCGAAACCCTCACCGGCTG
>NZ_JCAXEG010000066.1:0-497 GCF_059758875.1 Streptomyces sp. GQ60 | reverse complement strand
CCACGCGGTCGGTGCGCTCCCAGGTGAAGTCCGGCAGTTCGCGGCCGAAGTGGCCGTAGGCGGCGGTCTGGGCGTAGATGGGGCGCAGGAGGTCGAGGTCGCGGATGATCGCGGCCGGACGGAGGTCGAAGACCTGGCCGATGGCGTCCTGGATCTTCTGGACGTCGACCTTGTGCGTGCCGAAGGTCTCCACGAACAGGCCCACGGGCTCGGCCTTGCCGATGGCGTACGCGACCTGGACCTCGCAGCGCGAGGCCAGACCGGCGGCGACCACGTTCTTGGCGACCCAGCGCATCGCGTACGCGGCGGAGCGGTCGACCTTGGACGGGTCCTTGCCGGAGAAGGCGCCGCCGCCGTGGCGGGCCATGCCGCCGTAGGTGTCGATGATGATCTTGCGGCCGGTCAGGCCGGCGTCGCCCATCGGGCCGCCGATCTCGAAGCGGCCGGTCGGGTTGACCAGCAGGCGGTAGCCCTCGGTGTCCAGCTTGATGCCGTCC
>NZ_JCAXEG010000065.1:0-522 GCF_059758875.1 Streptomyces sp. GQ60 | reverse complement strand
CCGAGGGTCACCCCGACAAGATCGCCGATCAGATCAGCGACACCATTCTCGACGCGCTGCTCCGCGAGGACCCGACGTCCCGCGTGGCGGTGGAGACCCTGATCACCACGGGTCTCGTCCACGTCGCCGGAGAGGTGACGACGAAGGCGTACGCGCCGATCGCGCAGCTCGTCCGCGACAAGATCCTGGAGATCGGCTACGACTCCTCGAAGAAGGGCTTCGACGGGGCTTCCTGTGGTGTGTCGGTGTCCATCGGCGCGCAGTCCCCGGACATCGCGCAGGGTGTCGACACCGCGTACGAGAAGCGCGTCGAAGGCGAGGAGGGCGACGAGCTCGACAAGCAGGGCGCGGGCGACCAGGGCCTGATGTTCGGCTACGCCTGCGACGAGACCCCCGAGCTCATGCCGCTGCCGATCCACATCGCGCACCGCCTCTCCAGGCGGCTGACGGAGGTCCGCAAGAACGGGACCGTCCCCTACCTGCGTCCCGACGGCAAGACCCAGGTCACCATCGAGTACGACG
>NZ_JCAXEG010000064.1:0-572 GCF_059758875.1 Streptomyces sp. GQ60 | reverse complement strand
GCGGAGGACGGGTGCCGGAGGGGTGTCGGTGTCCCGTCCTCCGCGCGTGGGTGCCGGCTTGTTCAGCTGGAGATCTGCTGGTGCCCGTCGGTGCGGCCGATGCTGATCTTGCGGGGCTTGGCGCGCTCGGCGATGGGGATCCGCAGGGTCAGGACACCCGCGTCGTAGTCGGCCTCGATGCGCTCGGTGTCGAGGGTGTCGGCCAGCATGACCTGGCGGGAGAACACGCCGAGGGGCCGCTCGGAGAGCTCCGTCTGCGCACCGTCGGACTTCTCGGCGGGTCGGCGTTCGGCCTTGACGGTCAGCATGTTCCGCTCGACGTCGATGTCGATCGCCTCGGTGCTCACTCCGGGGAGGTCGAAGGCGATCACGTACACATCGCCCTGGCGGTAGGCGTCCATCGGCATTACGGACGGCTTCGACCAGGTACCCGACGTGCCGGACAGCTGCTGGACGATCCGGTCCATCTCGCGGAACGGGTCAGTGCGCATCAACATCGCGAAACACCTCCAGTTGGTTCAGGCAGAAAGCTGCCAATGCGCTTCAACGTGCTTCCGTTGTAACATGTCATC
>NZ_JCAXEG010000063.1:0-590 GCF_059758875.1 Streptomyces sp. GQ60 | reverse complement strand
GGTAGCCGATGATGCCGGCGATCGTGGCGAGCGTTGCGGCGGTCGTCATCAGCAAGGCCGCGGGCCAGTTGACGGGTTCGCCGGGTACTGCGGCCAGGTGTGCGAAGGGAGATAGCTGGCCGACCCATGCCGGCCAGCCGGAACTGTCGGCGATGACTTTCAGCAGGAATCCGCCTGTTGCCGGGAGTGATCCGATGATGGTGACCGCACGCGGGGCCCAGCCCAGGGCGAGTACACCGGCGCCGAGGCAGAGGAGGGTGATGGGAACTACGTTCCATGCCCCGGACAGCGCGGCGGTGAGGCCGAGTTCGGCACCGACGGTCTGTGTCCCGCTCCAGGTGGCGAAGCCGGCGACGGTGGTGAGCACGATGACGCCGCCGAGGGCGGCGGTGATCTCGGCGGTGAGTACTCGCGTGCGGGTGAGGGGCTGGGCGAACAGGAGGGTGAGGCGTCGGCCGGTTTCGTCGGCGGCGAGCGTGGCGAGGCGGACGGCGGCGAAGGCTCCTGCCGGGACGGCCAGCAGCGCGAACAGTGTGGCGGTGTAGCCCTGGACGGTGCCGAGCCCGGCGAAGCCGGCCTGGGCGGCGAGG
>NZ_JCAXEG010000062.1:0-600 GCF_059758875.1 Streptomyces sp. GQ60 | reverse complement strand
GCCGCAGTCGGCGAGGACGCGGGTGGTGGCGATCTGGACGGTGCCGAGCAGGGGCTGGCACACGTCGGTGGCGGCGAGCCGCGTCCGGAGCTCCTGGCTGTCGCCGTGGGGCTGGGCCTCATCGCCGTACAGGAGGTCGGCCAGGTCGAGGCCGAGGTCGGGGCGGGCCACGGTGCTGAGGACGCGGACGGCGGAGCGGTAGGCGGGGAACCTCTGGTGGAGGTCTCGCATCATGTCCGGCCGCTGGCTGCCCTGGCCGGGGAAGAGGAAGGCGGTACGGCGCTGGGCGGCCGGGAGGGGGGCGTCGGCGGCGTGGGCGCCGTCGCCGAGGTCGCCGCGGGCGCCGGTGAGGAGCTGTTCGCGGGCGTGGCGCAGCCGCTCGAGGAACGTGTCGGTGGTGGTGGCCACGATGGCGAGCCGGGCGGTCAGTGGTTGCCGGGAGCCGAGGGTGTGGGCCACGGCGGCCAGCGGGGCGGGGTCCGCCGTGTCGAGTGCGTCGAGTACGTCGCCGATGTGCTGGTCCAGCAGCTCGGTGTTGCCGGCCGAGAGGAAGACGAGCTGGGGCCGGCTGCCTTCGCCGTCTCCGGCGTCTTCGGTGCG
>NZ_JCAXEG010000061.1:0-633 GCF_059758875.1 Streptomyces sp. GQ60 | reverse complement strand
CTAGTAAGAGGGGTCGTTGCCAGGCGCGCTCTACCCCCGTAGAACTGGATGAGTCGCAAGGCGGACGGAGATCCCCGGGTTCACCCCCGGACCCCGGGTTCACCCCCGGACCCCGGTTCTCCCGCTCCCGCCGACGAACCCCTCTCCCTCGCGTGAGTGGCTCACGCATGCTCCGGCATGCCGGCGACCGCCCTTGTCCCCTTCGAAAGGCCCGTCCGTGTCCAACGCAGTCATCCGCCGCATCGCCGCTTCCAAGAAGACCCTCACGGGTACCGTCCTCGCCCTGGGCGTCGCCGGTTCCATGCTGGCCGCGGTTCCCGCGCAGGCCGCCCCGATGAGCGCCAAGGCGATCGCCCAGCAGATGATCAAGGACCCGGCCCAGTTCGCGGCGTTCAACAACATCGTTTCCCGCGAGAGCGGCTGGGACCCCACCGCCACGAACGCCGCCTCGGGCGCCTACGGCCTGGTCCAGGCCCTGCCCGCCTCGAAGATGGCCTCGGCGGGCTCGGACTGGAAGACCAACCCGGCCACCCAGATCAAGTGGGGCCTGGACTACATGAACTCCCGCTACGGCAGCCCCGCCGGCGCCTGGACCTTCTGGCAGAACAACCACTGGTACTAAACCACCAGCGG
>NZ_JCAXEG010000060.1:0-651 GCF_059758875.1 Streptomyces sp. GQ60 | reverse complement strand
CAACGAACGGTTGCTGGTTTCTAGAGCTAGAACATAACTACAAAGTGTGCTTGTTCGCTCGAAACCGATTAGGGTTTCGGTGGTCATAGCGTTAGGGAAACGCCCGGTTACATTCCGAACCCGGAAGCTAAGCCTTTCAGCGCCGATGGTACTGCAGGGGGGACCCTGTGGGAGAGTAGGACACCGCCGAACAATTTTTCAAAGGACCCCTGGTCCAGCGTTCAACGCTGGAGCAGGGGTCTTTTTTGTTTTCCAGATCTTTACGCCGAAGCGCGGCCATGGGTTGGTTGCGCGAGAATGACTAGCGGTACCCCGAAGACAGGAGTCACACCCATGTCCAACTCTCCCGACGATCGTCCGGAGCGCGAGCCTCGGCGCAACGACGGCGGTGACAGGGGCGGCTACCGCGGGGGCCGTGACGACCGTGGCGGCGAGCGTCCGCCGTTCCGTCGCGACGACCGTGGTGGCGACCGTCCTTCCGGTGGCGACCGTCCCTCTGGTGGCGGCTTCCGCCGTGACGACCGTGGCGGCCGTCCGGCCGGCGGTGGCGACCGTCCGTCGTTCCCGCGTCGCGATGACCGTCCTTCCGGTGGCGACCGTCCCTCTGGTGGCGGCTTCCGCCGCGATGACCGTGGCGGCCGTCCGGCCGGC